>NZ_KB898990.1:634877-910977 GCF_000377965.1 Streptomyces sp. CNB091
TGCCGCGTGCCGCGTGCCGCGTGCCGCGTGCCGCGTGCCGCGTGCCGCGTGCCGCGTGCCGCGGTACGGGTACGACCCGGGATCCGTTCACGTCCCGGCCCTGATCCGCCCCGCACCCCCTAAACTCCGGCCTCATGCTGCGCGTACTCGCCGTCGACGACGAACAACCCGCCCTGGAGGAACTCCTCTACCTCCTGCGCGCCGACCCCCGTGTCCGCAGCGCCGAGGGAGCCACCGGCGCGACCGAGGCACTGCGCCGCATCGGTGGCGCGGTGGACGCGGGCCCCGACGACCCGTCCGCGATCGACGTGGTCTTCCTCGACATCCACATGGCCGGTCTCACCGGCCTCGACGTCGCCCAGCTCCTCGCCGGCTTCGCCGCACCCCCGCTCATCGTCTTCGTCACCGCGCACGAGGGCTTCGCCGTCCACGCCTTCGACCTCAAGGCCGTCGACTACGTCCTGAAGCCGGTCCGCCGCGAACGCCTCGCCGAAGCCGTCCGACGGGTCGCCGAGCAGGTGGGGGAGCGGTCCGCACCCGTCCACGACAGCGCGGGTGACCAGATCCCGGTCGAGCTGGGCGGCGTCATCCGTTTCATCCCCATCGACGAGATCGCGTACGCCGAGGCCCAGGGCGACTACGCCCGTCTGCACACCGCCGCCGGCAGCCACCTCGTCCGCATCCCGCTCACCACCCTGGAGGAGCGGTGGCGCTCCCGGGGCTTCGTCCGGATCCACCGCCGCCACCTCGTGGCGCTCGGCCGGATCGACGAGCTGCGCCTGGACGCGGGCAGCATGAGCGTGCGCATCGGGGAGGCGGAGCTGGCCGTCAGCCGCCGCCACACCCGCGCCCTGCGCGACCTCCTGATGCGCCCGGGCGGCCGCTGACCTGGGGGGTTCTTCGCCGAACCCTTCCCAGCACGGCCCGCCGACGCCTACACTCCGAGCCCATGTCCGCAGAGCCATCGCCCCGGCGCGAAGTGGTCACGGGGGAGCCGCGGCGGGTGCGCCCGCTGCCCCGTTACCGCACCCAGTCGGAGATCGACGAGCAGACCGCTCTCGGCGGCGCCTATGTGCGATCGCTGATGCGCGGCCAACTGCGCGCCGGGCTCACCGTCTTCGGCGTCCTCGCCCTTGTCGCGGGCACCCTGCCGCTCCTCTTCGCCGCGCTGAACAGCTCCGCCCTCGTCTGGGCGGTGCTCGGCTTCGCCACCTACCCGCCGCTCACCCTGGCCGCCTGGTGGTACGTCCGCAGGGCGGAGCGCAACGAACGCGACTTCGCCCGGCTGGTGGAGGGCCGCCCCGCCCCGTGAGCACCCCCGACCACATGGCGTCCTGGGTGGCGGTCGCCCTCGTCGTCCTCGCCACCGTCCTCGTCGGCGGCTTCGGCCTGCGCATCTCCCGTACGACCTCCGACTTCTACGTCGCCTCGCGCACCGTGCGGCCCCGCCTCAACGCCGCCGCGATCAGCGGCGAATACCTCTCCGCCGCCTCCTTCCTCGGCGTCGCCGGGCTCGTCCTCGTCCACGGCCCCGACATGCTCTGGTACCCGGTCGGCTACACCGCCGGATACCTGGTGCTCCTGGTCTTCGTCGCCGCCCCGCTGCGCCGCTCGGGGGCGTACACCCTGCCGGACTTCGCCGAGGGACGGCTCGAATCACGGCAGGTCCGCCGACTGGTCAGCGCCCTCGTCGTCGGCGCGGGCTGGCTCTACCTCGTGCCCCAGCTCCAGGGCGCCGGCCTCACCCTCAAGATCCTCACGGGCGCTCCGGGGTGGCTCGGCGACGTCCTCGTCGCCACCGTCGTGACCGCCGCAGTCGCCGCCGGCGGCATGCGCTCCATCACCTTCGTCCAGGTCTTCCAGTACTGGCTGAAACTCACCGCGCTCCTGGTCCCCGCTCTCTTCCTGGTGCTCGCCTGGCAGGGCGACGGCCGGCCCCGGGTCAGCTTCGACGACCAGCTCGCCGTCTTCCGCGCCGACCATCCGCTGTACGCCACCTACGGGCTGATCGTGGCGACCTTCCTCGGCACCATGGGTCTGCCGCACGTCGTCGTCCGCTTCTACACCAGCCCCAACGGCCGCGACGCCCGCCGCACCACCGTCGCCGTTCTCGCTCTGGTCGGCCTCTTCTACCTGCTGCCGCCGATCTACGGAGCCCTCGGCCGGCTCTACACGCCCGAACTGCGGTACGGCGGAGACGCGGACGCCGCCGTCCTCCTCCTGCCCGCCCGCGTCATCGGCGGACTCGGCGGCGACCTCCTCGGGGCGCTGATCGCCGGCGGGGCGTTCGCCGCGTTCCTGTCCACCGCCTCCGGGCTCACCATGGCCGTCGCCGGAGTCATCACCCAGGACGTCCTGCCCTCGCGCGGGGTCCGCCACTTCCGGCTCGCCACCGTCCTCGCCATCGCCGTACCGCTCGCCGGTTCCCTGCTGGTGAGCCGGGTGCCGGTGGCCGACGCGGTGGGCATGGCCTTCGCCGTCTCCGCCTCCTCCTTCTGCCCGCTGCTCGTCCTCGGCATCTGGTGGCGGCGGCTCACCCCGCCCGGGGCCGTGGCGGGGCTGCTGCTGGGCGGCGGCTCCGCGCTCGTCGCGGTGGCCGTCACCGTCAGCGGAGCCGTACGCCCGCCGGGCTGGCCGCACGCCCTGCTCGCCTGGCCCGCCGTCTGGTCCGTCCCCGTGGGGTTCCTCGCGATGATCCTCGTCTCGCTCGCCACACCGGGGCGGATACCCCCCGGCACCAACGCCGCCATGACCCGCTTCCACCTGCCCGAGGCACTCTCCTCGGCGCGGTCCGCCGCGGGGCGGGAACGATGACCGGGGCCGCGATCGCCGTTCTCGTCGTGGTGCCGGCCGTGCTGCTGCTCGTCGCCGGGTATCTGGTGGGCCGCCGCACCGCCCGACCGCTGCGCCCCAGCGACGTCGGCACCCCCGTCGAGCACGCCACGTTCGAGACCCTGCACACCGCGTCGCTGGCCGCCCCGCCGCTGCGGGCCGGCCTCACCGAGGAGAGCGCCCGGCGCGCGGCCCGCCGGCTGCGCTCCCTGCTCGGCACCGACGCCCTCTGCCTCACCGACCGGGACCGGGTGCTGGTCTGGGACGGCGCCGGGCACCACCACGGCAAGGACGTCATGGAGCAGCTGAAGGTGCTCCTGGACAACGGCCGCCGCACCGCCTTCGACAGCGGCTGCGCCGACCTCGACTGCCCGCTGCGCTGGGCCGTCGCCGTTCCGCTCACCGTCGAGAACCGGGTCCTGGGCGCGCTGGTCGCCTATGCCCCGCGCGAGTCGGCGGTACTGGCCCGGGCGGCGGGGGAGGTGGCCCGCTGGGTCTGCGTCCAGCTGGAGCTGGCCGAGCTGGACCGCTCCCGCACCCAGCTCATCGAGGCGGAGATCAAGGCCCTGCGGGCGCAGATCTCCCCGCACTTCATCTTCAACTCGCTCGCCGCCATCGCCTCGTTCGTCCGGACCGACCCCGAACAGGCCCGTGAACTGCTGCTGGAGTTCGCCGACTTCACCCGCTACTCGTTCCGCAGGCACGGGGAGTTCACCACGCTGGCGGACGAACTGCACTCCATCGACCAGTATCTGGCCCTCGTCCGCGCCCGCTTCGGCGAACGCCTCGCCGTGACCCTCCAGGTCGCCCCCGAGGTGCTGCCCGTCGCGCTGCCGTTCCTGTGCCTCCAGCCGCTGGTGGAGAACGCCGTCAAGCACGGCCTGGAAGGCGCGGTCACCCGCAGCCGCATCACCATCAGCGCCCTGGACGCCGGCTCCGAGGCCGAGGTGGTCATCGAGGACGACGGAACGGGCATGGACCCCGAACGGCTGCGGCAGATCCTGCGCGGCGAGGGCGGTGCCTCCACCGGCATCGGCCTGCTCAACGTGGACGAGCGGCTGCGTCAGGTCTACGGCGACGACTACGGCCTGGTCATCGAGACCGGCGTCGGGGCAGGCATGAAGATCACGCTGCGGCTGCCCAAGTACCGTGCCGGGGTGCACGGTTCCTGAAGCAGGCGATCAGCACAGGCGGACGGCCAGATGCCCCAGCGGCAGCCCCAACTGCCAGGCGGGCGTCCAGACGCGGACCTCCTGGCTGTCGGTCTTGCAGCATCCGGGGCCGATCGCGTCGAGGTCCGTCGCGAGCAGTTCGGTCTCCTCCAGCCACCGCCAGGCCGCCCGCGCCAACGCCAGATCGGGGTCGCCCGGCTCGGTGTTCCGACCCGCCTCCGCCAGCCGCTCGCAGACCCAGGCGCGCCAGGTGCACTCGTACGCCGTGAGGCTCCGCAGCTCGTCCACCCGCGGCCCGGGCAGGGCCCGGCGGGCGGGAGCGTCCCGGGGGACTCCGCACAGGAACATCGTCAGCGCGAGGGCTTCGCGCCCCGCCCGGAACTCCAGGGTCGTCGGTTCCATCAGATCGCCGGTCCGTAACAGGTCGTCGGCGAGATACTCGGTGGACAGCCAGGTCATCGGTACCTGGAGCCCGTTCCCACCGCTCCCATCCGTATCCTCGGGACGCATCCCGTCTCGCCTCTTTCCTTGCTCGGTGCCGGGCTTCACGCAGCATTGAACCGGGGGCGCGCGCCCCGCGTGGGCAGAAGGGGAGGATCGCCCAGGAGATGCGAGGCAGTGAATGAGTGTCGACCCCGGCGACGACCCGCATGTGCGCCTGCTGCTGGGCGCGTACGTCCTGGACGCCCTGGACGCCGAGGAGACCCGTAGGGTCGCCCGCCACCTCCGGGGCTGCGACGGCTGCGCCCGGGTCTACGTGGAGATGGCCGAGGCCTCCGCCCTGCTGGCGCTGCTCCGGGTGGAGGACCTGCGGGAGTAGCCGGGCAGCGTCCGCGCGAGGACCCGCAGGGCGTAGTACGAGCGGGACTTGACGGTCCCCGCCGGGATGCCGAGCGCCTCGGCCGTCTCGCCGACGCTCAGCCCGCGGAAGTAGATCTGCACCAGCACCGCACGGTGCTCGGGGCTGAGGGTGCGGACCGCCTCCCGGACGTCCAGGGCGCGGACGGCCGAGTCCGCGGTGTCCAGGGCGTCCGGGGTGCTCTCCAGCACGGTGTCGCTGACCTCGACGGGACGGGCCTGCCGGGAGCGCCGCGCGTCGATGGCGAGGCGGCGGCCCACGGTGAACAGCCACGGCCGCATCGACGCGTAGGGCGCGTCGAAGGCCTCGGGGTGCTGCCAGGCGCGTACCAGGGTCTCCTGCACCAAGTCCTCGGCCCGCTGCCGGTCCCCGAAGGTCAGACCGAGGAGGAAGTGGAACAGCGCGGGGCCGTGCTCCCGCTGCAACTCGGCGAGGGTCCGCTCGTCGGTCGTCGTGGTGGTCTTCATGTACGCCCTCTCCCGCGGCGGCCCCTGGCGGCCTCGTTGCCGACTTGGCGTATACGAACGCATTCGGCGGCGCGGGAACAGGCGGTGCGCCGAGGCGTGCGACGAGCGGTCGCTCAGTGCGGCGAATGGTGCGGTGAACGGTCGAGGGGCCGTCGGGGTCGGCCGGTACGACCAGTTCAGCTAGGTATGCGGCAATGCTCCTTGCTTATCCGGTATGAAGATCTGTGTAGTCGGATGGTCGTAATCATCCGAACATGGAGTCGAGCAGATGACGCAGCGCATCCGACCGGGCACCGCGGCCGCCATCGCCCTCCTGCTCGCCGCGGCCACCGGCTGCACCGGGCAGCAGTCCCCGTCCCCCGCGCCGAGCGGGCCCCCCGCCGCCCGCGGCGCCGGCGGCCAGGACGCCGAGGGGCCCCGCCCGTTCACGCTCCTCGCCGCGGGCGACATCCTGCCGCACTCCTCCGTGATCGACCGGGCCGCCGCCGACGCGGGCGGCACCGGCTACGACTTCGCCCCGATGCTGGCGGGCGTCGCCCCGGTCGTCTCCGCCGCGGACCTGGCGTTCTGCCACATGGAGACGGTGTACGGCGAGGAGGGCGGCCCCTACACCGGCTACCCGAGCTTCAAGTCGCCGCCCGAGGTCGCCACCGCCCTGCGCGCCACCGGGTTCGACTCCTGCTCCACAGCCTCCAACCACACCCTCGACGACGGGGCCGCGGGGGTCTCGCGCACGCTCGGCGCGCTGGACGGGGCGGGCATCCGGCACGCCGGCTCCGCCCGCACCGCCGCCGAGGCCGCCCGGCCCACGATCCTGCCCGCCGGGCCTGGGAAGGGCGCGGCCAAGGTCGCCCACCTCGCGTACACCTACGGGACCAACGACATCCCGGTCCCCGCCGACCGGCCCTGGACGGTCAACGTGACCGACGAGCGCAGGATCATCGAGGAGGCCAGGGCGGCCCGGCGGGCCGGCGCCGACGTCGTCGTCCTCTCCGCGCACTGGGGTACCGAATGGCAGGACGAGCCCGACGCGACCCAGTTGGAACTGGCCCGGCGGCTCACCGCGTCCGCCGACGGGGGCCGCCCCGACATCGACCTGATCATCGGCACCCATGCCCATGTGCCGCAGGCGTACGAGAAGGTCAACGGCACCTGGGTGGTCTACGGGATGGGCGACCAGATCGCCGGAGCGATGATCAACTACGAGGGGGTCCAGGATCCGCGCGGCAACCAGAGCTCGATGGGCCGCTTCACCTTCGCGCCGCCCGCCGAGCCCGGCGAGCGCTGGACGGTGAAGAAGGCGGAGTTCGTCCCGCAGTGGTACGACACCGGCACCGGGCGCGCCGTCAACCTCAACGCCTCCCTCGACGAGGGGGCCGAGCACCTGCGCGAGGTCCGCGACCGCATCCGTACCGTCGTCCTCGGGCGCGGAGCGGAGAGCGACGGGCTCCTCATGGGCAGGTGAACGCTCCTCACGGCACCACGGTGACCGGCCAGCGCCCCGCCTTCACCAGGCGCACGGCCACCGAACCGACGAAGCGGTGCCCGGCCGACTCCGACGCCCCGACCACCACCGCGTCCGCCTTCAGCTCGTCGGCCGCCGTCACCAGCCCGTTGTACGGGTCGCCCCGGAAGGTGTGGAACTCCCAGCGCATGTCCCACGCGTCACTGAAGCGCTCGGTCGCCTCGCGGATCTGGGTGACCAGGTCCTTGGCGACCTCGCCCGTGGTGTCGCCCACCGGCACGCCCAGCGCCGCACCCGCCGTGATGACGGGCTGGACGTACACCAGGGCCAGCATGGCGTTCTGCCGGCGGGCCAGTCCGGCGGCGTAGGCCGCCGCGCGCATCGACGAATCGGAGCCGTCGAGCCCCGCGACGATCATCTTGGGGCCGTCCGTGCCGCGTTCGAACCGGTGAGGCTGCTGCTCTGTCACGGCTCCGAGGCTATCGGCTCGTCCCGGAGGGGAGGCTCCGGGACGCCGACCGGCCCGAATGGAGATGAACATACTGCGTCGATCGTGTACAAAACGGTCGATGGTCGGTGTCGGCGGCGGGAACAGACGTCCGGCCGTGCGAGCAGTTGGCCATGAGAAGTGATCACACCGGACCCGAGCGCCGCACCCTGTTGAGGGTCGCGCTCGGCCTCGGAACCGCCACCGCCGTCCACCTGGTCGCCGCCGATCCGGCCTCGGCGCCCGCTCGCTCCGCACTCGCCGCGAAGACCCCGCCCGCCGCGGCCGCGGGACCTCCGGGACACGTCCGGGGCCGGCCCTCCCCGTACCGGCTCGAACCGATGACGGCGAACACCCCGCCCAGGTTCAGACCGGCCAGGCCGCCCGTGCGCGTCCGGCCCTTCGAGCATCTCCCCGAGATCGGTCACTCGATGGTCCTGAGCTTCGACGACGGACCCGACCCGCTCTACACCCCGGACATCCTGGCCACCCTGCGCGAGCACCGGGTCCGCGCGATGTTCTTCGTCTGCGGAGAGATGGCCGACGGAAACCCGGACCTGCTGCGCGAGATGGCCGACGACGGGCATGTGGTGGGCAACCACTCCTGGTCGCACCCGCTGATCCCGAAGCTTTCCCGCCGTGCGATCCGCGAGGAACTGGGGCGCACCAGCGAGGTGGTGGACCGGGCGCTCGGGGCCCCGCCGCTCTGGTACCGCGCGCCCTACGGCGCGTGGAACCGCAACTCCTTCGAGATCGGGGCCGAGCTGGGCATGGAGCCCATGGCCTGGACCGTGGACACGCTCGACTGGAAGACGCCGGGCACCGGCCGAATCGTCCGCCGGGTGCTGGACGGAGCGGCGCCCGGCGTCGTCGTCCTGTCGCACGACGCGGGCGGCGACCGCTCGCAGAGCGTCGCGGCCCTGCGCCGCTATCTTCCCCGGCTGCTGGACTCCGGCTACCGCATCACGGTGCCGCGCCGCCTCTGAGCCGGGGGCGCCGTCGTGTGGGAGCGCCGCTGTCAGCGGGTGTCGACGAGCCGGGCGAAGACCACCACGTTGCCGTCGTAGCCGCCCGCCTTGGAGTAGCCCCCGCCGCAGGTGATGACCCGCAGCTCCGCGTGGCCGGTGTCGCCGTAGACCCGGGGGCCGGGGAAGTCGTTCTTGGAGAAGACCTCCACCCCGTACACCTCGAAGATCCCGACCCGGCCGTCGTAGCGGGCGACCTCGACCCGGTGCCCCTTCTGGAGCGAGCCGAGGCCGTAGAAGACCGCGGGCCCGGACATGTTGTCGACGTGGCCGACGACCACGGCGGTGCCGCGCTGGCCGGGGGCGATGCCGTTCTGGTACCAGCCGGCGAGGTTGGGGTCCTCGGCGGGCGGGGCGTCGATCCACCCGTTGGCGTCCAGGTTGACGTCGATGACCGGGGCGTCGACGTCGATGGACGGAACCTTCACCCGGGAGGCCGGGGCGTACGGCAGCGGCTGCACCGCCTCGCCCTCCACCGGCGGCCCCGCGGTGTCCTTGCCCAGGTCCAGCGAGGCGGCCGCCGCGGGCTGCGGGGGGCCCGCCTCCCCGAACTCCGTGCCGTTGCGCATGAGGGCGAGGCCGCTGAGCAGCACCAGGGCGACCGCACCCCATGGCACACGTCTGGTCCGCTCGGCGCCAGCGTAGTCCCGGCCCATGGTTCTCCCTTCGTCGCGACGCTGTGAACGCTAAGGGCGTCGGGTCCGGGCGGCGATCAGAGAGGGGCGAACGGGTGGCGGCGGGGGCGGGCCCCTTGCCGGGCCCCGGCCGGATGCCTGCCGGATGCCTGCCGGATGCCTGCCCATCGGAGTAATGAGCAGATAAAAGTTCTGACGGGCTGTGACCTGCGACTCCGTCAGTTCCGCGGGTTTTCGTACGGCGTGTCGCGTCACCGGGGTGGAGCAACGCCGAAGTGCGAGCCTCCGGTCCGCTGGTGAGTGTTCGTCATGGGAGGCGTTCTCGTCGATCCAGCCCGGGGGACAAGCCCCCGGGGGCGTTTCCCGCTGGAGGTTCACACGATGCGTGTCTCACGCGCTCTCGCGGTCACCGCGACCGCTTTCGCGGCCGTCGGGCTGGCGGCTCCCATGGCCGCCGCCACCAACGGCCCGGTCAACGTCGCCGTCAACCCTCACTCCGTCCACCAGGGCGGCACGCTGAAGATCACCGCGCAGGGCTGCGGTCACGGCGGCAAGGTCTGGTCGAACGCGTTCCCGACGACCACCCTCTCGCCGGGTGACGGCACCAACTACGCCCATGCCCGAGTCCGGAACAACACCACGCCGGGGCAGTACCACCTCTCCGTGAAGTGCAGCGACAACGACCGGATCGCGACGCACAAGTTCACCGTGCTCGCCGGCAACCCCTCGCAGGGCGGGCTCGGCGGCTCGATGGGGCCGAGCTCCGTGGAGATGCAGGTCGGCGGCGGTCTGGTGGCCGCGGCGGCCGTCGGCGGCGCGGTCTTCCTCGTCCGGCGCCGGACGACGAGCCATGCGGCGTTCTAAGGCGTCGAACCTCCCGCCCGGCCCGATACGCCCGTCGCCCCGAGTCCTGGATCAGGACCCGGGGCGACTGTCGTGCGCCGCATGCTCGCGGTCAGTGGCGGCGGTCGGCGGTGCGGCGGCGCGCGAAGTAGAGGGTGCCCGAGGCCGCCACGGCCACCAGGGCCGCTCCGGCGGCGACCTCCACCGTGTCGGTGGAGCCGGAGCTTCCGCCGAGGCCGCCGCGCACGCCGCCCGGGATGAGCGCCGTCGAGCTGGCGGTCGGAACGGTGGTGGGCCTGGGGGTGGGGGTGCTCGTGGCGCCGCCGGTGATCGTCAGGTTGACGTTGCGGGAGGTGCCGGTGGAGCCACACGCGAACGTCACCGCGTACACCGCCCCCCGGCGGGCGTCCGTGTCGATGGTGGCGGTGGCCGTCGTGGAGCCGCTCGGGATGGTGGTGGTGTCGAAGACGCCCGAGGAGACGGTCGTCTCGCCCGTGCAGCCGCCGGCGCCGAGGGTGACCCGGCCGCCGGGTGCGATGACCGACGGGGCGATCGTCGGGTTGAACGTGCTGGTCGCCCCGTCCGGCGCGGCGTGGGCGGCGGACGGGGCCAGCAGCGTCAGGGCACTGGCGCCGAGCAGGGCGAGCGGTGCGACACGTATCGCGCGCATGGTGGATCCTCCGGGTTCGCCGAGGGGCAGCTGCGGAACCAATTTCCACATAGCAGGAAAAATGCACCTCGATGCCCGACACGCTAGGAGGGGTCTCCCCGGCCCGCGATCGGGGTCCGGCGAATGGGTCAGCGGTGTCCCCCAGCCGGCTCACCGGCCGGCTCACCGGCCGGGGCGCCGACTCAGCGGGCGGCCCCCGGGAACATGTCGAGGAACGGGTCCGCGGTGGCCGAGATGCCCCGGCCGAAGGGCGCGTCGAAGTCCCAGATCAGAAAGAGCAGGAAGGCGATCAACGCGCTGAACAGGCCGGCCAGGAGCAGTTCGCGGAACGTTCTGCGGATCTGGAGGGTGAAGATCAGCCCCACGGTCACCAGCGCCCCGATGATCAGCCCGAACCAGACCACCCCCGGCATCGTCGCCCCGGCGTTCTGCGCGCGTGTGCTGCGGGCGTCGTCCGCAGCCGCCACCTGGTCGACCAGCGGCTGGTAGGCCTGCCCCTCGTGATCGGTCCTGGGCGCGTAGTCGGTGACGTCCGCCCGTACCTTGTCCAGCAACTCGGTGCCGCGCTCGGTGAGCGTGTTGTGCTCGGACATCACCTTCCACTCGTCGTGCACCACATGGCTGACATAGGCGTCGACGTCCGCGCGGATGCGGTCGCGGACCTCCACCGGGTAGACGGAGGCGCGCGCCTGCACCTCGTGCAGCGCCTGCGCTTCGACGCGGACGGACTCCTGGGCGGCGCTGCGTCCCTCCCAGACCCCGGCGATGGCGAGCCCCAGGACGATCGCGTAGACCACGCCGATCATCATCGTCATGTATTCGATGACGTCGGGCGTCTCGGACGGGTCGTCGTCATCCCCGATCCGCCGGTTGTTCAGGACGGCGATGGTGAGGACGACCGCGCAGGCGGACGCCATGGCAATGCTCAGGACGAGCCATTCGGACATGCATCTCTCCTGGTCAGCGGGATGATCGCGGCCGCAGCACGGCAACGGCGAACACCGCCGGGGCGGTGATGAGCAGCGTCAGGGACACCAGCGACGGTCCGCTCCGCGGCTGTTTGCGGGCCGGTTTGCGGTACGCCGGCAGCGCGACGGACCGGGGGCGCGGTGGCTCGGTCCGCTCCGGTGGCTCCGGCGACGGCGAGGGATTCGATGGCGGTGCGGGCGCGGGAGCGGGAGCGGGAGCGGGTGCCGGTGGCGGGGGAGGAGGCGGCGGAGGTGAAGGCGGAGGTGGAGGCGTCGGTTCCGTGACCACCGGCGGCGGCGGTGGAGGCGGCGGTTCCGCGACCACCGGCGGCGGCGGTGGAGGTGGGGGTGGCGGCGGAGGCGGCGGGGGAGGCGGCGGTGGGGGTGGCGGCTTCGGTGGTGGCGGTGGTGGTGGCTCGGAGACCGCGACACAGTCTCCGTCGCCCGCCACGGCGACCGACGAACTGCCGTCTCCCTGCCCGATCGTGGCCACCGCGCAGCTGTCGGCGGTGGCGGGCAGCGGTACGGCTGTCAGCCAGAGAAGTGCGGCGACCGTCGTGAGCCGCGCGATGCGTGATCCGTACACGTCCGCGAGCATGATCCACGCTGCGGGGGAACACGCGACACCTGCCGTTGATTCGCCTGATCGTGCGGTTAATGGGCCATTCGTGTTTGACCGGTGGACGTCGCCTCGCCGAATTCTTCTCGGCATTCCTTTGAACACGCCCCCGTCGGCGTCTCGCACCCAGGAGCATGAACGGCGCGGTCCCGCACCGGGAAGCGGTACGACGAAGCACCAGGGGAGTCGACATGAACACCTGGCGCGACGCCTCGCTCGCGCCCACCGCCGCGGCTCGGTCGACGCTCACGACGGCGTGCGCTCGGGTGCGGGGCGACGCACCACCCGCCGCCAGTCCGTGGGCAGCGCCGCTCCGGTCCAGCAGCCCGCCGGCAGCGGGTACGGACCGGTGGGCGGTGGATACGGGCCGAGGCCGAAGCGGAGGCGGAGGCGGAGGCGGCGGAATCCGGGGAGACCGGTCAACTCGCCGTTCAGGAGGGCAGGAAGCTCGGAAGGGCGCTCACCGACAGTGCGGGCTTCACGCTCTTTGGGTTCGACGAGGACACACCGCCCAGGAGCCCCAAGTGGCCCCGAATCACAGGGAAACGGCGTCCGGAGTGCCGGTCCGTCGCTGTTCGCATACGCGCAGCGACGGATCGCCCGCAGATGCCACCGGAGTGTGACCAATAACGGATCGCTAATTTCCGTTTCCACTCGCTCTCTTGGCGGCCGATCAGTAGCCTCTGGTCAACACTGACCATGAACATGGCCGGATCGCCGTGGCGACTTGTTGGAGACATCGATGGAGCGTCCCGCCTGGGCACCGCAGGGCATTGACATTTCGGTGCCAAGCGTGTCTCGCATGTACGACTTCTATCTGGGCGGATCGCACAATTTCGAGGTGGACCGGGAAGCCGCGCGCAAGGCCATGGAGTTCCTTCCGGGCCTTCCCAAGATCATGCAGGCCAATCGCGCCTTTATGCGCAGGGCCGTCCGCTACGCCGTGGACACCGGCATCGACCAGTTCCTGGACATCGGCTCCGGCATACCGACCTTCGGCAACGTCCACGAGGTCGCCCAGGCCGCCGACCCCGGGGCCAAGGTGGCCTACGTCGACCACGACCCGGTCGCCGTCGCTCACAGCCGGGCCGTCCTGGAGGGCGTCGACCGCGCGGTCATCGCCGCCGCCGACCTGCGCCGTCCCAAGGAGATCCTGACGAACCCGGAGATCACCGGGCTGCTGGACCTGGAGCGGCCGGTGGCGCTGCTGCTGGTCGCGGTCCTCCACTTCGTGGAGGACGCCGACGACCCGCGCGGCGCGGTCGCCGAGCTGCGCGAGTCACTGGCCCCCGGCAGCCTGATCGTCCTGACCCACGCCTCGTACGAGGGCATCCCGCTGCCCGAGGAGGAGGCCGCCGGCACGGTCGGCGTCTACCAGAACATCCGCAACCCGCTGATCATGCGCTCGCGCGAGGAGATCGGCCAGTTCTTCGAGGGCTACGAGATGGTCGAGCCGGGGCTCGTGTCGATGCCCGAATGGCGGCCCGACACCCCGCAGGCGCCGGAGCAGGAAGACCCGTACGCCTTCTCGGGCTTCGCAGGGGTTGGGCGCAAGGCGTGACCATTCCCGCCCAGACGTCCGGGGAACCGGACGCGGAACCCGACGGTCCGGAAGGCCGGCTGCGGAGATTCGCCAGAATCTGGAGCCGGGCCATCTTCCCCCTGACGGCCACCTCTCTCACCCGGCCGGAGTTCGAACAGCATCTGCTGCCCCTGGCACGCGAGCTGAACGGCATCCTGCACGCCCACCCCTTCGACGCCTCGCCCGCCCAGCGGATCGGCGAAGCCCTGATCGACGCGCACTGCACCGACCCGGACGCCCTCAGCTCCACGCTCGGCGTCGTCGACTCCTACCTCGTCCTGTACTGCGGCGGCACCGGGCCCGGCGCGCTGTCCACCGAGGACGGCCGGGCCCGCTGCGCCCGGATCCAGCACACCCTCGCCGCCGGCTTCACCGGGGCCCTGCGCGAGCGCACGCTCGCCGAGCAGGAGGCCATCGCCCGCTCGGCGCTGACCGCCCGCTCGGACGCCGAACAGGCCCTGCACGCCACGGAGGCCCGGTTCCGCGCGGTCTTCGAGGACGCCGCCGTCGGCATCGGCGTCGCCGACCTGGACGGCAACATCCTGGAGATCAACGACACCCTCACCAAGATGTTCGGCGGTCTTGAGCACCACGTCCGCAGCCACAAGGTGAACGAGTGGGTCCACCCCGAGGACTCGCCGCAGGTGTGGAAGTACTACGACGAGCTGGTACGCGGCGAACGCGACCACTACCGGGTCGAGAAGGCGTACTACCGCAACGACGGCACCGTGCTGTGGACCAACCTCACCGTCTCGCTGCTGCGGGATTCCGAGGGCCGTCCCGAGTACCAGCTCGCACTGATGGAGGACACCACCGAGCGGCGGCTGCTCCATCTGCGCCTGCGCTACGAGGCCACCCACGACGCGCTCACCGGGCTGCCCAACCGGACGCTGTTCTTCGAGCGCCTGGAGAAGGCCCTCGCCGCCCAGGAGGGAATCCGCTTCGGCCTCTGCTACCTGGACCTCGACGGCTTCAAGGCCATCAACGACAGCCTCGGCCACGCGGCCGGCGACCGCCTCCTGGTCGAGGTCGCCGACCGGCTCCAGAGCTGCGCCACCGCGCCCGGCGAGATGGTCGCCCGGCTCGGCGGCGACGAGTTCGTCGCGCTCACCACAGGACCGGACACGGCCGAGGAGGTGGACGAGCTGGCCGGCCGCATCCTCAACGCGCTCGCCTCCCCCATCCGCCTCGACGGCCGAGAGCTGACCGTCCGCGGCTCCATCGGCGTCGTCGAGGGGCCCTCCGGGGAGCGCAGCGCCGCCGAGGTGCTGCGCAGCGCCGACATCACGATGTACCGGGCCAAGGCGGCGGGCGGCAACCGCTACCAGCTCGCCGACGCCGAGGCCGACGCGCGGGCCATCACGCGGCACGGGCTGACGACCGCGCTCCCGGCCGCCCTGGACCGGGGCGAGTTCTTCATCGAGTACCAACCGCTCGTGCACCTGGGCGACGGCACGGTGCACGGCGCCGAAGCCCTCGTACGGTGGTGCCATCCGCAGCACGGGGTGCTCGGCCCCGACCGGTTCATCCCGCTCGCCGAGCACACCGGGCTCATCGTGCCGCTCGGGCGCTGGGTGCTGGAGGAGTCCGTACGGCAGGCGAACTTCTGGCAGGAGCGGCACAGCGACGGAGGACCGCTGCGGATCAACGTCAACCTCTCGCCGACCCAGCTGCACCACCCCCGCCTCGTCGCCGAGACCGTCGACGTGCTGGAACGTTCCGGTCTCGAACCGGGGGCGCTCTGCCTGGAGGTGACCGAGTCCGCCCTGATCGGCGCCGACGACGATCTCCTCAAGCCGCTGCGGCAGCTCGCGGAGATGGGCGTCGACATCGCGCTCGACGACTTCGGCACGGGCTACTCGAACCTGGCGAACCTGCGCAGGCTGCCGGTGAGCGTGCTCAAGCTGGACCGTTCGTTCACCCGGGGCATGCAGCAGCACCCGGCGGACCCGGTCGATCTGAAGATCGTCGAGGGCATCGTGTCGCTGGCCCACAGCCTGGAGCTGGCCGTCACGGTGGAGGGCGTGGAGACGGGCGCCCAGGCCGAGCAGCTGCGGCTGCTGGGCTGCGACACCGCACAGGGCTGGTACTACGCCCGCCCCGGGGCTCCGGACCGCATCCACGCCCTGCTGCTGGCGGACGCGGTCTGAGTCCGGCCGGGGCGCGGAGGACCCTTCGCGCCCCGGCCCGGTCAGCCCGGAGCCGGCCGGAGCTCCAGCAGCATCCGCTGGAGCTCGCGCGCGGCCCGGGGCGGAGCCACGTCGCTGCGGTGCGCCAGCGCGATCGTGCGCCGCAGCCCGGCGCCGGCCAGCGGGGTCCTCCGCAGGTCGCTGCCCGCCCGGGCGGCGGCCATGCTCGGCACCACGGCGATGCCGAGCCCCGCCCGTACGAAACCGAGCACCGCGTCCATCTCGCCGCCCTCGACCGTGAACGTGGGCTCGAAGCCCTCCGCGCGGCACGCGGCCACGGTCAGCTCCCGCAGGTTGTACCCGTGCCGGAACATCACCAGCGGCGCCCCCTCCAGATCCGCGATCCGGATCCGGCCGCCCCGCCCGGGGGGCGGTTCAGCCGCCGAGGACACCACCACCAGGTCCTCGTGCAGCAGTTCCACCGTGGTCAGCGCGGGAGAGGCGGCCGGCATGGGCAGCACCACCAGCGCCAGGTCGAGCGCGCCCCGCGCCAGCTGACGCACCAGGTCGTGCGAGCCGCCCTCCTCCAGCAGCAGCCGTACCCCCGGATGACGGTCGTGGAAGGCGCGCAGCATGTCCGGCAGCAGCCCGGTGCACAGGCTCGGCGTCGCCCCCAGCCGCACCCGGCCGCTGCGCAGCGAGACCAGCTCCTGGACCTCCTGCCGCGCCGTCTCCGCGTCGGCGAGGATCCGCCGGGCGAGCGGCAACAGCGCCTCGCCCGCGTCGGTGAGGGCGATGTTGCCCCGGGCCCGGCTGAACAGATCAGCGCCCAACTCCGTCTCCAGCGCCCGGATCTGCTGGGAGAGCGAGGGCTGCGACACATGCACCGCCTCGGCGGCCCGGGTGAAGTGCCGGGCCTCGGCGACGGCCACGAAGTAGGTGAGCTGTTGGAAGTGCACCCTTCGACCCTACCGGCTGTCGATAGCGAACGCCTATGGAGATGAGCCAGGCCATGTCTTGGACTGATCGGGCTGTTCGCCCCTACCGTCGTGTCCATGGCATTGGCAACGCGGACGGACCGACGGCCGTCGATGACGCGTACGCTCTGGGACTCGACCGTCGGCAAGAAGACGATCATGGCCGTGACCGGTCTGGTCATGCTCGGATATCTCGTCGCCCACATGGTGGGCAACCTGAAGATCTTCTTCGGACCCGGCGAGTTCGACGGGTACGCCCACTGGCTGCGCACCATGGGCGAACCGGTACTGCACTACGAGTGGGCGCTGTGGCTCGTCCGGGTGGGGCTGGTCGCGGCCGTCGTGCTGCACGGCGTCTCCGCGTACCAGCTGAGCCGGCGCGACATCAGGGCGCGCCCGGCCAAGTACGTCCACAAGAGGCCCCGGGCGAGCTACGCCACCCGGACCATGCGCTGGGGCGGGATCATCCTGGCGCTCTTCATCGTCTGGCACATCCTCGACCTGACGACCGGCACCGTGCACACCAGCTTCGAGGCCGGGCACCCCTACCAGAACGTCATCGACACCTTCTCGACCTGGTACGGCAACGTCATCTACATCGTCGCCGTGCTCGCCATGGGCCTGCACGTCCAGCACGGCTTCTGGAGCGCCGCGCAGACCCTGGGCGTCGGCAACGCGACCCGCGACCGCATCCTGAAGACCCTCGCCAACCTCCTCGCAGCAGTGCTGACGGTGGGCTTCATCTCCGTACCCGTCGCCGTCATGACCGGAGTGGTGAGCTGACATGCCCGACTACACGCAGTACGCCACGGGCGAGCCCGTGGTCGACACGAAGGCCCCCGAGGGCCCCGTCGCCGAACGCTGGGACACCCGCCGCTTCCAGGCGAAACTCGTGAACCCCGCCAACCGGCGCAAACACACCGTCATCGTCGTCGGCACCGGTCTCGCCGGCGGAGCGGCCGGCGCCACACTCGCCGAACAGGGCTACCACGTCGTCCAGTTCTGCTTCCAGGACTCGCCCCGGCGCGCCCACTCGGTGGCCGCCCAGGGCGGCATCAACGCCGCGAAGAACTACCGCAACGACGGGGACTCCATCCACCGGCTGTTCTACGACACCGTCAAGGGCGGCGACTTCCGCGCCCGGGAGTCCAACGTCCACCGGCTGGCGCAGATCTCGGTGGAGATCATCGACCAGTGCGTCGCCCAGGGCGTCCCCTTCGCCCGGGAGTACGGCGGCCTCCTCGACAACCGTTCCTTCGGCGGCGTCCAGGTCTCCCGCACGTTCTACGCGCGCGGCCAGACCGGACAGCAGCTCCTCCTCGGCGCGTACCAGGCGCTGTCCCGGCAGATCGCGTCGGGCGGCGTCGAACTCCACGCCCGCACCGAGATGCTGGACCTGATCGTGGTCGACGGAAAGGCGCGCGGCATCGTCGCCCGCGACCTGGTCACCGGGAAGATCGACACCTACTTCGCCGACGCGGTCGTCCTGGCCACCGGCGGCTACGGCAACGTCTTCTACCTGTCGACCAACGCCATGAACTCCAACGCCACCGCCGTCTGGCGGGCGCACCGGCGCGGCGCGTACTTCGCCAACCCCTGCTTCACCCAGATCCACCCCACCTGCATCCCGCGCACCGGCGACCACCAGTCCAAGCTCACGCTGATGAGCGAGTCGCTGCGCAACGACGGCCGCATCTGGGTCCCCAAGGCCAAGGGCGACGACCGCCCCGCCAACAAGATCCCCGAGGACGAACGCGACTACTACCTGGAGCGGATCTACCCCGCCTTCGGGAACCTGGTGCCCCGCGACATCGCCTCCCGCGCCGCCAAGAACGTCTGCGACGAGGGGCGCGGCGTCGGCCCCGGCGGACAAGGGGTCTACCTGGACTTCGCCGAGGCCATCGGCCGGATGGGCCGCAAGGCCGTCGAAGCCAAGTACGGCAACCTCTTCGACATGTACCAGCGGATCACCGACGAGGACCCCTACACGGTCCCCATGCGGATCTACCCCGCCGTGCACTACACGATGGGCGGCCTCTGGGTCGACTACGACCTCTCCACCACCATCCCCGGCCTCTTCGCCATCGGCGAGGCCAACTTCTCCGACCACGGGGCCAACCGCCTCGGCGCCTCCGCCCTGATGCAGGGCCTCGCCGACGGCTACTTCGTCCTGCCCTCCACGATCAACGACTACCTCGCCCGCAATCCGCACACCGACACCGTGGACGCGGCGCACCCCGCCGTCGCGGAGGCCGTGGCGGAGACCGAGGACCGGCTCAACCTGCTGCTCTCCGTCGACGGCGACCGCACCCCCGACTCCTTCCACCGCGAGATCGGTGAACTCATGTGGGAGTACTGCGGAATGGCCCGCACCGAGGACGGCCTGCGCACGGCGCTCGCGAAGATCCCGGAGATCCGCGAGGAGTTCTGGCGCCGCATCAAGGTCCCCGGCACCGGCGAACAGTTCAACCAGTCGCTGGAGAAGGCGAACCGCATCGTCGACTACCTGGAGCTCGCCGAGCTCATGTGCCTCGACGCCCTGCACCGCGCCGAGTCCTGCGGCGGCCACTTCCGCGCCGAGTCCCAGACCCCGGACGGCGAGGCCGAGCGGCGCGACGAGGAGTTCTCCTACGCCGCCGCCTGGGAGTTCACCGCCACCGGCGGCGCCCCTGTCCTGCACAAGGAAGACCTCGTCTTCGAGTACGTCCACCCCACCCAGCGGAGCTACGCATGAAGCTCACCCTGCGCGTCTGGCGCCAGCGCAACGCCGAAGAGCCCGGCACCATGGCCACCTACGAAGTCGACGGCATCTCCGCCGACATGTCGTTCCTGGAGATGCTCGACACCCTCAACGAGGAACTCACCCTCGCCGGGGACGAGCCGGTCGCCTTCGACCACGACTGCCGCGAGGGCATCTGCGGCGCGTGCAGCCTCGTCATCAACGGCGACGCCCACGGCCCGGAGCGCACCACCACCTGCCAGCTC
This sequence comes from Streptomyces sp. CNB091, assembly GCF_000377965.1. Lineage (NCBI taxonomy): Bacteria > Bacillati > Actinomycetota > Actinomycetes > Kitasatosporales > Streptomycetaceae > Streptomyces > Streptomyces sp. CNB091. Next base: position 654,593 of record NZ_KB898990.1, read on the forward strand.
CACATGCGGTCCTTCGCCGACGGCGACACGATCGACATCGAGCCCTGGCGGGCCTCCGCCTTCCCGGTCATCAAGGACCTGGTCGTGGACCGCTCCTCGTTCGACCGGATCATCCAGTCCGGCGGCTACATCTCCGCCCCCACCGGCACCGCCCCGGACGCCCACGCCACCCCGGTGCCCAAGCCGGACGCCGACTTCGCCTTCGAGCACGCCGAGTGCATCGGTTGCGGAGCCTGCGTCGCGGCCTGCCCCAACGGCTCGGCGATGCTGTTCACCTCGGCGAAGGTCAACCACCTCAACGTCCTGCCGCAGGGCGCACCCGAGCGCGAGACCCGCGTCCTGGACATGGTGGCCCAGATGGACGACGAGGGCTTCGGCGGCTGCACCCTGACCGGCGAGTGCGCCACGGCCTGCCCCAAGGGCATCCCGCTGCCCTCGATCGCCGCGATGAACAAGGAGTGGCTGCGGGCGACCCGTAAAGTCCGCCGCTGACAGAGGAGTTGATCCCGTACGGACCCGGGCCCGCACCCGGAGCCGTACGGGATCAACGCCGTACGTTCAGCGCCGCAGCGCCTTCGCCAGATACGGCGCCGTACGGCTCCCGGCTTCCCGCGCCACCTCCGCCGGGGTGCCGGACGCGACGATCCGGCCGCCCCGGTCACCCCCCTCGGGACCCAGGTCGATGACCTGGTCCGCCCCCGCCACCACGGCCATGTCGTGCTCCACGACCACCACCGTGCTCCCGGCGTCGACCAGGGAGTGCAACTGCCGCATCAACACCTCCACATCGGCCGGATGCAGCCCCGTCGTCGGCTCGTCCAGCAGATACAGCGTGTGCCCGCGCCGGGTGCGCTGGAGCTCCGCCGCCAGCTTGATGCGCTGCGCCTCGCCGCCGGACAGCTCCGTGGCGGGCTGGCCGAGCCGCAGATAGCCCAGGCCCACGTCCAGCAGGGTGGTCAGCGCGCGCTCGGCGGCCGGTGTCCCGGCGAAGAAGGACGCCGCCGACTCCACGGTCAGCTCCAGGACCTGAGCGATCGTCAGCCTGTTCAGGGTGACGTCCAGGGTCTCCGGGTTGTACCGCGCGCCGTGGCAGTCCGGACAGGGCGCGTAGGTGCTCGGCAGGAACAGCAACTCCACCGAGACGAACCCCTCGCCCTGGCAGGTCTCGCACCGCCCGCCGCTCACGTTGAACGAGAACCGCCCCGCCGTGTACCCCCGCTCCCGCGCCGCGTCCGTCCCCGCGAAGAGTTTCCGCACGGCGTCGAACAGACCGGTGTACGTGGCCAGATTGGACCGGGGCGTACGGCCGATGGGCTTCTGGTCGACCTGGACGAGCCGGTCCACCGCCTCCAGACCGGTGGCCGCCGCGCAGTACCGCGCACCCGGCCCGGGCTCCTCGCCGGCCTGCCGGTCCGCCAGCACCCCGGCGAGCACCTGGCCGACCAGGGTCGACTTGCCCGAGCCGGACACCCCGGTCACCGCTGTGAACACCCCGAGCGGGAACGCCGCGTCCACGCCCCGCACATTGTGCCGCTCCACGCCGGAGAGCCGGATCCACCCGGTCGGCGTCCGCGGCTCCCGTACCGGCGCGGGCCCCTCCTCGAACAGGAACCGCCGCGTCGCCGACTCCGGCACCCGGGCCAGCCCCTCGGGCGGCCCGCTGTGCAGCACCCGCCCGCCGTGCTCGCCGGCCAGCGGACCCACGTCCACCAGCCAGTCCGCCCGCCGCACCACGTCCATCTGGTGCTCCACCACGAAGACCGAGTTCCCCGCTTCCTTCAGCCTGCCCAGCACCCCGAGCAGCGCCTCGGTGTCCGCCGGGTGCAGCCCGGCAGACGGCTCGTCGAGAACGTAGACGACGCCGAAGAGCCCTGACCGCAACTGTGTTGCCAGCCGCAGCCGTTGCAGCTCCCCCGAGGACAGCGTCGGGGCCGTCCGGTCCAGGCTCAGATAGCCGAGCCCCAGCTCCGTCACCGTCCCGATCCGCGCCAGCAGATCACCTGTCAGCACCCGGGCCGTCTCCTCGCCGCCCGCCCCCGCGCCGGCCAGCACCTCGGCCAGTGCCGACAGCGGCAGCCCGGCCAGCTCCGCGATGGTCCGCCCCGCGAAGCTCACCGCCATCGCCTCCGGCCGCAGCCGGCTCCCGCCGCACACCGGGCACGGGGCACTGGTCAAGAACCGCTCCGCCTTCGCCCGCAACGCCCGGCTCTTGGTGTCGGCGAAGGTGTGCAGCACATAGCGCCGCGCGCTCATGTACGTGCCCTGGTAAGGGCGCTGGATCCGGCCCGCGTCCCGCACCGGATGCACCGTCACCACAGGCTGGTCGTCGGTGAACAGGATCCACTCCCGGTCCTTCTCGGGCAGCTCGCGCCACGGGCGGTCGACGTCGTGGCCCAGCGCGTCCAGCACATCGCGGAGGTTCTTGCCCTGCCACGCCCCGGGCCACGCGGCGATCGCCCCCTCCCGGATCGACAGCGAGGAATCCGGGACGAGCAGTTCCTCGTCCGTCCGGTGGACGCGCCCCAGCCCGTGGCACTCCGGGCACGCCCCGACGGCGGTGTTGGGGGAGAAGGCGTCGGAGTCGAGGCGCTCGGCCCCCGGCGGATAGTCCCCGGCACGGGAGAAGAGCATGCGCAGCGAGTTGGAGAGCGTCGTCACCGTTCCGACGGAGGACCGGGCCCCCGGGGCGGAGCGCCGCTGCTCCAGCGAGACGGCGGGCGGCAGCCCGGTGATCTCCCCGACGGCGGGCGCGCCCACCTGGTGGATCAGCCGCCGGGCGTAGGGGGCCACGGACTCGAAGTAGCGGCGCTGGGCCTCCGCGTAGATGGTCCCGAAGGCGAGCGAGGACTTCCCCGACCCCGACACGCCCGTGAACACGGTCAGGGTGTCGCGTGGGATGTCGACCTCGACGTTCTTGAGGTTGTGCTCGCGGGCGCCGCGCACGCGGACGTACGGATCGTGGGGGGAGTGCATGGGGCTTCGGCTCCGTACGGGTGGGTTCTGACGCCTGACGGGACGCCTGACAGGACAAACAGTCCGATTCTAGGCGTCGGCACCGAGGACGGCCCCCGGGCCCCGGCGGCTATCGGACGTCGAGGCTCCGCAGCGGCGCCCGCTCGTCGGCCCGGTCCCGGTCCCGGTCCCGGTCCCGGGGCCGGGCGATGCGGGAGAGCCGCCGCAGCGAGTCCACCAGGCCTTCCCGGTCGTACGTACTGGTCGTGACGAGCACCTCGTTTGCCCCGGTCTCCTCGATCGCCCGCTCCAGCTGACCTGCCACCTGGTCCTCGGTGCCGTGGACATGGCCGTCGAGCCCCCGCTCGTACAGGCTCCGCTCCTTGGCCGTCATGGCGAGGGCCTCGACGCGCTCGGCCGGGGCCAGCGGCGGGAAGTCCCCGCGCGTACGGGAGTACGCCATGGCCCACGCCTCCGGTGCGAGCAGCCGGCGGGCCGCCTCCTCGGTGCCGGCCACGGCCACCGTGCCCGCGACGATCACCTCGGGCCGCTCGGCGCGGGCGGAGGGGCGGAAGTCGCGGCGGTAGACTTCGATGGCGCGCAGTACCTTCTCCCGGCCGCGCAGATCACCGATGACGAGGGGGAGCCCCGCGGCCGCGGCGACCGACGCGCCCTCCCCGATCGCCAGGACGTAAGCGGGGATGCGCAGGCCCTCCGCCGGACGGGCGTGCACCCCGGGGTGGGCCTGCTGGGTGCCGTCGATCCAGCCGAGCAGTTCGGCGAGCCGGCCGGGGAAGTCCTCGGCGTCCTCCTTGCCGTGACCGAGCGCCCGGCGGACGCCGTCGGTGAACCCCACGGAGCGGCCGAGCCCCATGTCGATCCGGCCGGGAAAGAGAGAGGCGAGCACCCCGAACTGCTCGGCGACGACGAGCGGCCGGTGGTTGGGCAGCATCACCCCGCCGGTGCCGACCCGGATGGCGGAGGTCGCGGCGGCGACGGCGGCGGCCAGCACCGTCGGCGCGGACCCCGCGACCCCCGGCACGCCGTGGTGTTCGGAGACCCAGAAGCGGTGGAAGCCCAGCGCCTCCGCCTCCCGGGCCAGGTCGACGGTGTCGCGCAGCGCCCGGGAGGCGTCGTGCCCCTCACGGGTGCGGGAACGGTCCAGGACGGAGAAGCGGGTCGAGGCGATCACAGAGCTCACGCTCCCTTCAACACCGCCGCTCCCCCAGGATTCCCGTGAACGCCGCGGCTCCCGGATTTCCGCGCCACGGCCGACGCCGGGGGCCGACGGGCTTCCTAAGCTGGGGGAGCGGACAACGACGCACGGCCGCTGGCCGTATTCGACCTGGACGGCACGCTCGCGGACACCGCCCACCGGCAGCACTTCCTGGAAGGCCCGAAGCGCGACTGGGCCGGCTTCTTCGCTGCGGCCGTGGAGGACCCGCCGCTCGCGGAGGGCGTACGGATGGTGCTCGCGAGCGCCGAGGAGTGCCGAATCGTCTATCTGACCGGACGCCCCGAGCGTTGCCGTCGCGACACCGTGCGCTGGCTGAGCCGTCAGGGGCTGCCCGAGGGCACGCTGTTCATGCGGCGCAACGACGACCGGCGCCCCGCACGCCGGACGAAGCTGGACATCCTCCGGCAGCTGGGGCGGAGGGGGCAGGTGCGCATGCTCGTGGACGACGACGAGCTGGTCTGCGACGCGGCCCAGATGGCCGGATTCACTGTGGTGCGCGCCCGCTGGGCCGACCCGTCGGCGGTGCTGAAGGATGCCCAGGAACGCGAGGGGCGTACCTGATCAGGCGCTTTCGTCGAGCCGGAAGCCTACTTTGAGGCCGACCTGATAGTGAGCGATTCGGCCATCTTCGATATGGCCTCGAACTTGATTAATCTCGAACCAATCGAGATTGTGCAACGTTTCCGCCGCTCTTGCGACGCCGTTCCGGATCGCCTCGTCGATGCCCTCCTCGGAGGTTCCTACGATCTCGGTGACCCGATAGGTGTGGTTCGCCATTGTTTGTCTCCTCTCCTGTGGCCACGTTGCCCCAATCCGAGCTCTCCCGCGAGGGGGAGAACGGGGGGAATCGGGGCGGGTGTCCGCCTTGACCTTCTGAAAGGTCCATACCAAAATTCAGCCAACCACCCGTGCGAGCGCCGCCCGCAATCCCCCCACACCGGGTCCCGATTTCGTTTGTGCCGTTTCGCAGAAGGTGACCACGTGAAGAACCGCATCCTGGCCGGAGCCATCGCGCTTGTCTCGTCCGTCGCACTCGGTGGATGCGGCTTCATACCGGGCTCGGGCGGCGGTGACCGCACGGTGACGGTCTGGCTGATGAAGGACAGCGTCTCGCCCGGCTTCCTGGACAAGTTCACCCGCTCGTACGAGGAGGAGAACCCCTCGATCGAGCTGGACTTCAAGATCCAGGAGTGGAGCGGCATCGGACCCAAGGTCCTCTCCGCGCTGGAGGGCGACGCCCCGGACGTGATCGAGGTCGGGAACACGCAGGTCGCGCAGTACGCGGAGAGCGGCGGTCTGCGCGATCTGACCCTCGAATCGATGCGCGACCTGGGCAGCGAGGACTGGCTGCCCGGCCTGGCCCAGCCCGGCAGCATCAACGGCGTGCAGTACGGCATCCCCTGGTACGCGGCCAACCGGGTGGTCATCTACAACAAGGACATCTTCGAGGAGGCGGGCATCGACTCCGTCCCGAAGACGCGCGCCGAGTGGATCGCCGCCACCGAGAAGCTCAACAGGGCGGGCAACCAGGGCATCTACCTGGCAGGTCAGAACTGGTACGTGCTCGCCGGTTTCATCTGGGACGAGGGCGGGGAACTCGCCGACGAGAACGGCGGCGACTGGCAGGGCGCCCTGGACTCTCCGGAGGCCCTGGCGGGCATGGAGTTCTACCAGGAACTGCAGGCGCTCGGCGACGGACCCACGGATGCCGACGAGGAGAAGCCCCCGCAGACCGACGTCTTCGCCAAGGGCGACGTCGCGCAGATCATCTCGACTCCGGGCAGTGCCGCGCTCATCGAGCAGAAGAATCCCGAACTCAAGGGAAAGCTCGGCTACTTCCCCATTCCCGGCAAGTCCTCGAAAGCCCCCGGCTCGGTATTCACCGGCGGTTCCGACCTCATCGTCCCGAAGAAGGCTGACGAACGCACCGCCGGCATCGCCGTCGTCAAGGCGCTGGCGAGCGAGAAGTGGCAGACGGAGCTCGCCCGGGGCATGAGCTACGTCCCCAACAAGCCGAGCCTCGCCCATGTCATCGAGGGCGACGAGGGCACCGCGGCGATGGCCGAAGGCGCCACCCGCGGCCGTGCCACCCCCAACTCGCCCCAGTGGGCCAGGGTCGAGGCGGAGAACCCGATCAAGCCCTACATGACGGCCGTGCTCGAGGGCGGCGACCCGGCCCGCGAGGCCAAGGCCGCCTCCGAGCGCATCACCGCCCTGCTCGCCGGCAGCGGCTGATCCCACCCGGACGGAGTCCACGGGGGAAAGGTCCACGGGAGAAGGGGTCCACGCGGCACGGAGTCCACAGGACAAGGCCCACGCGGCACGGAGTCCTCGCGACACGGTGTCCCCGGGTACGACGCGGTGTCCCCGGGTAATCGTGTCCCTGGGGATTCAGCCGTCGCACATCCCCGCTCTCCACGGCGGTCACGTCGAATCCAGCCGGTGACGGAAGAAGTAAGGGGCCGGGCCGTCGCACCCAGCGACAGCCCGGCAGCGCCCCTCACTCTTCAGTCCCCGGAGACCGCCATGACCGTGCTGCCCGTCGCCCCGCTTCCCGCCTCAGCCCCGGCCTCAGCCCCGGCCTCTGTCTCGGCCCCCGCCCCGGCCCCCGGCCCCGCCGGCACCCCGGAACCGGCCTACCGGGTATCCCTCGCCGGCTGCCAGGAAGACATACGAGCCGCCCAGCGCCTGCGCCACCTCGTGTTCGCCGGGGAGCTCGGGGCCCGGCTGGAAGGGCCCGAACCGGGCCTGGACAGCGACGCCTTCGACGCGTACTGCGACCACCTCCTGGTCCGCGAGACCGCCACCGGGGAGGTCGTCGCCACCTACCGGCTGCTGCCGCCGGACCGGGCCCGGATCGCCGGACGCCTCTACGCGGAAGGCGAGTTCGACCTCACCCGGCTCGCCCCGATCCGCGACGACCTCGTCGAGGTCGGCCGCTCCTGTGTCCACCCCGCACACCGCGACGGCGCGGTCATCGCCCTCGTCTGGGCCGGACTCGCCCGCTACATGGAGCGCACCGGCCACACCTGGATCGCGGGCTGCTGCTCCCTGCCGCTGACCGACGGCGGCGCCCTGGCCGCCCGGAGCTGGAACACCGTACGCACGGGGCACCTCGCGCCGGAGAAGTACTGGGTGACCCCGCACCGCCTCTGGGACTCCTCCGGGCACGGCCCGGAGACCGGCTCCCGGGCCGACCTCCCGCCCCTGCTGCGCGGCTACCTCCGGCTCGGCGCCCAGATCTGCGGTGCCCCGGCGTACGACCCCGACTTCAACGTCGCCGACCTGTACGTGTTGCTCTCGCTGCGCCGCACCGACCCGCGCTACCTGCGCCACTTCCTCTCCCTGGCCCCGTTGCGATGAGCCCCTGGCTGCCCGTCGCCCCCTGCACCCCGGACGGCTGCGCCCGGCACACCGGTGCCGTACGCGCTCCACTGCCCGCCGCCCTCCTGCTGCTGGCCGGCTGCGCCCTGGTCCTGCTGGGGGTGGCCTGCGTCCCGCTGGTACGGCTGCTCGGGCCCGCCCCGCGGCGGCGCCTGACACGGCGCTGGGCGCGCGCCGTCCCCCGGGCCTTCGGCGTACGCGTCACCGTGCGGCGGCACGCTCCGGAAACCGCCACGGGCGGCGAACTCGTCGTCGCCAACCACATCTCCTGGCTCGACATCCCGCTGATCGCCTCGGTACTGCCCGGCCGGATGGTCGCCAAGAGCGAGATCCGGCGCTGGCCCCTGCTCGGCCGGATGGTCGCGCTCGGCGGCACCCTGTTCATCGAGCGCGACCGGCTGCGCGCCCTGCCCGCCGCCGTACGGGTCGTCGCCGCGACCCTGCGTTCCGGCTCCCGGGTCGTGGTCTTCCCCGAGGGCAGCACCTGGTGCGGACGGGACGGCGGCGCTTTCCGGCCCGCCGTCTTCCAGGCGGCGATCGACGCCGGTGCGACGGTCCGGCCGGTCCGCATCGCCTACCGCGCCGCGGAGCACCGCTCAGGACCGGCCGCGGGCGCCGTCGCGTTCGTCGGGTCCGACCCGCTCGCCGCCTCCCTGTGGCGGGTGGTGCGGGCGGCCGGGCTCACCGCCCGGATCGACGTCCTCGCGCCGATCCCCGTGGGCGGCGAGGACGGCCGCCGCGCCCTGGCCCGCAGAGCACGAGCGGCCGTCCTCGAACCCGAAGGCCCCCTCCGGTCCCGTCAGACCGCCGTGGCCAGCGACAGGGCGAACCGCCCCGCCGAGTCCGTCCACCACTGAGTCAGCCGCATGCCGGCGGCGGCCAGCTCCGCACGGACGTCCTCCTGCCGGAACTTCGCCGACACCTCCGTACGCAGCTCCTCGCCGGCCTCGAACGGCACCACGAGGTCCAGCTCCCGGATCTTGACGCTCAGCGCCCGGCGGGCCCGCAGCCGCATCTCGATCCAGCGGTCCCGCGGATTCCACACCGCGAGGTGATCGAAGTCGTCGAGCGGGAAATCGGCCCCCAGCTCACGGTTGACGACGTTGAGGACGTTCTTGTTGAAGGCCGCCGTCACCCCGGCCGCGTCGTCGTACGCGGCCACCAGCGTCTCCTCGTCCTTCACCAGGTCCGTGCCGAGGAGCAGCGCGTCACCGGGCGAGAGCAGCGAGCGTACCGACCGGAGGAACGACGCCCGCTCCTCCGGCAGCAGATTGCCGATCGTGCCCCCCAGGAACACCACCAGCCGGGGCCCCGGTGTCCCCGGCAGGGCCAGGCCCCCGGTGAAGTCCGCGATCAGCGCGTGGACGGACAGCCCCGGGTGCTCGGCGAGCAGTGACTCGGCCGCCCCCGTCAGCGCGCTCTCGCTCACGTCCACGGGGACGTAACTGTGCAACTCGGGGAGCGCCTCCAGCAGATGACGGGTCTTCTCGGACGATCCCGAGCCCAGCTCGATCACCGTCCGGGCGCCCGACGCCGCGGCGATCTCCTCGGCACGCGCCTGAAGAATCTCCCGCTCCGCGCGGGTCGGGTAGTACTCCGGCAGCCGGGTGATCTCCTCGAACAGCTCGCTGCCGTGGGCGTCGTAGAACCACTTCGGCGGCAGGGTCTTGGGATGCCGGGTCAGGCCGCTGAGGACGTCGGCGCGCAGCGCCGCGTCCGTCGCGTCCACCGGCAGGGTGCGGGTCAGCAGGAAGGGACTCACGCGGTGGGCTCCTTGAGCGGGGTGAGCAGGACGTCCGTGGAGGTCGCGACCAGCAGTGTGCGGTCGGGGACCTCGCGCCAGAGCGGGTCGTCGTCGTACGGCTCCGAGGCGACCGCGGTGCGGTGGCCCGGCGTCGTGAGGTACCAGAGGGTGTCGCCCCAGGCGGTCGCCGTGATCGTCTCCCCGTCGGTGAGGAGCAGATTCAGCCGGGAGCCGGGCGCGGCGGCCGCGACCTCCCGCACGGTCTCCGCGACGGCGCGCGGCACATCGTCCCCGGCGTCGGTCCGGTGGCGGATCAGCGCCCAGATCAGCGCCGAGTCGTTACGGGCGGCCAGCGACAGGAGCCGCTCGGCGGGCAGGGCGGCGGCCGCGTCGGCGAGTGAGCCGGGCCACCCCCGCACCATCCCGTTGTGGCTGAACAACTGCCGCCCGCAGGTGTACGGCGCGGCCGCGGCCTCCCCGTCCGCACCCGCCTCGGTGGCATCCCGTACGGCGGCGAGCAGCGCGGTGCTGCGGACCACCCGGGCCAGATCGGTGAAGGTCTCATCGCCCCATATGGGGCCTTGACGGCGATAGCGTCCGGGCACCGGGTCCCCGTCCGCGTACCAACCGACTCCAAAACCATCCGCGTTCACCGTGCCGAAACGCTGGCGGCGCGGCGCCCAGGACTGCCGCACCAAGGCGTGCGGAGGCCGCAGGAGGATGTCGCCGAGCGCCACCGGCTCGCCCACATAGGCGATGTGACGGCACATCAGGCATCCTTCGCGGTGCGGAATCCGGAGAAGATCTGCCGCCGCACCGGAAGGTCCCAGTTGCGGAAGGTGCCCCGGCAGGCGACCTCGCCCACGGCGAACGAGCCGCCGCGCAGCACTTTGTGTCCCGGCCCGAAGAACACCTGCGAGTACTCGCGGTAGGGAAACGCCACGAACCCCGGATAGGGCAGGAAGTCGCTGGAGGTCCACTCCCACACGTCGCCGATCAACTGCCCGACCCCGACGGGCGAACGTCCCGCCGGATACGCGCCGGACCGTGCCGGACGCAGATGGCGCTGTCCCAGATTGGCCCGCTCCGGCGTCGGGTCCTCGTCGCCCCACGGGTAGCGCCGGGAGCGGCCGGAGGCGGGATCGTGGCGGGCGGCCTTCTCCCACTCGCTCTCCGTGGGCAGCCGCCGCCCCGCCCAGCGGGCGTACGCGTCCGCCTCGTACCAGCTGACGTGCAGCACCGGCTCGTCCTCCGGCACCGGCTCGGTCACCCCGAACCGGCGGCGCAGCCACACTCCCGCCTCCCGCCGCCAGAACAGCGGTGCGGTCAGTTCGTGTTCACGGACCATGGCCCAGCCCTCGGGCGTCCACCAGCGCCTCTCCCCGTATCCGCCGTCCTCGATGAAGCGGAGGTAGGCGCCACAGGTGACCGGCGAGGCGTCCAGACGGAACGCCGGCACCTCGCATTGGTGCGCGGGCCGCTCGTTGTCCAGGGCCCACGGCTCGGCGGAGGTCCCCATCGTGTACGGGCCCCCGGGAATCAGGACGTCGTCCCCGAGCGCCTCGGCACCGACGGGCGGGGGCGGCGCGGGCGCGGTGAGCGCCGCGGGACCCGCGCGCAGCTGATGGGTGATCAACATCGTCTCGTCGTGCTGCTGTTCGTGCTGGGCGATCATGCCGAAGGCGAACCCGGCCCGCTCCAAGGGGCGCCCGCCCTCGTGCAGTGGCGCGCCCTCCAGCAGGTCCAGTGCCCGCCCTCGCACGTCGGAGGCGTACGTCCTGGCCTCGGCGGGTGCCAGCAGCGGCAGCGAGGGGCGCGAGGCGCGCGTGTGCTCGAAGGCGTTGTACAGCCCGTCGATCTCCGGGCGCAGCGCCTCCCGGCCGCCGACCGCGCGCAGCAGCCACTGCTCTTCCTGGTTGCCGATGTGCGCCAGGTCCCAGACCAGCGGCGACATCAACGGGGAGTGCTGAGCCGTCAGTTCATGGTCGTCCACGCTGTCGGTGAGCAGCGCGGTGCGCTCGCGCGCGGACAGCAGCGCGTCGAGGGCACGTCGCCGCAGCGCCTCCGGATCGATGCCGGGTGGGACGGTGAAGCCGGTCGACGCGGTGGAGCCGGCCGGATCAAAGGCGTCGGAGTGCTCGCGGTGCCGGGTGTCTTCACGGTGCTCGGTCATGCGGAGGCCGCCTTTCCGGGACGCGGCGGGGTGCGATCGTTCAGCGGGCTCGGACCGCCCAGCAGGCTCGGACCGTTCAGCGGGCTCGGACCGCTCAGGAGGTTCGGACCGCTCAGCAGGCTCTGAGCGGCCGACAGGCTCCGAGCGGTCAGGTCGCCGGGCTCGGGCAGGTCGTCGGCCGGACATCGGCCCCGGGCGACATAGCGGTCGGTGAAGGCGGCCACGGTGTCGCGCACCGCCCCGCTCGCTCCCATCCGCTCCAGCGCCGGGAGCGCCGCCCCGAAACAGGCGACGGCCGCGGCCCGCAGCTCCGGGTCGGCGAGCCCCTCGCGGGCGGCCGCCGTCCAGAGCGGATTGCGCGGTGCGGCCGGTGGGCCCGACGTCTCGGCCAGCGGCTTCACGGTGCGGTACACGGTCTCGGCGGCCTCCGGGTCGTCGAACAGGGCCGTGGCGACGGCGAGCGGCACCAGCCACCCGTCGGGCCCGCTCTGCGCGTCGATCATGCGCAGTTCGAGGTGACCGCGCGGCCGGATGGGCGGGAACAGCGTGGTGAGGTGGTAGTCGAGATCGGCCCGCACCGGCGGCCGGGGCGACCCGGTACGGATCCACTCACGGAAGGTCAGCCCTTCCGGCACGTCCCAGGGGCCCTCCTCGCACCGGATGCACAGCACGGTCGTGTCCAGCACGTGCGCGGCCCACGCCTCGCGCGGGGCGCGCCCGGAACCCGGCGCCAGGGTCCGGCCCGGGTCCAGATCGGCCCACAGCGACTGCCGGGTGGAGCGCCAGCCGGTCCGGCGGCCCTGCTGGAACGGCGAATTCGCGAACGAGGCCACCAGCACCGCGCCCAGCAGGTGCGCGAGCTGCCAGCGCCGCCCGTAACCGAGCGGCCCCGGCTCCTCCTCGCCCGCGTCCAGGCAGACCTGGACCGACGCGGAGGTGCACATCATCGCCCGCCCCGCCGGTCCCGTACGGTCCAGCGCGGCCTCCATCGCCTCGTAGCGGGGTTCCCGCAGCCTGCGGGTCGGCGCCTGCCACGGGTCGACGCCGAGCCCGACCGGCGCGAGCCCCGCCGCGCCGAGCGTGGCGCGGACCGCCGCCAGATCGGCTGCGGTGGTCTCGACGCACTCCATGAGGGAGCCGGCGGGCTGCGAGCTGAGCTCCAGCTGCCCGCCCGGCTCGAACGTCAGCGCCGCGCTCAGCGGCAGTGCGCGGACCGCCTCGACGGCGCTGTCCAGCCGTTCCTGGCCGACCGGAAGGTCAGGTCGTTCCCGGTCGTGGATGAGCCATTCGAGTTCCACCCCGACAGTTCGAGGCGGGCCCGTCTTGAAACATATGCCGCGCAGTAAATCCTCTGCCCCGCTCTCGTCGAGGGGGGCGGCGTCCGGGCACGAGCCGGTTGCGCCGGGAATGTCCAAGCCCATGGGGGCCTCCTTCTCAGCCGCGTACCTACCAGCCAAACCCGTACCCGGAGATCGCACAAGGGTGCCCCCGAGTCGGAAGAATCCGGTTGCGCCCAGGCCGGGTTCCCCGTCAGCATGCCCCGTATGCACCACACGGGGGAGCGCCGGTGAGCGCGCGGCTGCGCGGAATCGCGCGCGGGACGGAAGCGGTCGTCGAGGCCGGGACATACCGCAACGCGGCAGGTCAGGACGTGTCCATCGCACGGGCCGTGGCCGCCGCGCTGTCCGGTACCAGGCTCTACGGGCCGGACCCGGTTCCCGTCGCGGCCCTGGACTCCGACCGCACCCCCGCGCTTCGAGGCCACCGGCGAGAGCAGCCTCGCCGCGGCCCGCAGGATGACCGGTGAGGCACCCGGCCGGGTCGCCGTCCTCAGCTACGCCTCGGCCCGCAACCTCGGCGGCGGCTACCTCAACGGCGCGCAGGCCCAGGAGGAGGCCCTGTGCCGCGGCTCGGCCCTCCACGCGACCCTCCTGCGCGCCCCCGAGTACTACGCGCACCACCGCGCCGAACGTGCCTTCTACACCGACCGGGTGATCCACATCCTGGACCGGGGCCCCGAATCCGCCGTCCGGGCCGCCTTCGCCCGGACCTTCACCTGACCCGGGGACCGGCGTCCGGACGACCATGCCCGGCGGGCCTCACCACCGCCCGCCGCCCGCTGCGTCGCCTCCCGCCCGCCGCGTCGCCGCTCAGCTCCAGCCGTACCGCTCTCGCAGCCGCCCGGCGACCCGGTCGAACCGCTCCCGGTCCAGGGCGCACGCCTCCCGGCGCATCCCGTCCTCGTGGACCCGCAGCACTCGCTCTAGGCCCGCCCAGGAAGGCCGCCCCGAGCTGTCCCAGGGGCCCGCGCCCAGCGCCACCCACTCGTCCTCCCGCTCGTGCTGCTTGCTGGAGAGCTGGACAGCGAGCAGCGTGCCCGCCTCCTCGCGGGCCACGACGAGCACCGGCCGGTCCTTCCCCCGCCCGTCGTTCTCCTCGAAAGGCACCCAGGTCCAGACGATCTCACCGGGGTCGGGATCGCCGTCGCGATCGGGGGAGTAGGAGGTGCGCACGGAGCCCACGTCATCGGCGTCGGCCTGCGTCGTGGCGGTCGGCCCGCTGCTGCCGGGCACGTCAAAGGGGTTGTCGGAACGGTACGCGCTGTCGTGGAACGTCATCGCAACACCGTAGAACCTTCACCGTCCGATCCCGGGAGCGGGGCGTCGGGCCGGGACCGCGGGGCGGCGTTCCGGCCACCGTGACCGGAGCTGCGGGCCCCGGGCCGAAACCCGCTCCCACGGGTCTGGAAGACTGCCCGACGCCATGAGCCAGTTACCCAAGCAGCCCGCCGAAGTCTCCGTTCCGACCAGCGCCGATGTCGCGCGCCTCGCCGGAGTGTCCCGGGCCACCGTGTCATACGTACTGAACAACAACGCCACCGTCCGGATCAGCGAACCCACCCGACGCCGGGTCAGGGAGGCAGCCCTCCAGCTCGGTTACGTTCCGCACGCGGCTGCCCGCAGTCTGCGCGCCGGACACAGCCGTATGGTCCTGCTGCCCTCCGGCCACATACCCGCGGGACCACTGCACCAGTACTTCTTCGAGGAACTCCAGTCCGGGCTGCGCCGCCTGGACTACACCGTCGTCCAGTACGGCAGCGTCGGTCTCACCGCCGACGAGGCGGCCACGGCCTGGGCCGAACTGCGGCCCGTCGCCGTCGTCGTACCGCCGGGCATCGCCCTCACCCCCCACGGCACGGGCATCCTGACCCGCTCCGGAGCCAAGGCGGTGATCACCCTGGGCCCCGGCCCGGTGGCCGGAGCGCACGGCCTGGTCATGGACCAACGCCAGGTCGGCGCCAGCGCGGTGGAACACCTGCTGGCCCGCGGCCGTCGCCACATCGGCGTGGTCATGCCCCAGGAACCGGGCCGGGTGCCCTTCTCCGAGCCCCGCCTCATCGGGGCACGTCGCGTCGCCGAACCGGCGGGGGCCCGGGTGTGCCCCCTCCCGCTGCGGTACGAGGAGGAGTCCGCTCACCAGCTGGCCGCCCGCTGGCCGGAACTGGGACTGGACGCGGTGTTCGCGTACAACGACGAGTACGCGATGCTGCTGATGCGGGCCCTCCAGGACGCCGGGGTGACCGTGCCCGCCGACACGGCGGTGATCGGCGCCGACGACTCCCTCATCGGCCGGCTGCTGCGTCCCAGGCTGAGCACGGTCCGGATGGAGCTCGCCATGCCGCAGCCGCTGGCCGAGACGATCGACCGCATGGTCCAGCACCCGGGCGGACCACCGGTCCACCAGGACCTGCTCCGCACCAGCGCCGTGCACCGCGAATCCAGCTGACCGCCTCCGGCGCGACGACATGCGCGACGCACGGCGGATGTCTAGCGTCGGAGGCATGAGCCACCCGCAGAGTTACGAGCTCCTCCTGATCCCCGACCACAGCAGGACGCGGACCGGAGCCCCCGGCCGGCCGATCCGGTCCGCGGTCGTCGCCGCCACCGGCGAGACGGGGGCCTCGGGCTACCCCCGGTACGCGGGCGAGGGCATGGCAGCGGACATCGACCCGGAGACCCGGACGGTGGAGGCCGTGCTCATCGACGGCGAGGAACTGGACTACGGCATGTCGGTCCGCGTCGCCGGGGCCGAGGGGGAGCGCCCCGCGTCCTGAGAGCGAGAGAGCGAGAGAGCGAGAGAGCGAGGAGAGAGGAAGGGCTGGGGAAACCCTGGCTCGACGCCCCGGGCACGACCGAGGGCCCCGACCGCTTACACCGTCTATACGGTGTCGGTCAGGGCCCCAGGGCCGTACTGGGCGCAGGGTAGGCCGGACTACGGGGCCTCCGGCTGCCCCTGGCCCGCCTCGGCCGCCCGCTTCTGCTCCTCGACGGACTTGCGGACCTCGTCCATGTCCAGCTTCCGGGCCTGCCCGATGACGTCCTCCAGAGCCGCCTCGGGCAGCGCTCCGGGCTGCGAGAAGACCGCCACGTTGTCGCGGACGATCATCAGCGTCGGAATGGAACGGATCTCGAAGGCCGCCGCCAGCTCTTGCTGCGCCTCGGTGTCCACCTTGGCGAAGACGAGGTCGGGGTGGCGCTCGGAGGCCGAGTCGTAGACCGGCGCGAACTGCCGGCAAGGGCCGCACCAGGAAGCCCAGAAGTCGATCAGAACGAAATCGTTGTCGCTGACGACCTGATCGAAGTTTTCCTTGGTGAGCTCGACGGTGCTCATACGGGTATACCTCTTCCTCTGCCGGTGGGGTCCTCACGGGTCCTGCCCGGCACAACGGTGACTGCACGTGCGCTATTCCGCCTGCCCATGTGGCCGGGGCGCACACCCGCGAGGACACTGTTCCCATGACTGACGCAGGGAAGAACTCCGAGCACTCCGAGTACGACGTAGTGGTCATCGGCGCGGGCCCGGTGGGGGAGAACGTGGCGGACCGGGCCCGCGCCGCCGGGCTCTCCGCAGCGGTGGTGGAGTCCGAGCTGGTCGGCGGCGAGTGCTCCTACTGGGCGTGCATGCCGAGCAAGGCGCTCCTGCGCCCCGTCGTCGCCCGCGCCGACGCCCGCCGGGTGCCGGGACTGAGCGCCGCGGTGCGGGGCCCCCTGGACGTGGAGGCCGTCCTCGCGCACCGGGACGCGGAGGCGAGCCATTGGCAGGACGACGGCCAGGTCGCCTGGCTGGAGAGCGTCGGAGCGGACGTGTACCGGGGTACGGGGCGGCTCACCGGCCCCCGCGCGGTCACCGTCACCGCCCCCGACGGCACGGAGCACCGGCTCACCGCCCGGCACGCCGTCGCCGTCTGCACCGGCTCCCGGGCCGTGGTCCCCTCCCTCCCCGGCGTCGAGGAGGCCCGTCCCTGGACCAGCCGCGAAGCCACCAGCGCCAAGGAGGCTCCCGGCCGGCTCGTGATCGTCGGCGGCGGCGTCGTGGGCGTGGAGATGGCGACCGTCTGGCAGGCGCTGGGCTCCGAGGTGACGCTGCTGATCCGGGGCGGCGGTCTGCTCCCGAAGATGGAGCCCTTCGCGGGCGAGCTGATCGCCGACGCGCTGGCGGAGGCCGGGGCCCGGATCCGTACGGGCGTCTCGGTCACCGCCGTCCACCGCCCCGCGCCGGACGGCCCGGTCACCGTCGACCTGGACGACGGCGACCGTATCGAGGCCGACGAGATCCTCTTCGCCACGGGCAGGGCCCCACGCACGGACGACCTGGGGCTGGAGACGATCGGCCTCGAACCCGGCTCCTGGCTCACCGCGGACGACAGCTGCCGCGTCGACGGAACGGACTGGCTGTACGCGGTCGGGGACGTCAACCACCGCGCGCTCCTGACCCACCAGGGCAAATACCAGGCCCGCATCGCGGGCGCGGCGATCGCCGCGCGCGCCCGGAACGGCCCCCTTGAGACCGCCCCCTGGGGCGCCCACGCGGCCACCGCCGACCACACGGCCGTCCCCCAGGTCGTCTTCACCGACCCGGAGGCCGCGTCCGTCGGCCTCACCCTCGCCGAGGCCGAACGCGCGGGCCACCGCGTACGCGCCGTCGACCACGACCTCGCCTCGGTCGCCGGCTCCGGCCTCTACGCCGACGGCTACCGGGGCCGCGCCCGGATGATCGTGGACCTGGACCGCGAGATCCTGCTCGGCGTCACCTTCGTCGGCCCGGGCATCGGTGAACTCCTGCACTCGGCGACGATCGCGGTCGCGGGGGAGGTCCCCGTCGCCCGCCTGTGGCACGCGGTCCCGGCGTATCCGACGATCAGTGAGGTGTGGCTGCGGCTGCTGGAGACGTTCAGGGGGTAGGAACCGCCGTTGAGTACACACACCGGGTGCGGACCGGCTGCGCTGTGCTGGTCAGATGTCCCGGAAGAGGCCAGCCAGCGCTGTGACCTGCCACGATGAGGAGTCCTCGATCGCTGACCCGCGCAACGGGTCTACCGGCGTGGACGCCGGACGCGCGGTGGCGTACGCCACCGCGCTCCCCGTTTCACGCGTCGGATGCCTCGCCCATCGCCACCGCTATCTTGCGCGGGCCGGTGAACGGCTCACGGCCGTGGGACACCAGCATGTTGTCCACCACCAGGAGATCGTCGCGCCGGTAGTCGAAGCGGGTCGATGCCTGGCGGTAGCAGTCGCGGAGATGGTCGGTGACGTCGTCCGGGATCGGCTCGCCGTCTCCGTAGTACGTGTTGTTCGGCAGTCCGTCCTCGCCGCAGATCTCCAGCAGCCCGGTGCGGGTGGCCGCGGGGAGGCTGCTGACGTGGAAGATGACGACGTGATTGAACCAGACGGCGTCACCGGTCACCGGATGACGATGCACCGGTTCGCGTACCGCGCGGGTGCGCAGGCCGTCCTTGCCGATCCACTGGGCCTCGATGCCGCCGTCCTCGCAGAGCCGCTCGACCTCGTCGCGGTCCTTCGTGTTGAAGGCCTGCCACCAGCGCAACCCGATGTCGTCCCGGTAGTTCCGCACCGCCATCCACTTGCGGCGGACGAATTCCTCGCGGACGGAGGGATCGATCAGGTCATGGACGACGCGGGTGGAGGAGAGCGGGGTGGCGCCCTGGGTCAAGGGCGGCTCCACGCAGTGGAAGTAGAGAACCAGGGGCCAAGTGGCCTGATAGGACATCTCGTTGTGCAACGGAATCTCGGCCTTGGCCGGATACTCCGTCGACGTGTAGACCTTGCCCTTGATGACGCTGCGGGGCGACGACTGCTCCGTGTACGTCAGTGGCGGCCCGGAGAGTTCGCGTACCGCGGCTTCGAAGCCGTCCACACCGCCGACATCGAAGCCTCGCAGGAGCAGGGCGCCGTGCTGGTGCAGCAGTTCCCGGAGTTGCGTGCGGTCGCGGCGGATGGTGTCTGAGGCTGGGCCTCCGTCCCCTTGGATCGTCAGAGCGAGCGTCGAACCAGCCATCAACGTGATCTCCTGTCGCCTTGGTCGGACCGTGGCGCATGGTCGGCGCCGTCGTCGACTCATCCGCGCGGTGACTATGGGTCGAGGTGCCTTCAGGGGCGGACCTCGGGCGGTGCCGATCTCTCAAGTAAAGGTAGCCTAACCTAAGATGTCTGTTCTCGAAGGGGGAACCTCAGGATCTGGATCAAGTGGATTGCTTCGCGCTGTCATTGACGCATCGTCAATTGCTGTCGTTCGCCTCCCGTTCTTTGCCAAGGTGAGCCTTACCTGATTAGGGTCGGCCCCGGCGACTCGCACGCGGTGCTACCGGGCCGTGCGCCGGAGGGCCGCGTGCATGTGGTTCCGCACCTGAGGAAGGCCGGGCCTCATCGTCAACGCGCGGCCGGCGGGCCACCGCTTCGACACTCACAGACAGGGCTATGCCATGACCAGACCGACCGACCGCGAACTTCCGTTGAGCCGCCGACGGCTGCTCTCGCTCGGCGCGCTGCTCGGCTCGACCGCGCTCCTCGCGGCCTGCGGGAAGGACGAACCGTCCAAGGCGGCCGGGTCCGCAGGTTCCGCCCCGGGGCGGTCCGGAACCTTCCCCGTCACCGTCCAGGACAAGTTCGGCTCGGTGGAGATCCCCGCACAGCCGAAGCGTGTGCTCTCGCTCGGTCGTACCGACCACGACGTGCTGCTGGCGCTGGGCATCGTGCCCGTAGGGGTGTGGCAGTTCATTCCGGTGATGAAGCGCGGTGTGGGCAGCTGGGCGGAGAAGTCCCTGGGAGGGCAGACACCCGCCTTCCTGAAGCCGCCGTTCGACTTCGAGAAGGTGGCATCGCTCGCCCCCGACCTGATCGTGAACGTGCAGTCCGGCGGTGACGAGACCGAGTACAGGACGCTCACCGACATTGCCCGCACCGTCGGTCTGCCGAAGGGAGCCGCACCCAACACCGTGCCGTGGCGGGACTCCACCAGGGTCATCGCCGGCGCCGTGGGGCGGGCGAAGCAGGGCGAGGAGCTCATCAAGGAGACCGAGGAGCTGCTGCAGGCCACCGCCGACAGGAACCCCGCGTTCGCCGGCAAGACCGTCTCCATCCTGCTCGCCTTCGGCGGCAAGATCGGCGTCTACACGGCCGGCGACACGCGGATGCAGTTGGTCACGGCACTCGGACTCAAGCCGTCGGAGTTCGTCGAGGGCCTGGGCACGGAGGAGTACTTCGCCGAGCTCTCCGCGGAGAAGACCGGCGAGGCGGACGCGGACGTGGTGATTCTTCTGAGCCAGCAGCAACTGCCCCTGGACCAGACGCTGAAGCAGTATCCGCAGGTCGCCGCCATGAAGGCAGCCAAGGAGAACCGGCTTGTCTTCCCCGCGGACCCCTCGGTCGGCCTGGCGCTGTCCAGCTCCTCCGTGCTGAGCATCCCCTACGCGGTGAAGGGCATCGAACCCCTGCTCGCAGAGGCGCTGAAGAAGAAGTAGTCGCTCGGAGGGCACTACCGCTCCCGCCCGGTCGCGCGGCCCCGAACGGGGCCGCGCGACCGGGCGGAACGGCGCTCCGGTTCGAGTCACCGCGGGGGAAGCGCCCCCTGGGCGTCGAAGAACCTCAGATACAGGTTCAACAGCTGGGGGCCGGGCGCCGGGCGCAGGAGCCCGGAGTCCGCCAGCCCGGAACGCAGCCGCCCGGTGTCGAACGGCTCCGGCACCCAGGGAGCGGGGGGCCGCGGCCCCCCGCCGCGGAGCTGGGGCAGGAACGGCGCCACCGGATTACCGGGGTCCCCCGCCAGCGCCTCGGCCCACTCCGCCGGTTCCGCCAGGCCCACCGGCCGCCCGCAGGCGGCCATCCATTCTCCCAGGTCGGTCATGGCGATCGCCGTGGTGTCGGCGTGATGGAAGACGCCACCCTCCGACTCCGGTCGCAGCGCCAGGTGGACCATGCCCTCGGCCACCTGGTCGACCGGTGTCCACAGCTCGGCCGGTCCGTGGGCGGGGAGCAGCCCCACCCGCAGCGAGCCGACCAGCAGTCGGGCCAGGAAATCGTCCACGGTCCACGCCCCCGTACGGCTGTGCCCGGTGACCCGGGCCAGCCGGTGGACGGTAGTGGGAACCCCAAGGCGTCCGGCCTGGGCCACCAGCGACTCGGCAGCCCGCTTGCTCAGTACATAGCCGTTTCCGGACCCGTCGAGTTCGGGAAGCTCCGCCTCGGCCGGCCACCGGGCGGCTCCCGACGCGAGTCGGGGGATCACCGAGAGCGTCGAGGTGTGGTGGAGCCGCTTGAACCGGCCCGTCATCGCGAACCGCACGATCTCGGCCGTTCCCAGGGTGTTGCCCGCACGGAGCGCCGGATAGCCGCGGAGCAGGCTGATCGAGGCCGCGTTGTGGAACACGGTGTCGATCCGCTCGGCGAGATCCCGGTGGTCGGCGGGGGACAGGCCCAGACCGGGCCGGGAGAGGTCGCCCGGGACGGCGACGACCCGGTCCGCCGGCGGGGCCGGCAGCCCGAAGCGGTCCAGGGTCTCCCGGAGGCGTACGGCCGCCTGCTGCGGATCCGCCGCCCGGATCAGGCAGTGCACCCGGGCGTCGGTCCGGGCCAGCAGGGTGTCCAGCAGGAAGGCGCCGACGAATCCGGTGGCGCCGGTGAGCAGGATCTCGGAGGGGGCATCCGCGGCCGCCACGGTTCCGGGAGGCCGTACCGGAGCCGGGTCGAGCCGGGCGTCGAGGCGGAGCTGGGCCAGCGGGTCGCCCCTGCCGTCCCCGGCGGCGGGCCCCGGTGCGGGGACGGGGGCCCGCGCCGCCTCCACCACCGCTGCCAGCTCCGCCACCGTCGGACCCTCGAAGAAGGCCCGGGTCTCCACCCGCGCACCCAGTTCGGTCCTGATCCGGGCCAGGAGCAGGGGCACCAGCAGCGAGTGCCCGCCGAGCGAGAAGAAGTCCTCGTTCACACCCACCTGGGGCAGATCCAGCAGGTCCGCGACGAGATCGGCCAGCGTCTTCCGAACCGGGTCGGACGGCCGGTCCGCGTCCTGCGGGCTCCGCCGGGCGGGAGCCGGGAGCGCGGCCCGGTCGAGCTTCCCGCTGCCCGTCACCGGCAGAGCGTCGAGCACCACCACCGTGTACGGCACCATGGGGCCGGGCAGCACGGCAGCCAGCGCGGTCCGCAGTGCCTCGGGGTCCAGGGCCGGGCCCCCGCCGCCGACCGCGTACCCGACCAGCCTCCGTCCGCCGGGCAGGTCCTCCCGGACCGCCACGGCCGCCGACACCACCCCGTCGAGCGCGGTCAGCGCCGCCTCGACCTCGCCGAGTTCGATCCGGAAACCGCGGATCTTCACCTGGTCGTCGGAGCGGCCGACGAAGTCGATCCGCCCGTCGGGACGGCGGCGCACGACGTCGCCGGTGCGGTAGAGCCGGGACCCCGCGGGGCCGTAGGGGTCGGCGACGAATCGCTCCGCGGTCAGCGCGGCCCGGCCCAGATAGCCGCGGGCGAGCCCCGCGCCACCCAGATACAGCTCACCGGGGACCGATGGCGGCACGGGACGCAGCGCGGCGTCGAGGACATAGGCACGGGTGCCCGGGTCCGGCACCCCGATGGGCACCGATCCGGGCGCGGTGTTCGCGTACTCGCCCGGATCGCAGGCGCCGAGGGTGGAGTTGACGGTGGCCTCCGTGGGACCGTACGCGTTGAAGAGCCGGCGACCCGCCCCCCAGCGGGTGACCAACTGCGGTGAGACCCGCTCGGTGCCGGCCAGCAGCACCGAGTCCTTTGGGAGCACGCATTCGGGGGGCAACGCCTCCAGCAGCGCGGGGGGCAGAATCAGGAGATCGGCTCCGTGCTCGGTGGCGTACTCGGTCAGCTCGGGTCCGGCCACCCGCCGTTCCTTCGGCACCATGATCAGCCGTCCGCCGGTGCACAGGGCGAGGCAGATCTCCCAGAACGCCACGTCGAAGGCGGGCGAGGCGAACTGGAGAACCCGGGTGTCGGGGCCCACCCCGAAGCGCTCCCGTTGCGTGGCGATCAGCCCGGCCACTCCGGCGTGGGTGAGCAGAACCCCCTTGGGGCGGCCGGTCGAGCCCGAGGTGTAGACGAGGTAGGCGGCGTTCTCCGGGAGTACCGGCCCACCGCGTTCGGCATCGGTGACCGGCACCGTGGCGAGCTCCCCGATCCGCGCGGTGACGGCCGGGTCGTCGAGAGCGAGCACCTCGGCGGCCGGCCAGGCCGCGGCCAGGCCGGCCGCCTGCCCGGCGACGGTGAGAACGATGGGCGGAGCGGCGTCCCGCAGCATCATGGCGACGCGCTCGGCAGGATGGTCGATGTCCAGCGGCAGATAGGCGCTGCCCGCCTTCACCACGGCGAGTTGGGCCACCGTGGTGTGGATGGAGCGGGGCAGCGCCAGCGCGACCAGGCTCTCCCGGCCCGCGCCGCTCGCCAGCAGCAGTCGGGCGAGGCGGTTGGCGCGCTCGTCGAGCTCGCGGTAGGTGACCTCCTCCCGTTCCAGGACCATGGCGACCGCGTCGGGCCGGAGCGCGGCCTGCTGTTGGAAGGCGTCGACCAGGGTGACCGGGGTCTGGACCGACCCGGCGCCACTCCACTCGCCGAGGAGCCTGGCGCGCTCGTCGGCGGAGAGCACCTCGATCCGGCTGAGCGGCCGGTCCGGGTCGGCGGTGGCCGCCTCGAGCACCCGTACCAGCCGTTCGGCCAGCGCCTCGGCCGAGGACGGGTCGAAGAGATCGAGGCGGAAGTCGATTCGACCGCTGACGCCACCCCCGTCCGGGTGCTCGGTGAGGTCCAGCGCGAGGTCGAACTTGGCGGTACGCAGTCCGGTGTCGTGCTGGGTCGCGCTGACGCCCAGCAGCGTGGGGCGCGGGGGCGGGGCGACCTGATGGGCCAGCATGACCTGGAAGAGCGGGTGCCGGGCGAGCGAACGGGCCGGGTTGAGCAGGTCCACCAGCCGCTCGAACGGCAGGTCCTGGTGGGAGTAGGCGGCGAGGCCGGTCTCCCTCACCCGGCCCAGGAGCTCGCGGAAACCCGGGTCGCCGGAGGTGTCCGCACGCAGGACGAGGGTGTTGGTGAAGGACCCCACCAGATCGGTGAGGGCTTCGTCGGCACGGCCCGCCACCGGAGTGCCGAGCGGGATGTCGGTTCCGGCTCCGAGCCGGGTCAGCAGGGCTGCCAGCGCGGCTTGGAAGACCATGAAGACACTGGCGTCGCATCCCTGGGCGAGGTCCTTCACCGCCCGGTGGAGAGCGGGCGGTACGGCGAAGGCGACGGCCTCGGCCCGGTGACCGGCGGTGGCGGGCCGGGGACGGTCGGCGGGGAGGGCCAGCTCCTCGGGGAGGCCCGCGAGGGTGGTGGTCCAGTACTCCTCCTGGCGGCGGCCGAGGCCGTCCGGATCCTCCTCCGGTCCCAGCAGGTCACGCTGCCACAGGGTGTAGTCGGCGTACTGGACGGGCAGCGGTGCGAACGAGGGAGCGCGGCCGCTCAGGCGGGCGGAGTAGGCGGTGTCCAGATCGCGCAGCAGCGGTCCGCGCGAGGCGCCGTCGGCGGCGACGTGATGAACGAGCAGGACCAGGAGGTGTTCATCGGGTCCTGTGGTCAGCAGATGGGCGCGGAACGGCATCTCCCGGTCCAGGGCGAAGCGGTGGCCCGCGGCAGCGGCCAGCCGTTCGGGCAGCTCCGCCGGGGTCGTTTCCTCCGTGTGCAACTTGGGACGGGCCTCGTGCGGGGGCAGGACCTGCTGGCGCGGTACGCCGTCGCTGTCGGGCAGGACGGTGCGCAGGGCCTCGTGGCGCTCGGTCAGGTCGCCGAGGGCGGCCTGGAGCGCGGCGGAGTCGACCCTTCCGGTCAGCCGCCAGGCCCAGGGGATGTTGTACGTGGTGCCCTCCCGGTCCAGCCGGTCGAGGAACCAGAGCCTCCGCTGGGCGAAGGAGAGCGGAATCGCCGGGGGCCGGACGGCGGGCGCGAGCGGCGGCCGGGTGGCGGGCCCGCCATCCAGTACGAGGGCCAGCCGCGCGGGTGTGGGCGCGTCGAAGACGGCGCGCAGGGGCACCTCGGTGTTCAGTTCCGTACGGATCCGGCTGACCAGCCGGGCGGCGAGCAGGGAGTGCCCGCCGAGGCGGAAGAAGTGGTCGTCCACTCCGATGGCGGGCAGTCCCAGGACATCGGCGAAGAGCGCGCACAGCTGCCGCTCGCGCGCGGTGTGCGGCTCCCGGCGCCCGTCCGCCGGACGGCGCCCCGGGGCGGGCAGGGCGCGGCGGTCCAGTTTGCCGCTCGTGGTGAGCGGCAGGGCGGCCAGCGCGACGAAGTCGGCGGGCACCAGTTGTTCGGGCAGGAGGCGAGTGGCGTGGGCGCGGAGCCCTTCGAGGTCCGCCTCTTCGGCCGGGACACCGGCGGAGGGCACGGCGTAGGCGACCAGGCGGACATCGCCCGGGCGGTCCTCCCGTGCGACGACACGGACCTGGGAGATTCCCGGCGCACCGGTGAGTGCGGCTTCCGCCTCTCCCGGTTCGATCCGGAAGCCGCGGATCTTCACCTGGTCGTCGGTGCGGCCGATGAACTCCAGGACACCGTCCCGGTCCGAGCGCACCAGGTCGCCCGTCCGGTACATCCGGGTCCCCGGGGGTCCGAAGGGGTCGGCGCAGAAGCGTTCGGCGGTGGTGCCGGGGCGGCCGAGGTAGCCGCGGGCCAACTGGGCCCCGGCGAGATGGAGTTCGCCGGTGACACCGGGCAGGACCGGACGCAGCGCGCGGTCCAGGACGTACACCCGGGTGTTGTGCACGGGCCTGCCGATGGGCACGGTCGCGGTGGGAGGGGCGCCGGGGTCGTGCGGGTGGGCCGTGACGTCGATCGAGGCCTCGGTGGGCCCGTAGAGATTGTGCGGGTTCAGCCCCAGCACGCGGTGGCAGCGGTCGGCGCTCTCGCGGCGCAGGGCCTCGCCGCTGCAGAGCAGCAGGCGCAGGGAGCGGCAGTCGGCCGCGGCCGGTTCCTCCAGGAAGGCGTCGAGCATGGAAGGGACGAAGTGGGCGGTGGTGACGCCTTCGGACCGGATCAGTTCCGCGAGGTAGGCGGGGTCCCCCTGGCCCCCGGGGCGGGCCAGGACCAGGGTGGCCCCGGAGGCCAGCGGCCACAGGAACTCCCAGACGGAGACGTCGAACCCGGCGGAGGTCTTCTGGAGCACCCGGTCGCCGGGGCCCAGCGGATAGGCGTGCTGGGTCCAGCGGAGCCGGTTGACGATTCCGGTGTGCGGGACGGTGACGCCCTTGGGACGGCCGGTGGAGCCGGAGGTGTAGATGGTGTAGGCCGGGTGGAGGGGGTGGAGCGGCGCGGTCCGCTCACCGGGAAGCAGGTCGTGCCCCGGCTGTTCACGGCCGGTGTCGGGGCCGACGGCCAGCCGAGGTGTCGCGGGCCGGTCGGTGCCGCCGGGGGCATCCGGCGGGGTCAGCAGCAGAGCGGGCCGGGCGTCGGACAGCATCAGGGTGACGCGTTCGGCCGGATAGTCCGGATCGATCGGCAGGTACGCGGCTCCGGCCTTGTGCACGGCGAGGATCGCGGTGACCAGTTCGGGCGAGCGCGGCAGCGCCAGCGCGACGGTGTCCTCGGGGCCGATACCGCGCGAGGTGAGGACCCGGGCGAGCCGGTTGGCGCGGGTGTTGAGCTCGGCGTAGGTGAGCCTGTGGCCCTCGTGAACCAGTGCCTCGGCGTCCGGTTCGGCGGCGGCCTGCGTTTGGAAGAGCTCCGGCAGCGTCTCGGCGGTCGACGGCGCGCTCTCGCCGCGCCAGCTCTCCAGGATCCGGTCCAGTTGTTCGGGTGCGACGGCCTCAATGCTCCCGGTGGGGCGCTCGGAATCCTTGGTCAGTTCGCCGAGTACCCGCAGGAGTTGTTCGCCCAGGAGCGCGACCTCGTCCCGGTCGAAGGTGCCCGGCCGGAAGTCCAGAGTGAGCTGGAGGCCGCCCGGGGTGGCGCGGTCGGGGACGGCGGTGAGGGTGAGCGGATAGTGCGTGGAGTCCTCGCCGTCGAGCCCGGTGACCCGTAGGCCGGCCACGGCCTCCCCGGTGGTGGCCGGCGGGTAGTTCTCCACGATCGCCAGGGTGTCGAAGAGCTCGCCGCTGTCGGCCGCCGGGGCCGAGCGCCGGATCTCCGACAGGCTCGGGTACTGGTGCCCGAGCAGGCGGGACTGCTCCTCCTGGATCCGGCCCAGCAGGGTGCCGACGGATTCGGCCGGATCGAGCCGGACACGGACCGGGACGGTGTTGATGAAGAGCCCGATCATCGACTCGACGCCGGGGATCTCCGGGGGGCGGCCCGAGACGACACCGCCGAAGACCACGTCGCTCCGGCCGGTGCGACGGGCCAGCAGCAGCCCCCACGCGGCCTGGACCAGGGTGTTGGTGGTCAGCCCGCGGCCGCGGGCGAGCGCGTGCAGGGCGGCGGCGAGGTTCGGCGGGGTGGTGAGGTCGTAGCGGTGCGGGAGCACCGAGGCGCGGGCCGGGGAGGGGCCGGCGAGCAGGGTCGGGTACTCCAGACCGGCCAGTGCCTCGTCCCAGGCGGCGGTGGTGGCAGCCCGGTCCCGGCCGTCGAGCCAGGCCAGGTAGTCGCGGTAGGGGGTGACGGCGGGCAGCCTTGCCGGGGTGGGGCCGGAGACGAACCCCTCGTACAGCGCGAGCAGTTCGCGCAGCACCAGAGGGGAGGACCAGCCGTCGAGCAGCACGTGGTGGAAGGTGAGGGTGAGACGGTTACGGTCCGGCGCCAGTCGGATCAGTGCCATCCGCAGCAGGGGAGGGGTACGGATGTCGAAGCGGCGGGTGCGTTCGCCGGCCGCCAGATCATCGAGAGAGGCGCGTTGGCCGGCGTCGTCCAGGCCGGACAGGTCGTGCTCGGCCCAGGGAAGCTCGACACCCCGGAGCACCACGGCCATCGGCCGGCCCTTGGCGTTGGTGCGGAACGCGGACCTGAGGTTGGCGTGCCGGTCGAGCAGGGCCTGTCCGGCGCGGCGCAGGGCGCGGGCGTCCGTGGGCCCGGTGAGGTCGACGCCGAGCCGGACGGTGTAGACGTCGGGACCCACTCCGTCGTCGAGCTGGGTGTGGAAGAGCATCCCCTCCTGGAGGGGGGTCAGGGGCAGGACGTCCTCGATGCGGGACTGCTGGGTCATGACGGCATCCTGTCGATGTCGATGGAGGTGTCCTCGTGGGCGGAGGCCGTCGAGGGGCCGGGCCCAGGGGTGTCGGGTCCTGCCGCCGTGCTGTCGGCGTCGTCGAAGCCGAACTCGTCCTCCAGGGCGGTGATGTCGTCCTGCGTCAGCTCGACGAGAGGCAGGTCGGAAGGGGTGTGCCCGGCGGTCCCGGGCAGTTCGGCACCCTCGACCACGGCCTCCAGGACGCTGAACCACGTGGTGGCGAGGTCCTGGACCTGTTCCCGCGTGAGCAGGGACGGGGCCCAGGTCCAGCGGGCGGTGAGCCGGGGGCCGGCAGGCGTGTCCCAGGTGGCGGCGTTCACCTCGATGGCGTGGCCGAGGGGCATGGTGGGGTCGGCTCCGCCGCCGACTGGTCCGCCCGCGCCCCGGGCCGAGGCTGCCGTGTCCGGATCCGCGAATCGCCCCAGGTAGTTGAAACCGAGGGGTGGTTCGGGAAGGGCGGCGAGGGCGGGAGCGGTGCCGGCGTTGAGGTGGCGGAGAAGTCCGTGACCGAGGCCGTTGTCAGGGATGGCGCGGAGCTGTTCCTTGATGTCCTTGACCGCGCGGCCGAGGGCAGCGGGGTCGGCGCGCATCCCCTCGGCGGTGAGGGGGCCGGTGGTCAGCCGGACCGGGTGGACGGTGGTGAACCAGCCCACGGTGCGGGAGAGGTCCGTACCGGGGAAGAGGTGGTCGTGCCTGCCGTGGCCCTCCACATCGACGACCAGGGGCAGACCGCCCTGAGGCCACTGTCCGACGGCGACCGCCAGCGCGGCGAGCAGGATGTCCTGGACCCCGGTGTGGAAGAGGCCCGGGACCCGGCCGAGCAGCGGCTCGGTGTGCCGGGCGGACAGCTCCAGCTCCAGCCGCCCGGCGGTGCCCGCGGTGTCCTGTACGGGGTCGGGACGGCGCCCCGCGAGGAGAGGCCCGGGGGAAGCGAGTGTCTCGGTCCACAACGGGAGTTCGGCGATGCGCCGCGGGCTGTGTGCCTCTTCCGCGAGGAGCGCAGCCCAGCGTCGCAGGGAGGTGGTGCGGGCGGGGAGTTCGGCGGGAGTGCCCGCCCTGGCCGCGGTCAGGGCGAGGTCGAGATCCGGCAGCAGGACGCGCCAGGAGACGCCGTCCACGGCGAGGTGGTGCAGCACGAGCAGAAGCACGCCGGGGCGGCTGGGGCCGGGGTCCAGCCATTCGGCTTCCAGAACGGCTCCGGCGCCGGGGTCGAGCCGCCCACGGGCCGCCCCGGCACGCTCCTGTGCGGTGCGACGCAGCTCGATCGGGGTCGCGTCGGCGCACTCCACGTGGCGCAGCCGGGGCGCGGCGGGCACCGAGCCGGGCGGCCGGACGTGCAGGGTCCAGCCGTTCGCGGAGCGTTCGGTGCGGAGCCTGAGCGCGTCGTGGTGGTCGGTAAGGGTCTGGAGGGCGGTGGTGATCTGCCGTTCGGTGGTTCCGGCCGGGACGGCCACGACGGCGGACTGGGAGAGACCGTCCACCGGACCGTGGAGCGCGCCGAGCCAGGCGGTGATGGGAGTGGGGCCGACCTCACCCGTGCCGTCGTCCGCCGGCGAGGTGACCGGGGCCGTCGCGGTAGCCGCGCCGGCCAGGGCGGCCGGGGTGCGGCGGGTGAAGACATCCCGCGGGGTGAACGGCAGCCCGGCCGCGCGGGCGCGGGAAACCAGGGTGATGGCGAGGATGCTGTCACCGCCCAGCTCGAAGAACGAGTCGTCAGGACCCGCCCGTTCCACGTGCAGGACCTCGCGGAAGAGCTCGCACAGGGCGGTCTCGGCGGGCCCGGCGGGCGGCCTGGCGGCCTCGGCTCCCCCGGCGTCGGGGGCGGGCAGCGCCCGGTGGTCGACCTTGCCGTGCGCGGTGAGTGGCAGAACGTCGAGGACGGTGAAGGAGGCGGGCACCATGTGGGGCGGCAGCAGCGCCGCGGTGTGGGCGCGCAGTTCGGCTGAGGTGGGCCGCGGGCCGTCGGCCGTGGCGGCCCAGGCCAGCAGCCGGGTGCCGCCGGTGCCGTCGTCGCGGGGGAGGACGACACAGCGGGAGACCCCGGGGTGGGTCGCCACGGCGGTCTCGATCTCGCCGGGCTCGATGCGGAAGCCGCGGATCTTCACCTGGTCGTCGGCTCGTCCGGCGAATTCCAGAGTGCCGTCGGTGGCGAGGCGGGCCAGGTCGCCGGTGCGGTAGAGACGCTCCCCGGGGGAGAAGGGGCTGGCGACGAAGCGGGCCGCGGTCAGTGCGGGCAGCCCGAGGTAACCGCGAGCGAGTTGGGGGCCGCCGAGGTATATCTCGCCGGTCACCCCGGGCGGTACGAGGCCCAGCTCGGGGGAGAGCAGATGGGCGGTCAATCCGGGGAGCGGCCGTCCGATGACACTGGCCGCCGAGGCGGTCATCCCGGGACGCAGGAGCTGGTGGGTCGCATGGACGGTGGTCTCGGTGATCCCGTACATGTTGACCAGGTCCGGGGAGTCCGCTCCGGCGTGATCGGCGTACCACTCGGCCAGCCGCGGTGGCTGGAGGGCCTCGCCGCCCAGGATGACGGTGCGCAGCGTCCTGGTGGGTCCGCCGCGGTCGTGGACGGCGCGGGCGAGCTGGTGGAAGGCCGACGGGGTCTGGTTGAGCACGGTCACCCGGTGCTCGTCGAGGAGAGCGAGGAAGTCCTCCGGCGAGCGGCTCGTCGAGGAAGGGACGACCACCAGTCGGCCGCCGTGCAGCAGGGGACCCCAGAGCTCCCAGACGGAGAAGTCGAAGGCATACGAGTGGAAGAGGGTCCAGACGTCGTCGGGACCAGGGCTGACCAGGGCGGTCGTGGCGGTGAAGAGCCGCACGACATTGCGGTGCGGTATCAGTACGCCCTTGGGGGTGCCGGTGGAGCCGGAGGTGTAGATGGCGTAGGCGGGGTGGTCCGGGTGGAGCGGGGTACGGCGATGGCCGTCGTCCGGGTCGGTGTCCGGGCGGGCGCCCAGGTCGGCGAGCACCTCGGGGTCGTCGAGCAGGAGAGTGGTCTCGGTGAGGCGCCTGGGAGGTGTGCCGGGCGCGGCGCCGGAGAGAGTCAGCAGAGCGGTCGGCTCGGCGTCGGTGAGCAGCAGACGGATCCGGTCGGCGGGGTAGTCCGGGTCGACCGGAAGGTATCCGGCACCCGTCTTGAGGACGGCGAGTACGGCCACCACGAGTTCCGCGGAGCGGGGAAGAGCGAGGGCTACGAGCTGCTCGGGGCCCGCGCCGAGACCGATCAGCCGGTGCGCCAGCCGGTTGGCACGGGTGTTCAGTTCACGGTAGGTGAGCAGGTCGCCGTCGTGGACCACCGCGACCCGGTCGGGGGTGCGGGCGGCCTGCTCCTCGAAGAGCGCGGGCAGGGTGGCATCGGAGGGTTCCGGTGCGCGGGAGGGCCCCGCCAGGGCACGGCGCTCCGCGGGCGAGAGGACGTCGATGCTCGCGCAGCTCGCGCCGGGGGCGTCCACGAAGGCTTCCAGGACGCGGCGGAACCGGTCCAGCACGGTCCTGGCCTCGGCCTCGTCGAAGACGTCGGGGCGGTGCTTGAGGGTGAGCTCCAGTCCGGTGGGGCCGGGCATCACCATCAGGGCGAGCGGATAGTGGGTGGCGATGGGCCGGGTGGTGGAGACAGCGGTGAGGCCGGAGTCCTGCTGGGCCGTGGCGATGGAGTCCGCGTCGAACGGGAAGGACTCGAAGACCGTGAGCGTGTCGAAGAGTTCCCCGGTGCCGGTGATGCGCTGGATGTCGGCGAGGCCGAGCTGCTGGTGATCGATGAGAGCGGCCTGCTCGGCCTGGACACGGGTGAGCAGCTCCTCGACGCTCTCACCGGGGTCGAGCCGGATCCGTACGGGCAAGGTGTTGATCAGCAGCCCGACGATCTGTTCCACACCGGGCAGCAGGGGGGAACGGCCGGAGACGGTGCCGCCGAAGAGGACGTCGCGCAGTCCGGTCAGTCTGCCGAGGAGGATGCCCCAGGCCGCCTGGACCACGGTGTTGAGGGTGACGCCCCGGGCGCGGGCGAGGGCGGTGAGCCGCCCGGTGAGCTCGCCGGACAGCTCCGCGACGACCTCGTCGGGCAGTTGGGGCCGGTCGGGCCGGTCCGGGGCGAGAAGGGTCGGCCCGGTCACTCCGTCGAGCGCGGCGCGCCAGGCGTCCAGCGCCGCCTCCCGGTCCTGGCGGGCGAGCCAGGCCAGGAAGTCACGGTGCGGCCGCGCCGCGGGGAGGGCGGACGGATCGCCGTCGGCCGCGTAGAGCGCGAACAGGTCGCGCATCAGCAGCGGGGTGGACCAGCCGTCCAGGACGATGTGGTGATTCGTCATCACCAGCCGGTGCCGGCCGGGACCGGTGGTGATGACGAGGAAGCGGATGAGCGGCGGCTGCTCCAGATCGAAGCGGTCGCGCCGGTCGGCCTCGACCAGCCGGTCGACCTCGGCGGCGAGGTCGGTCTCGCCGAGTGCGGAGAGATCGGTGTGCCGCCACGGGACGGTGACCTCACGAAGCACCACCTGGAGGGGCGAGTCGCCGTCGCGGACGAACCCGGATCGCAGACAGGTGTGACGGCGCACCAGGGCCTCGGCGGCGCGGCGCAGCCGGGCGTGGTCGAGCCGGCCGGTCAGGTCGACCAGGAGTTGGGCGACATAGACGTCGACGGAGGTCTCGTCGTAGACGGAGTGGAAGAGCAGACCCTCCTGGAGCGGGGTCAGCGGGAGGACGTCCTCGATCGGGGAACGGCTGTTCATGCGGTGCGCCACCTCGATTCGAGGGCGTCGAGCCGACTCTGGTCGATGGTGACCAGGGCCAGGTCCGAGGGAGTGTGACCGCCCGCGTCGGGGCGGTCGGCGTGGGCGGTGAGAGCGGTGAGGGCGCGCTGCCAGTGCTCGGCGAGCGCGGTGACGTCACCGGTCGTGAGGACCCCGGCGGGATGGGTCCAGTGGGCGGTGAGCCGGGGGCCGTCGGGGCCGTCCTCGGTGAGGGCGTTCACGACGACGGCGGAGGGCGTGGGCATGTCGGCGTCGGAGGCGGCGGTCAGACCCCCGGGGCCGAAGCTCCAGGGCGCGGCGCTCTCCCCGGTGTCGCCGCGGAACCGGCCCAGATAGTTGAAGCCGATCTGGGGCTCGGGAAGGGCGGCGAGGGAGGGCGCGGTGTCGGTGTTGAGATGACGGAGCAGGCCGTACCCGAGCCCCCGGTCCGGCAGTGAGCGCAGATGCTCCTTGATGCGCTTCACGGCGGTTCCGGCGGCGGGGCCGCCGGAGAGCGCCTCGTCCAGATCGACTCCCGTGGTGTCGAGGCGGACCGGGTACTGGCTGGTGAACCAGCCGACGGTGCGGGTCAGATCCGTGCCGGGCACGGCGCTCTCCTCCCGGCCGTGCCCCTCCAGGGTGACGAGGGTGGTGGGTTCGGCGACACCCCGGTCGCGCCGCCAGGCGGTGACGGCAAGGCCCAGCGCGGTCAGCAGGATGTCCTCGGTGCCCGCGAAGTACGCGGAGGGCACGGTCGTGAGAAGGGCCGAGGTGGTGGCGGTCGGCACGGTGACGGTGACGGTCCGGACCGTGGACCACCGGTCGAGAGCGGGGTCCGGGCGCCGGGCGCCGAGCACCGGGTCGGGTCCGTCGAGGACCGCGTGCCACAGATCGAGTTCGGCGGTGCGGGCGGGGCTGTGGGCCGCTTCGGCGAGGCCGCCGGTCCACTGGTGCAGAGAGGTCTGTACGTCGGGGAGTCGAGGAGCCCTGTCGGCTCGCACCGACTCCCAGGCGGTGGCCAGGTCCTCGGTGATGATGCGCCAGGAGACGCCGTCCACGGCGAGGTGGTGGACGACCAGCGAGAGCCGGCCGTCGTCCGGGCCCGCGTCGTACCAGACGGCCTGGAGCATGGTTCCGGCCCCGGGGTCGAGCCGTTCCAGGGCCGCGGTGTGCTCCCGCTCGACGATGGCGGTGCACTCGGGCTCGGGGAGCCCGGTGACGTCGACCCGGTGCAGTAGCGTCCCGGCCCGTACGTCGCCCCGGGGCCGCACGGTCAGGCTCGGCCCCGCTTCGAGTACGGAACGCAGGGCGCCGTGATGATCGATGAGGGCCTGGAGGACAGCGGTCAGGCCGACGAGGTGCAGCTCGCCGGGAACCCTGAGGAGGGTGGACATGTGGTGGCGGGGGAGCAGCCCGCCGGGGCGGGCGTCGAAGGCCAGCATCAGAGGGGTGGGCGCGGCCGTTCCGGTGTCCTCGCCCGTGGCGGCCGTCTGCGGAGCGGGGTCGGGGGCCGTTTCGGCGAAGGCCGCGGCCAGGGCGGCGGGGGTGCGGTGGGCGAAGACGTCACCGGGTGAGATGGGCAGTCCGGCCGCACGGGCCCGTGAGACCAGCGAGATGATGACGATGCTGTCGCCCCCGAGCTCGAAGAACGAGTCGTCCACGCCCACGTGTTCGACGCCCAGCAACCCGGCGAAGAGGTCGCACAGGGCACGCTCTGCCTCGGTGCGGGGCTCCCGCGCCGGTGCGGCCGTGGTGAAGCCGGGGGCGGGGAGGGCTCGGCGGTCCGTCTTTCCGGACGGGGAGAGCGGCATCGAGTCCAGCAGGACGATCGCGGCCGGCACGGCGTGTTCCGGCAGCCGGGCCGTCAGATGTTCGCGGAGCGCGGCCTCGTCGACCGTGTCGGGTGCGGACGGCACGGCGTAGGCGGCGAGGTAGGAGCCGCCCGGGCCGTCGTGGTGGGCGGTGACGGCGGCGGCGGTGACGCCGGGGAAGGCGGCGACCACCGCCTCGATCTCCCCGGGTTCGATCCGGAATCCGCGGATCTTCACCTGGTCGTCCGCACGCCCCACGAACTCCAGCGTGCCGTCCGGGCGGCGTCGCGCCAGGTCGCCCGTGCGGTAGAGACGTTCACCGGGCCCGAAGGGGCTGGCCACGAAGCGGCCGGCGGTGAGACCGGGGCGGCCGAGGTAGCCGCGCGCGAGCTGGACCCCGCCGATGTACAGCTCGCCCGTGACGTCGTCGGGAACAGGGCCGAGGGCGGAGTCCAGGACGTGGCAGCCGGTGTGCGGCACCGGCCGGCCGACCGGGACAGGGCCGGGTGGTACGTCCTCGGCGGTGCCGAGGGCATGGAGGAGCGCGCCGACCGTCGTCTCGGTCGGACCGTATTCGTTGATGACCTCGACGGAGCCGTCCCCCGGCGGACGCCATCCCTCCAGGGCCTCGCCGTGCAGCGCCTCACCGGCGATCACCAGGGTGCGCGGCCCGGTCTCGGAGAACCGTACGGCGGGGAGCAGCGGCAGATGGCTGGGGGTGATCTTGAGGAAACTCGCCCGCCCGGCGGCCGAGGCCAGTGCGTCCAGGGTGTCCTCGCAGAGTTCGAGGACTCCACCCCGCAGCAGCGGGCCGTACATCGGGGTCACCGAGAAGTCGAAGGAGACCGAGGAGTGCATCAGGGTGTGCCCGGCGAGGCCCGTGAAGATCCGTCCGGCCCACTCCAGATGGGCGGCGAGCGCCCGGTGGGCGACGAGCACGCCCTTGGGGGTGCCGGTGGAGCCGGAGGTGTAGATGACATAGGCCGGGTGGTCCGGGTGGAGCGGCACGGTCCGTTCGCGGTCGCCGACGTCGTCCGCGCCGTACGCGGTCAGACCGGCGACGGTGTCGGGGGAGTCCAGCAGCAGCCGGGGCACCTGCTCGGCACTGGGCAGTCCGGGGCCGGCCGCGACGGTGGTGAGCAGCAGGGCGGGCGCGGCGTCGGTCAGCATCAGGCGGATCCGGTCCGCCGGGTAGGCCGGGTCGACCGGAACGTAGGCGGCGCCGGCCTTGAGCACGGCCAGTGCCGCGACGACGGTGTCCGTGGAACGGGGTACGGAGAGGGCCACCAGGCTCTCGGGGCCGACGCCGCGTGCGATGAGATGGCGGGCGAGCCGGTTGGCACGGGCGTTCAGCTCGGCGTAGGTCAGGGAGCCCGCGGGGGAGAGGAGGGCGGTGCGCTCCGGTGTGCGCCCTGCCTGAGCCTCGAAGAGGGCCGGCAGCAGGATGCCTGACAGCTCCGGGAGACTTGCTCCCAGCCCGGCGGCGACGATCCGCCGACGCTCGTCGGCACCCAGCAGCTCCAGCGCGGAGACGGGGGTGTCGGGCCGCTCCAGCGCCGCGTCGATCAGGGTGTCCAGCTGTTGGAGCAGCTGCCGTGCCATGGCCGCGGCGCCGTCGTCCGCCCAGTGGTTGGCCTCGACGCCCACCTCGTCGCCGATGAACTCGGCGGCCAGGGTCAGATCGAAGCGGGCACTGCCGTTGTAGACGTGGCGGCGGGTCGCGGTCAGCCCGGTGGCGGCGAAGGGTTCGAGGACCGTGCTGCGCAGCGACAGGACGACGTTGAACAGCCCCTGCTCGCCGTTTCGCCGGTGCGGGTCCGCCTCGCGCGCGACCTGGTCCAGCTCGATGTCCTGGTGCTCGTAGGCGCTGACGCAGGTGGTGCGGGCCTTGGCGACCAGCTCGGTGAAGGTGTCGCCGGGGCTTACCGAGGCACGCAGGGCAAGGGTGTTGCCGAGGTAGCCGACGACCTCCTCGGCGCGTGGGAAGTCCCGGTTGACGACGGGAGCACCGATGACGAAGTCCCGTGCCCCGGTGCAGCGGTGGAGGAGCGCGTTGACGGCGGCGAACAGCACCATGAAGGGGGAGGCGCCCTGACGACGGGCGAACTCCCGGATCCGGCGGCCGGTGCCGGGCCGCAGCCGGTGCGCCTGGTCGTCTCCGGAGCGCCCGGCGCCGCCACTGCCGCCGCTGAGCCGGGGCAGGCCGACCGGCGGCGGTGGGTCGGCGAGGTGGTCGCGCCAGTACGCCAGACCTTCGGGCCGGGGGACGACGGGCGTTTCGGGGGCGGCGGCCTCGGCGAACTGCATCGCGGGCCCCCTCGTCGACTCCTTGCCCGCGAGGAGCCCGCGGTACTCCTCCATCAGTTCGCCGAAGAAGACACCGGAGGTGGCGTCGTCCCAGGCGATGTGGTGGGCGACGAGGACCAGGCTGAACGTCTCGTCGCCGGTGCGGATGAGCCGTACGAGCAGGGGTGAGTCCGTACCGAGGTCGAAGACGTGTCCGGCGGCGGAACGGGCGAGTTCCTCGGTGCGGAGTTCGGTCTCGGAGGCGGGAAGCCGACGCAGGTCGACCTGGTCGTAGGGGGCGGTGAGCTCGGCCCGGACGCGTTGGACCGGAGAGCCGTCGGGGCCGGAGTGGTAGGTGGTGCGCAGGATGTCGTGCCGCGCGGTGAGGCGGGCGAGGGACCGGCCGAGAGTGTCGCCGTCCAGCGGTCCCCGGAGGTCCAGGGCGATCAGCACGTTGTAGGCGACGCTGTCGGGGTGGAGTTGCTGGATCGACCACATGCGGCGCTGGCCGGGCGAGAGCGGCAGCTCACGGTGGACCGGGGCGCCCGCGGCCCGGGGCTCGGGCGCCTCGCCGAGCTGCGCGCGGGCCTTGGCCCGGCGCAGCAGTTCGCGCCTGCGCTCCAGCGCTTCTCGTTCCGTCCGGGCAGCATCGGTTGTCACGGGGCTTCGCCTTCCATCGGCTTCGGCATCGGTGGGGTGACCGGGGGGCGGACAGTGGTCGGAGGGCAAGGCCGGGTCGGAGCCGGCCGCCCTGTCGCCTGGGCGGTGCGAGGGCGCCACGGTGGTACGGGCCCGGGCGGCGGGCGGTCAGTCGCCCCCGCCGGCCAGCCTGTCGATCAGGTCGCGTTTGCTGATCTTGCCCACAGCGGTGAGCGGCAGTGCGTCGAGCACGACGAGCCGGTCCGGGTGCATGAAGGTCGCGAGGCCGACCTCCGTGAGATGGGCGCCGAGCTCCCTCAGCGAGGGAGGAGCGCTCTCCGCGGCGAGGGTGATCACCGCGCAGACCAGCTCCCCCATGGTCACGTCGGGAAGTGCCACCACCGCCGCCTGGGCGACGGCCGGGTGGGCGAGCAGGTGCTCCTCCAGCTCTGTGGCGGAGACGTTCTCACCGCCGCGGTTCACGACGTCCTTCACCCGTCCCTCCACCACCAGGTGGCCCGACGGCAGCCGCCGGACCAGATCGCCGGTGCGGAAGAAGCCGTCGTCCGAGAAGGCGCCGGCGTTGTGACGCGCGGCGCGGTAGTAGCCGCGCAGCGTGTACGGGCCCCTGGCCCACAGCTCCCCCAGGTGGCCCGGCGGTACCGGTTCGCCGTCACGGTCGAGGACGCGCACCTCGTCGTCCGGGGACAGCGGGCGGCCCTGGGTGGTGGCGACGGTCTCCGCGGAGTCCTCCGGCCGGGTGTAACTGAGCAGCCCCTCGGCCATTCCGAAGACCTGTTGCAGCTCACAGCCGAGCGCGGCGGGAATTCTACGGGCGAGTTCCGGATCGAGCCGGGCGCCGCCGATCTGGAGCAGCCGGAGAGAGGAGAGATCCTCCGGGGCCCACTCGACCATCTCGGTCCACAGATGTGCCATGGGTGGCACGAGGGCGGTCACCGTGACGCGTTCGCGTTCGATGAGCCCGAAGGCCACATCGGGGCTGGGCGCCGGGGCCATCACCACCGTACCGCCCGCTCCCAGCACGCCGAGGAGGCCGGGGCACGCCAGCGGGAAGTTGTGGGCGACGGGCAGGGCCGCGAGAGCGATGTCGTCCGCGGTGAGTTCACACACCTCCGCGCTGGCCCGGGCGTTGTAGGCGTAGTCGTTGTGGGTGCGCGGGATGAGTTTGGGCTTGCCGGTGGTGCCGCCGGAGACCAGCAGCACCGCGGGGGCCGCCGGGTCGGCCCCGGGCTGGGGCCCCGGGGCGGCGGTCACCTCGCCGAGCGCGAGGAAGGGGCCGGGTTCGCCTGCGACCAGGATGTGGCGCAACGACGGGACGGCGGCGGCCGCTTCGGCCGCGAGTCGCCGGTGGTCGAAGCCCGCGTGGCGGTCGGGGACGACATAGGCGACGGCCTCGGAGAGCTCCGCCAGGTGAACGATCTCGGAGCGCCGGTGCGCGGGAAGGGTGAGGACGGGGATCGCGGCGCAGCGCGCCAGGGCGAAGAAGAGCACCACGAAATCTGCGGTGTTGGGGAGTTGAACCAGCACCCGGTCCCCCGGGGCGATGCCCAGAGCGATCAGCCCGGCGGCCATGGTGTCGGCCCGGTGGTCGAGTTCGGCGTAGGAGAGACGCCTCTCACCCGAGACCACGGCGGTCCGGGTGCCGGAGCGGGCGGCCCAGCGCCGGAGCAGATCGCCGAGTGTGGTCTCCTGCCAGTGCCCGCGTTCGCGGTAGCGCCGGGCGTCGGCGGCGGGCCACGGAGTGAAGCCCGGTCCCGAGTGAATGATCTCGGTGCTCACTGTCCACCTGCCTGGTCGGATTCGGAGCCGGGGCGGATCGCGCTCTCGTCCACGGCGGTTTCGGCGTCGAGGGCCTTGGCGACCTCCTCGTCGCTCAGGGCTTCGATGTCCAGGAAGAGCTGGGCGAGCCGGTTCAGCCTGCCCGGGTCGGGGTGGGCGGCTGCCAGCGCCCCGGCGAGCCCGGCGACGGTGGGCGCGCCGAAGAGCATCCGCACGGATGCCTGGGGGGCGTCGAGCGCCTCGCGCAGCCGGGCGACGATCTCGGTGGCACGCACCGAGTCGCCCCCGAGGGCGAACAGCTCTTCGTCGGCGGCGATGGCCCGGACGTCCAGGACCTCCTGCCAGACGTGGGCGACCGCCCGTTCCAGCGGCCCGCTGGGTGCGGCGCGCCCGGCCCCGGGCTGCTCGCGGGCGGTGAGAGCGGTGAGAGCGGCACGGTCGGTCTTGCCGTTCGCGGTGAGTGGAAGGGAGTCCAGAACGGTGATCCGGTCGGGGACCATGTGCGGGGGCAGCTTCGTTCGCAACTCCTCACGCAGCAGGTCCGGCAGTTCGTTCGCGCCGTCGAGGAGGCCGTCGGCCGCGTCGGCGAGGACTACGGCGGCGACGAGCGCCGGGGGAGCCCCGGCGGCCACGGCGACCGCGGAGCGCACCCGGGGGTCGGCTGTGAGTGCGGCTTCGACCTCCCCCGACTCGATCCGGAAACCACGGATCTTGACCTGGTGGTCGAGGCGCCCCAGGAACTCGATGCCGTCGACGGGCGTCCAGCGGGCCTGGTCACCGGTGCGATACCACCGCTGCCCCTCGTGCCGGACGAACCGGTCGGCGGTGCGCCCGGGGTCGCCGTGGTAACCGAGCGCGACGCCGGCGCCGCCGATCCAGAGCTCGCCGGGCACCCAGTCGGGACAGTCCCGGCCCCGGTGGTCCACCACCCGGCAGGCGACGTTGCGCAGCGGCGAGCCGTACGGGACCGAGTGCCAGTGCTCCGGCACCGTCTCCACCTCGCGGACAGTCGAGTGGATGGCGGTCTCGGTGGTGCCGCCGAGGGCGACGAAGCGGCAGCCGGGCACCGCGTCGGCCAGCCGTCCGGGCAGGTCCGCGCCGACCCGGTCACCGCCCAGCAGTACGATCCGCAGGCTGCTGCCGAGCGCCGCTCCGCAGCTCAGCACCATGTCGAGCAGCGCGGGCACGCAGTTGAGCACCGTGACACGGTGCCGGTGGATCAGTCCGGCCCAGCGCTCCGCGTCCCGGCGGTCGTCCTCGCCCGGCAGCACCACGGCGCCACCGGTGGAGAGCGGGGCGAAGAGGTCGAAGACCGAGAGGTCGAAGTCGAGTGCGGAGACCGCGAGGGTGCGGTCGTCCGGACCCATGCCGTACCGCTCCGTCAGATCGTCGACGGTGTTCACGGCTGCCCTGTGGGGTACGTCGACGCCCTTGGGCTCTCCGGTCGAGCCGGAGGTGAAGAGCAGGTACGCGGGGCGCTCCGGATCCTCGGGAGACGGCCGTCCGGACTCGTCCACGGCGAGCGGAGCGGGGAGGGGCGGGGTACGAAGTGCCTCGTCCCAGGGCAGCCCGGCGCCTCGGGAATCCGCTCCGGGGCGGTCGTCGGACGCGCCTTCGCCACGATCGGTGAGTACGACGGCGAGTCGGGCGGCGGCCGAGATGCGGGCGGCCCGCGCCGGCGGCTGGTCCACCCCGACAGGTACGTAGGTGCTCCCGGCGGCCAGTACGCCGAGCACCGCGACGGCCTGGTCAGGCCCCTTCGGCAGGGTAACCCCGACCCGGTCGCCCGTACGGACCCCACGTTTCCGAAGCGCTGCGGCCACCCGCAGGGCCCGGTCGGCGAGTTCGGCGTAGGTCATCGTGGCGTCGTCGCCCCAGATCAGCGCGGGGGCGTCCGGTGTCGTCCGGGCCAGCGCGAAGAAGTCCTGATGCAGCGGGCGGTCACGGCGCGGCACCGCGGTGTCATTGGCCGCTTCGCGGGCCGCCAACTGTTCGGCGGGCAAGAGTCCTTCGACCGGCAGGCCCCAGGCGGGGCCGTCCTCGGCGAGCCGGTGCACCAGCTCCTCGAAGGCGGCGAACATGGCCGGTGCCACTCCGGGGGCCAGCGCCTCCTCCCGGATGTCCCAGTTCACCAGCAGGCTGCCGCCGAGTTCGGTGATCTGCGCGTCGAGCAGCACCTGGGGGCCCTGGGAGACGATCCACACCGGGTCGCCGAAGACGGTGCTCACAGCTGGGTGGAAGAGGTCGCCGAGATCCAGGGCGCTGGTGAACACCACGGGCGCCAGCACCTGTTCTCCCGCGCGGCGGGTGAGGTCGCGCAGCACCTCGACGCCGGAGTGGGCGGTGTGGGCCATGTCCGCGTGCATCCGGGCCTGGACCGCTCGCGCGCGGTCGGTGAAGGACACCGAAGCGGAGAGGTCGACGTCGAGCAGGACGGAGCCGGTGAAGTCGCCGATGATCCGGTCCACATGGGGGTGGAGGGGTTCGCGGTCGAAGAGCGGGACATTGAGCAGGAACCGGCGGTTGGCCGACCAGGCGCCGAGCACTTCGGCGAAGGCGGTGGCCACGGCCATCGCCGGGGTCAGCCCCCGGCGCCGGGCGGCTTCGGTGAGGCGTCGGCGGGCGTCCGGATCGAGGAAGAAGTGCCGGCGTGTGACCCGGGTGGCGGGCGCCGGAGCCGTCGCGAGCGGCAGCTCGGGGGCGCCGGGCAGCTCGGACAGCCGGTCCTGCCAGTAGCGGGCGGCCTCCCGCGCGGCGTCGGCGCGGGCGGCGGGCTGCGCGGTCCGGTACTGGCGGTAGCTGTACTCGATCGTGGGCAACTGGGCGTCCGGTTCGCCGTACAGCCGGGCGAGGTCGGCAAGAAGGATCCGGTAGCTGACCGCGTCGGCGGCGACCATGTCCACATCGAGGTGGAGCCGCGTGCGGTCGCCGGGAAGCAGACTGAGCGCGGTGGAGAAGACCTCGCCCCGGTCGATGTCGAGCAACTGGTGGGAGAGCGTCTCCCGGATCCCGTCGAGGCGTGCCACCGCCTCGGCCTCGTCGAGGCCATGCAGGTCGTGCACGGTCAGTCCGCGCCGGCCGGGCAGGCTCTCGATCCGCTGCCGTCCGTCCTCGGTGAACAGGGCGCGCAGCATCGCGTGCCGATCGACCAGGCGCTCCAGCGCGGTGCGCAGCCTTTCCGGGTCGACACCGCTGCCGGGGGCGGTGTCGAACTCGGTGTAGAGATGGGCGGCGACGCCGCCGAGATGTTGTCCGTCGGTGCGGCCGACCCAGTAGGCGTGCTGCATCACCGCGAGCGGGAATTCCGCGTCCTGACCGTCCTGCGCGCCGTCGGGGTCGTCCGGCTCGCTCGGCCGCGGACGAGCTTTCCCGCCGGGCCCGGGTGGGGCGGGGTCTGCCTCCGGGAGCCGGGCAGTCACCAGTGCGGTCCAGGCTCGCAGAGTGGGCTCCTCGGCCAGTTCGGCGAAGTTCACCGACAGCCCGTCCCGGCGCCATGTGCCGATCAGCCGCATCACCGTGACGGAGGCGAGCCCGTACTCGAACAGATTGCCGTCCTCGTCGAGCGATTCCGGCTCCTCGCCGACGAGTTCGGCGATCTGGCGGCGCAGTGCGGCGGGCGTCAGTTCCGTGGGGTTCATCAGGGTGTCGCTCTCCCGAATCGCGGATAGCACGGTGTGCCAGGTGCTGCCTGGCATTTGGCGGTGGAGGGGGACGAGAGTCGGAGCACGCGGAGCAACCCGCCGAAACCGTACGGTTCGGCGAGTTGCTCCTCGCTCACGATCCGGCGCGTGGCGTGACGGGTACGAGGAATCTGCTGGTGCTACGCAACTTCTCGCACGTTTCCTCGAACTCCCGCTCCGGAGTCGAATGTTCGACGATTCCGGCCCCGGCTCGCAGCCAGGTCTGACCGTCGCGCTGGAACACGGTCCGCAGTACCAACGCGGCGTCCAGGGAACCGTCGGCGTCGACGGTGAGGACAGCGCCGCTGTACAGGCCCCGGGGTGCGATCTCGTATCTGCGGATGGCCTCACAGGCAGGGGCTTTGGGCAGGCCGGATGCCGTCACCGCCGGAAACAGCGTGGCCAGGGCGTGCCAGGCGTTGTGTCCCGGGGCCAGCCGCCCCCCGACACGGGAGGCGAGGTGCTGGACGCTGCCGCGTTCACGGATGTTCATGAATTCGTTCACGGTGACCGAATCGGGCTCGCAGATCGGGTGCAACTCCTCGCAGGCGGCCTTGACCGAGACCGCGTGCTCGAAGATCTCCTTGGGATCGCCGAGCAGTTCCTCGCGTTGGGCCCGATCGGCCAGTTGGTCGCCGGAGCGCGACCGGGTTCCGGCGAGTGGCTGGGTGGAGACCCGGCCTTGCGGGTCCACCTCCACCACGGTCTCCGGGCTGAATCCGGCCGCCCGGTGCACTCCCAGGTCCAGCAGGAAGGAACGGGCCGGAGTGTTGCCGCGACGGCCCAGGAGGTACGTGGCGGCGAGGTCGATCTCGCCGGGCACGGGAACGACCCGGGACAGGATGACCTTCTGGAGGCGGTGCGCCCGGATGTCCTCGATGGCGGCGGCGACCGATTTCCGGTACTGCTCGGCGGGTTCGCCTTCGTAGAGCTCCACCGCCTCGCCGGCGACCGGGTCGGGAGCCTCGGCCAGCAGTGCTTGCAGTCCCGGAAGATCCTGCGGGTCCAGGGCTCTCAGCATCGTCTTGTTGTTCTCCCGGCGGACCTCGCGCTCGGGCACGATGAGGTGCAACAGGGGTTCGGGGCTGGCCGGAAGCGGAAGCCCGTGCAGGAGATACGACAGCTCGAACCCGGCCCAGCCGTAGGCACGC
The DNA here is from genome assembly GCF_000377965.1 of Streptomyces sp. CNB091. Classification (NCBI taxonomy): domain Bacteria; kingdom Bacillati; phylum Actinomycetota; class Actinomycetes; order Kitasatosporales; family Streptomycetaceae; genus Streptomyces; species Streptomyces sp. CNB091. The sequence goes on from NZ_KB898990.1 coordinate 698,677, forward strand.
CAGCTGTTCAGCGGACAGTCGGCGAGCAGGTCGGCTATCTGTTGGAGGGGTTCCGGGCCCGTCGGGACGGTGCGGTACGCACCGCCGCCGGAGCGCGCCTCGATCCGGTCCGCGAACAGGAGGAGTTCGAATGCCGCTCCGGATCCGAAGGCCCAGCGCCCGGCATGTTCGTACAGGACGAAGGGTGGAGTGGAGCCGGAGGCGAGCGCGGCGGCGACGGCCGAGGAGTCGCCGAGCGCCGCGGAAGTGCCGACCCGGTAGGCGAGTCGCTGGGAGAGATGGGTCACCGAACGCTCACGGCGTGCCGGTGGTGCAACGTGGTCCGCATGGGAAGTCCTCTTCTGGCAGCACGAAGTGCGCCGTGTCGGAGTCGGGTCCTGGACGGCTCAGACGCAGGCGGGGACCTGCGGGTGGGATGCTCGCTTCACTGCCGCGGGCCTCAGGGGCGCGAGCCGCTCCGCGCGTCGCTCTCCATCTGTGCGATCAGACTCTTGGGCCGCATGTCAGTCCAGTGCCGCTCGATGTGTTCCACACATGCGGCGCGGCTGTCTGCTCCGTGCTCCGCCGTCCATCCCTCGGGGAGTTCGAGGAAGGACGGCCAAAGGGAGTACTGACCCTCGTCGTTGACCAGGGCGTAGAAGGTTCCGCCTTCGTCGTCAAAGGGGTTCGTCGTCATGGGGAGTCGGTCCTCACGTCGTCGGTCTGCATGGCCCGTGGCGCTGACCAGCCTTGTCGGCACTTAGGGAAGTCTAACCTAAGTTGCGTTCCGCGCACTACTGTGCATGATCGGGAAATACCCATGAGCAGAAGGGAATTGGTGAAATGAGCCGATCTGCCGCAGCAGCTGGCAGGCCGCCGCCGGAGTGCCGGGTCACCGTTGTACGAGCCGGGAGGAGCCTCAGCCGTGGTGCGTGGGCGCCGGCCTCGCGGAGGGGAGGGAGTGCCGGCGTCGCGGGTCGTCGGGCCGGGCGAGTGGCACCACCAGGGGGGTGCCCACCTCCGGGTCGGGAATGATCCGGCAGGAGAGTCCGAAGACCTCCTCCACCAACTCCGCGGTGACGATCAGGGCCGGGTCGCCCTGTGCGGCGATCCTGCCGTCCTTCATCACGATCAGATGAGTGGCGTAACGGCAGGCCTGATTGAGATCGTGCAGAACCAGGACCAGGGTGTGCCCGCGTCCGCGGTGCAGGTCCCAGCAGAGGTCGAGCACCTCGACCTGGTGGGCGAGGTCGAGGTAGGTGGTGGGTTCGTCCAGGAGCAGGATTCCAGTCTGCTGGGCGAGCACCATGGCGAGCCAGACCCGCTGGCGTTGTCCGCCGGAGAGCTCCTCGACGAAACGGTCGGCGAGTTCGAGCACCCCCGTCATCTCCATCGCCGACACGACCGCGCTCTCGTCCGCGGCGGACCACTGGCGCAGCATCCGCTGATGTGGGTAGCGCCCCCGGGCGACCAGGTCCCCGACCGTGATACCGCCGGGCGCGGTGGAGGACTGCGGAAGGAGTCCGAGGAGCCGCGCCACTTCCTTCGCCGAGTAGGAGGAGATCGGCGCCGAGTCCAGCCGGACCGTTCCGGCCCGGGGCTTGATCATCCGGGAGAGCGCCTTGAGCAGTGTGGACTTGCCGCAGGCATTGGGTCCGACGATCACGGTGAAGGACCCGTCCGGGATGCTGACGTCCAAGGCGTCGGCCACCACCCGCTCGTCGTAGGCCAGGGTCAGACCCTCGCCGTGCAACCGGTCGTCGTGCGCGGATTCGCTCATCTCAGTCCTTGCCCGTTCGCGGAGTGGCGCCGAAGCGATGTCCTCGTCCGGCCCGGGGCCCATCCGTCCGTACCTCGTTCATCGCTTCCGCCATTCCTGGCCCAGCAGCCAGGCGAGGTAGAGACCACCGATCGCCGCGGTGCCGATCCCCACCGGCAACTGGGTAGGTGCCAGCACCCGTTGTGCCGCCAGATCGCTCGCGGCCAGCAGCAGCGAACCCATCAACGCTGCGGGCAGCAGACCGGAGCCGGGAGAGCCGGTCAGCCGACGGGCGAGCTGCGGGGCGGCAAGCGCCACGAAGGCGATCGGTCCGGCGGTGGCAGTCGCCACCGCGGCCAGGGCGACGCTGGTCACCAGCAGCGCGAGCCGGGTGGGTTCGGCAGGAACCCCACGAGCCCGTGCCGTCTCGTCTCCCATTTCCAGGAGAGACATGCGGCGGCCGAGCGCGAGCGCGACGGGCACCAGCACCAGCAGCGCCAGCGACAGCGGTAGCGCGTGCTCCCAGCGGCGTCCGTTGAGACTGCCTGTCAGCCAGAGCTGCGCGGCATGTGCGTCCACGAGGGCGGCACGGGTCAGCAGATAGGAGTTGAAGGCCGCCAGCATCGCGGAGATCCCGATACCCGTCAGGATGAGCCGGAAGCCCTGTGCCCCCCTGCGGAAAGCCAGCGTGTAGACGAGGGCGGCGGTTGCCAGACCGCCTGCGACCGCACCGATGGCGACGTTCTGGAGGCCGCCGCCGAGGAGCAGGATCACCACCAGAGCACCGGTGGCCGAACCCGTGGTGAACCCGATGACGTCCGGACTGCCCAACGGATTCCGGGAGATGCTCTGGAACATCGCTCCACTGATGCCGAGGGCAGCCCCGACCATGACGGCGACCGAAAACCGTGGCAGCCGTAGCTGGTTGACGATGAAGTCGAGTCCGTCGGGGCCGCCGCCGAGAACGGTGGCTATCACATCGGGGACCGTGGCCGCGTAGCTCCCGGTGGTCAGACTGACCACGCCCACCACTGCCGTGGCCAGGGCCAGACCGACTCCAGCGATGAGAGAACGCCCGTGGAACCGGAAGGAGATGCCGCCGCTCCGGGTGCGCAGCACCTGGCCGGTGATCGGCGCCGTCCCGGGGCGTCGCGCCTTCTGCCCGGCGCTCACAGCGCGGAGATCCTGCGTCGGCGGATCAGGACGATGAAGATCGGCGCGCCGAGGAACGCGGTGACGATCCCCGTCTCCAGTTCCCCCGGTGAGGCGAGCAGTCTGCCGAGGACGTCGGCGCCGAGCAGCAGCACCGGTGCCAGGAGCAGCGAGTACGCCATCACCCAACGCTGGTCCGGCCCGGTCACCATGCGGACGATGTGCGGAATCGCCAGGCCGACGAAGGCGATCGGGCCCGCCGCCGCGGTGGCTCCGCCGCAGAGCAGGGCGACCGCGACCGCGCCGAGCAGCCGAGTCCGTTCGGTGCGCGCGCCGAGTGCCCTGCCGGTGTCGTCACCGAGGGCCAGGGCGTTGAGCGGGCGGGCCAGGCAGAGCGCGGTCACCACTCCCACGAGAATCAGCGGGCCCACCTGGAACACCACGCCGAGATCACGTCCGGCGAGCGAGCCCACATCCCAGAAGCGGAACTCGTCGAAGGTACGGGTGTCATGGAGTATCACGGCGGAGACGAAGGCGATCAGCGTGGCGTTGACGGCGGCTCCGGCTAGCACCATCCGGTCGGGCGTGACGGACCGTCCGGTCGAGCCGAGCAGGTACACGATCCCGTACGCCACCGCCGCGCCGAGAAAGGCGAACCAGACGTAGCCGATGGGCGATCCGACGCCCAGGAAGGAGATCGCCACCACGACCGCGGCCGAGGCGCCGTTGTTCACCCCGAGGAGGCCGGGATCGGCCAAGGGGTTGCGGGTCAGCCCCTGCATCAGCGCACCGGCGAGCCCCAGTGCCGCCCCGGCCAGGACGCCGAGCACGGTCCGCGGGAGACGCAACTTCTCGATGACGAAGGCGTCTTCGCCGCCCCGTTGATGAACCAGGACGTTCCAGACGACATCGAGAGGGATGTTTTTCGCGCCGATGGCGAGGCTGAGCGCGCAGACCGAGGTCAGCAGCACCGCGGCGGCCAGCAGCCCGCCCCAGCGGATCGCCGATGCCCTGCGGTGGCCCGGCGGACCGGGCCGCGGGGCCGTGGGGGCTGTGTCCGGCAGGGCTCCGCCGGGCGCTTTCCCCGACGCCCGCGAGCCACCGTCAGCCGGTGGCTGTCGGGCGTCGAAGCCCTCGGGTGCCGCGGCCCTTTCGTCCGACTTCACCGCCCGGCCGCCCGCATGCCGGCCGAGCTGTGCGGTCCTTGCGCCACCCGGTCTCTCCTGTCCGTACCCAGCGACCCGTCGCTCGTCCGCTGAGGAGAGCCTAACCAACGTTCGCTACTCCAATCAACGTGCCAGATAGGCACGTTGGAGCGACCGGAATCCCATTGACCTTGCGAAGAACGAAAGTTAGGCATACCTTACCCGATCACTGTGACTGAATAGCGTGGGAGGTAGCCATGGGTGATGCCGACGGGTCCGCCGGACCTCCCGCGGGCGGGCGCGCCGCACCGGACGTGATCCTGGGAATTGGGCGGGAGCGCGGCGGGACGGCGAGACGCGCGACGCTGGTCCTGGTCTCGGTATGCCTCTCCCAGCTGATCGTGGCGCTCGACATCAGTGTGGTGAACGTGGCATTGCCGGAGATCAGCCGTGACCTCGGCTTCTCGGCCGGTTCGCTGGCCTGGGTGGTGAACGCGTACACCCTGGTCTTCGGCGGCCTGCTGCTGCTGGGCGGCCGACTGGCCGATCTCCTCGGCCACCGCCGGACCATGGTCGCCGGACTCCTGTTGTTCGCCGCGGCCTCGCTGTTCGGCGGATTCGCCCAGACGCCGGGCCAACTGATCGCCGCTCGGGCGGGTCAGGGGCTCGCGGGCGCGGTGCTCGCACCCATCGGCCTGACCGTGATCATGGTGACGTTCGCCGAGGGGCCGGCACGTTCCAGGGCGCTCGGCATCTGGGCCACGGTCGCCGCGTCGGGCACCGCGCTCGGTGTCCTGGCGGGAGGACTGCTGACCGACACGCTCGGCTGGCGGTGGGTACTCTTCGTCAATGTGCCGCTGGTCGCGGTCACCCTGCCGATCGCCCTGGCCTCGGTGCGGGACCGGCAGGCCGGCGACCGCCCCCGGATCGACCTGCCCGGCGCGCTGCTGGGGACCGCTGCGGTGACCACGCTCACCTACGGTGTCCTGCAAACCGAACAGCACCCCTGGAGCTCCACCCGCACCCTCTTGATACTCGGCACGGCCCTCCTCCTCGGGCTCGCCTTCGTCCGGTGGGAGAAGCGCTGCGCCGCGCCGATCGTCCGGCTGGGCATCCTCCGGAGCCGGACCGTCTGGGTGTCCAATGTGAACTCCCTTCTCGTGGGCGCCGGCATGGTGGCCGGTTTCTTCCTGGCCTCGCTCTACCTCCAGAACATCCTGGGCTACCGCCCACTGGTCGCGGGGGCGGCGTTCCTGCCGTTCTGCTTCGGGGCGATGGCCGGCAGCATCGCCGGAATGCGCCTGGTCAGAACCGTGGACCGGCGGACCCTGATCGTCGGGGGGCTTCTCCTGGCCTCGGCGGGAATGATCTGGTTCGGTGCGCTGGAACCTTCCTCCACTTTCACCGGGGGATTCCTCGGACCCTCGCTGCTGGCGAGTGTCGGCATCGGGCTGAGCATGGTGACCAACACCTATATGGGCACCGCGGGTGTGGCTCCGCACGAGGCGGGCCTGGCCAGCGGCCTCCTCAATGCCGGGCGTCAGTGCGGTGGCAGCGTCGGTCTTGCCGCTCTGTCGACCATCGCGGTAGCCGTCACCCGCACGGCTGAGGCTTCCGGCGCCGGAACGGCCGCCGCTCTGGCGGCGGGGTACGGGCGTGCCTTCACGGTCACAGGCGGCCTCCTGCTGACCGCGGCGCTGCTCACGGCCGTCGCCGTCTCCCGGGTGCGCCCCAAGGACACGATGAAGCCGGTGTCCTAGCGTCCCGATGGTTCTTCTTGCGTACCGGGACTGCCGCCCGGACCAGCTCGCTGGCGCGCAGGAGCAGCGGGTTCACCTCGCCGCGCAGCGCGTCCACGTCGACTGCGAGCAGGGTCTCGGCGGTGTCCCGGGTGAGAGCGCCGATCCGCTCGTAGGCGCGGCGCAGATCCTCGTGGAGGGGCCGGGCATCGGGCAGGTGATGCGGCGGCGGTGTGCGTGGCTGTACACCTCCGTTGTCCCCCTTGGGCGAACTGCGCCGGAACGCGGACTGCGACGGTACGAGGGGCCCGGCCCGGGCGGGCGCCTGTCGGGTTCGAGGCGCCGTGATCGGGACATGGGCAGGGGCGTGGCGCCGCGGGCCCGCGATCAGTTCTTCTCGGCCTGCCCGCCCCCTCTGGAGGGTAAGCAGGTCACGCCCGGCACAGAACACGTTGCGTCCAGGAGTGGGACGACGCTGCGGCCAAGGCCGCCTCCAACCCACTCGGCATCTCTGGCACGACCGGACAGTCTCATGCCCCACGAAGAAGATCGAACCTCGGGCAGAAGCTGCCCACATGCCTGACGAAGAACAGAGATGCCGATGCGCTGCACTGATCCCGTTGTCATTTGTCATCCGATGGACGACAATGCTGATGTCGTCGGCCGGCTGACAAGACAAGGGAGGTGCCGTGAACGCAGCAGACCAGCCGTCCACGGCCAGTACCGGCGCCCGCAGCCCGGCGTCCTTCATCGCCGCCGCGGCGGCCCTTGCCGCCATGGACGACGCTCTGCGCGACGCGCAGAGCGAGTCCCCCGACGCCGTCGGCCCCGGCCCCGAGCAGGCGCTGGCCTCCCTGATGCTGCTGCGGCAGGTGCGCGAGCATCTCGCCGGCTGGGAGACCGGCCTGATCGAAACCGCCCGCGGCGCGGGCGCCAGCTGGGCCGATCTCGCCCGCCCTCTCGGTGTCGCCAGCCGCCAGGCCGCCGAACGCCGTTACCTGCGCGGCCGCCCCGGCGCCGCCGGAACCACCGGCGAGCAGCGTGTGGCGGCCACCCGTCAGGCAAGAGCCGCCGACCGCGCCACCGCCAACTGGGCCCGCGCCAACGCCGCCGACCTGCGCCGCCTCTCCGGGCAGATCGCCGCGCTCGCCCACCTCGCGCCCGGCGCGCGCTCGGCCCAGGACGCCCTGCATGCCGCTCTCGGCGCCGCGGACGCGGCTGAGCTCATCGCCCCGCTGGCCGGCATCCGCCCCTACCTCGATGCCCGTCATGCCCGCCTCGCTGAATCCCTGGACGCCCTCGACGTCCTGGACGCCCAGGCGCACAGCCACGCGGCCGGTGATGACTGACTCCCACCACGCAGAGGTACGCCATGCGGGTGTGGCCCGACCCATGCCGAACCACGCCGGTGACGGTCGACGACGACCCGTCCCGGCCCTGTTCCTAATCCCTTCATGACGTTCCCACAGAAAGAGATCCACATGAGCGGCAGTGTCGAGACGCTGGAATTCCAGGCGGAGACCCGCCAGTTGCTCCGATTGGTGATTCACTCGATCTACTCGAACAAGGACATCTTCCTGCGCGAGCTGATCTCCAACGCCTCCGACGCCCTGGACAAGCTGCGGCTGGAATCGCTGACCGACTCCAGCCTCGACATCGAATCGGCTGACCTGCACATCGCCCTGGAAGTCGACCCGGAATCCCGCACCTTGACCGTCCGTGACAACGGGATCGGCATGACCCGCGAGGACCTGGTGGAGCTGATCGGCACGATCGCCAAGTCCGGCACCGCCGGCCTGCTGGAGAAGATCAAGGAGTCCAAGGACGCCGCCACCGCCGAGAACCTGATCGGGCAGTTCGGCGTCGGCTTCTACTCGGCCTTCATGGTCGCCGACAAGGTCACCCTGTGCACCCGGCGGGCCGGCACCGACACCGGCACCCGGTGGGAGTCCGACGGCGAGGGCACCTACGTCATCCAGGCCGTCGACGGCCTGCCCGTGGGCACCTCGGTCACCCTGCACCTGAAGCCCGCCGACAGCGAGGACGGACGCGCCGACTACCTCTCCGAGCCGAAGATCCGGCAGATCGTCAAGCAGTACTCGGACTTCATCCGCTGGCCCATCCGCATGGCCACCGAGCGCACCTCCGCTGATGGAGCGACCACCCGCGAGACCGACACGCTCAACTCGATGAAGGCACTGTGGGCCCGCCCCCGCACCGAGGTGAGCGACGACGAGTACAACGAGTTCTACCAGCAGATCAGCCACGACTGGCTGCCCCCGGCCGAGACGATCCACATGCGCGCCGAAGGCACCTTCGAGTACGAGGCGCTGCTGTTCATCCCCTCGCAGGCGCCCTTCGACCTGTTCTCCCGCGACACCAAGCCCGGCGTGCAGCTGTACGTCAAGCGGGTGTTCATCATGGACGACTGCGAAGCGCTCATGCCCAACTACCTGCGCTTCGTCAAGGGTGTCGTGGACGCCCACGACCTGTCGCTGAACGTCTCGCGCGAGATCCTTCAGCATGACCGCCAGATCCACGGCGTGCGCCGACGCCTGGTCAAGAAGGTCCTCGGCGCCCTCAAGGACATGCAGTCCAAGGACGCCGAGCGCTATGCCAAGGTGTGGGAGCAGTTCGGCCGGGCCCTGAAGGAAGGCCTGGTCGAGGACGCGGACAACACCGATGCCCTGCTTCAGCTGGTATCGGCAGCCTCCACCCACGACCCCGACAGGACCACCACGCTGCGCGAGTACGTCGAGCGCATGAAGGACGGCCAGGACACCATCTACTACCTGACCGGCGAGAGCCGCGCGATGGTGGAGAACTCCCCGCACATGGAAGCCGTCGCCGCGAACGGCTACGAGGTCCTGATCCTCACCGACCCCGTCGACGAGGTCTGGGTCGACCGGGTCCCGGCCTTCGACGGCCACCCCCTGCAGTCCATCGCCAAGGGCCAGGTCGACCTCGGCGAGTCCACCGACGGCGAGAAGGAGGGCGACGCCGCCAGGGCCCAGCGCGAGGAGGACTTCGCCGCCCTGCTGCCCTGGCTGACCACCGCCCTGTCCGAACAGGTCAAGCAGGTCCGCCTGTCATCACGCCTGACCACCTCGGCCGCCTGCATCGTCGGCGACGCCCACGACGTGACGCCGACCCTGGAGAAGATGTACCGGGCGATGGGCCAGCAGATGCCCACGGTCAAGAGGATCTTGGAACTGAACCCCTCGCACCCGCTGGTCACCGCCCTGCGCACGGCACACGCCGCAGGCGCCGACGACCCCGCGCTCACAGAGGTCGCCGAGCTCATCTACGGCAGCGCACTGCTCGCCGAAGGAGGAGACCTGCCCGATCCGGCCCGCTTCACCCGGCTGCTCGCCGACCGCCTGGCCCGCAGCCTGTAGGCACAGGGTGCGGCTCGGCGCCGATGCAGTCGCCTGTGCCGGCGTCCCGTGCGGGGGCCGGCACAGGCGGCCGCGGGGGGCACCGTCGCGCTGCCGTCCGCTCCACGGGCCGGGCGCCGGCGAGGGCCGTCGTTCACGTTGGCCGATGTGCCGCGGTGGTCGACTCGTACCCCGTGGTGAAGTGGATCGGCCCCTCCCCGGAAGGGATGTGGAGAACGGCCCCGTCCAGTGACGGGGCGCCGCCCTCGACGGTCCGGCTCAGCAAGTCGACACGGGCGCACAGACTGACGGAGGCGTCGTCGATGGCCGCCAGCTCCATGTCATCGGCGGACATGATCAGATGGATGCCGAGCCGCCCGTCGGCCCGGACCACCTCGCGCAGGGCGGTGTGCAGTTCGGGGGCCAGACGGTGGACCCGGGGGAAGTCGTCCACAGCCACGACCAGGTGCGGCGGGCGGTCCTGTTCGGAGACCTCGCGGGTGCCCGGGGAAGTGCTTCGCCGACTCCAGAAGTTCTCGCGGCGCCTCATTTCCCGCCGCAGCAGATCGCCCAGCATCAAAACGGCCGTTCCACCTCGGCGAAGGCCGAGGAAAGAGAGGTCGCGTGGGCGCTGCGCGAACCGGTCGAAATCGCTGCGGTTGTCGTAGTCGGCCAGGAGGAAACGCACCCCGTCGCCCGCCTGACGCGAGATCTGCTCCAGCATGTCCAGCAACAGGTCTCTGCGTACCCGCGCCGGACGCCCCTGGCACAGCAGGTGAGGGCCGTCGCCACTGCCGGACTCGCCGCGCAGGTCGAGCTGTACGGAGTTCAGCTCGGCGTCGAAGCCGAGGGCGATCGTGAACGCGTCGGTCTCCCGATTCGCCAGGGAGTCGAGGGCCTGGCGCAGCTGAAGTGCGGTGGGCCTGCGGGCGGGGTCATCCTGAAGACAGGCGCGGAGAAGGCCGATGAAGGCGGGTTCGAGCGTCTCCCTGGCCACCTCCAGGGCATCGGCCGGGCCCCCGTGGTAGCCCTGGCCGACCGCGGCCTCCACCAGGACGCACCCGAGCGCATAGACGTCGGCCTCCCGGCTCGGACCCCCTGTGGCGTCGCTCAGTTCCGGGGCCCGGTAACGCGGGTGCTGGCGGTGGACGGACCAGTACCGGCTGTCCACATCGTCCACCGACGCGGTCAACCACCCCAGGATCTGTGCGTCGCGCCCTGCGATGAGCACCCTGCCGGACGTCAGGGCCCCATGGACCAGCCTCAGCTCGTGGGCCCGGGCCAGGCCGCCGGCGAGCTGACGGGCGACCGCCAACAGGCCCGCATGGTGGAGGAGCCCGTGCCGGGTGGTGAAGTCGTACAGGTTGGCCGCGGGTTGCGACGGATCGTCGAGGGAACACAGGACGGCGTGCCACGGTCGCTCGTGGTCGGGCTCCCACGCCATCAGAAGCGGAGCGCAGGAGCCGTTCATGCGCTGAAGTGCGAGGACTTCCGTCGCGATCAGGTCGTGGGCGCCGGGTTCCCCGTCCAGTCTCCGGATGACCAGCAGACGTCCCTCCCCGTCGTGCGCGAGGAAGACACCGCTCTCGACCGGTCCGTACTCGGCGAAGACGTCGTACGGCAGAGCCGACCGGCCCTCGAATCGTCGATCGGAGATCGTGAGCCCGCGCCACCGCGTCGCGTCGAGGTCGAGTCCCAGACCGGGCGGCAGCGGCCGTAGTTCCGGTGACTGCGGCGGAGCCTCGTGCTGGGAGACGTCCGGCGGCGAGACGCCGAGCCTGCGCAGGAGAGTCTCGCCCACCCAGCCGAACGGCCTTCGTGAGTCGGCCGCTACCCGATCCGCGCCGCCCGGGTGAGGCAGCCAGGCCGGGAAGTCGGCCGGAGAGCCGCTGAGTTCGCTGAGGTGGTCCGTCACCCTCCGTGTGGTGCGCACCAGTTCGGCGGGCGGGACGGTGCCGAGCAGAATCTGTCGGGTCTCCTCCGTGAAGTCGAACGTCCTCTGGTGCGGTGGGCGTTCCGTCTCGTCGGCGCTGCGCATGAGCCCGCCGAGGAAGACCTCGACCAGGTGGGACGTGTCCACGGCCGGAGTCACCGCGTGCTGGACGATGCGCATGACCGGCACGGGAAGGGGTGCGACGGAGGCCAGATGCGCCGCGAGGCGGTAGGCGTCCGCGGACGCGGATTCCCGGAAGCGCATCACGGCTTCCCGCGCGCCGCCCGTACGATCGCGATGCGGCGAGCGGGGCTGTTCCGAAGCGGAGACCGTGCCGGGCGGCAGCGTGAGCAGAGGTAACACCGCGGTCTCCCCCGGGGAACCGACCAGCCGGGCCCACGTACCGACGGCGTCGCCATCGGTGGCGAGCACCGGGACGGGTACCCCGTCGAAGGGGGCGAGTGCGGGGGGCAGTAACGGGTCCTCGATGTGCCAGGACCGGTTCGCCGCGCCTCGGCGCCTGGCCGTCACCCGCCACGACCGCGCGCCGATGCCCGTCCCGGCCCACAGGCGCCGGGGCAGCGTGTGCACCACCGCCGTCGGCCCGGCCGATGCGGCGCGCAGCAGTGCCGCGTGCATCGAGCCGTCCCGCCAGGACCCGCCGACACCGTCACTCATGACGAGCAGCAGCGTGTTGCCGGCCGGGTCGAGCACCGCGGACAGGGGCAGCGTCGCCGCGGAGGCGCCATAGGGGCGGCTGCGCAGCCGCGGCCCGGTGGAGCCGCGGGTGTCCAGGCCGTGGACGCGTACCTGCCGGAAGGCGCCGCAGCGTTCCAGCAGTCGTCGGAGTTCACCGGCGAGCCCCTGCCAGAGGAGCATCGAGACGCCGTCGTCGACGAGGACGGTCAGGTCGAGCCATCGCGTCGTCGCCGGGCGGAGCACGGCTTCCGGGAGCCCTGTCTCCGCCATGGCCGTGACCGTCGCGTCGACGTCGAGTTCGCTGCGCAGGAAGTCGGGGCGCATCTGCTTCAAGGGACGGAGGGACCGCCCGAGGCGGAGTTCCGCGCCGCCGAGCGCCTTGACACCGGGAGCTCGTACGGCCATCGCCGACCGGTCGGAACGGGCGGGGGGCTCGTGCACGACAGGAGCGGCGTGCAGGCCGGTCTCCCGCGCCGGCCGAAGGACGGGGCCGGGCTCACCATCCGTCGTCGCCGTGTTCCGCGCGCCGTGGTCCGGCAGCGGGGGAGCGAACGGGGTGGGGTCATCGGCGTCCTGGTGGGCGGGAACCACGGCCGGCGGTTCGGCGCGGGCCGCCGCGCGGGCGAGTGCCGTGGCGGCGGACGGGGGCAGCCGTGCGGCCAGCCAGAGGACATCGAGGAGTTCCTCGGCGTCGAGCGGCTCGCCCTCCGCCGCCAGGGCCCTGCGGATCCGCCCGAGCTCCGGCCGGCCGGTCACAAGGTTCTGCCGAGGCGGTGCAGTACGGCGTCCAGCAGCCCCTCGGCGTCCAGTTCGACGCCTCCGCGGCGCAGGAAGACGGCGTTGAGCAGCTGGTCCGTGGCCAGTTCACCACGGGCCCTGCGGGCGAGGAACGCGCGCATCAAGTCGTCGAACCCGTCCGTGCCGCCCTCCTCGCCGTCCGGGTCCAGGTGGGCGGAGACGATGGCGCGCAGCCGCTCCTCGTCCGGTTCCGGAAGGTCCAGACGGACGCATCGGCGCAGGAAGGCGGGCGGGAAGTCGCGTTCGCCGTTGCTCGTGATGACGACGACGGGGAACGCGGTGCAGCGGATACGTCCGCGGACGACGTCCGTCCAGGCGTCGGAGTCGGCGGTCATGACGCTCACGGCGGACTGCTCCGCCGTGAGCCGTGCCAGCTCAGGGATCTCGAACTCGCCCTCCTCGAAGACGTTGAGCAGGTCGTTCGGGAGGTCGGCGTCGCCCTTGTCCAGTTCGTCCACGAGGAGGACACGTGGCGAAGCCGACGGCACGAGCGCGGTACCGAGAGGACCGAGACGTACGTAGGAGCCGATGCCGGGTTCTTCCTGCGGTGAGTCGTCACCGTCCTGTGCGTTCCGGCGCCTGTTCGTTTCGCGGAGGCGGCCGATCGCGTCGTAACGGTAGAGGGCGTCCTGGAGGGTGGTACGGCTGTTGACCGGCCAGTGCAGGACGCGGCCCAGGGACAGTTCATGGGCAAGGGCGTGTGCGAGGGAGGACTTGCCCGTCCCCGGGTGCCCGGTGACCAGCAGTGGCCTGCGCAGGAGGAGCGCGGCGTTGACGACATCGGCCTCCTGCGGGCCGATCAGATACGGCCGGGAGCGCCGGGAGCGTGCTTCCTTGTCCCCGAAGCGCCTCCACGGCGGTGCCTCGGGGAAGGAGACGTGGCGTGCCCGGCCGTCGCCCTTGAACAGCCGCCAGTCGGAGTCCTGTCGGCTGTCGGCCGCTCCATGGTGCCCTTGGGATGCCTGGGCCGTCATCGTGTGTCTGCCTTCTTGTCGGGGAGGTACGAGGGAAGGTCGGGGAGGTTCGAAGGGCTACGGCGCCGGCGCGTCATGCGGGATCCGCGAAGTGCAGGGGCTCGGGCAGCGACAGCTCGGTGTCGTGCCAGACGAGGGCCGGTCTCGCGGCGGAGAGACCCGCCTCCGCTCCGTAGACGGCGGAGCGGAGGTTCTGAAGCCGCTGCGGGAGCTTGTCCAGCGGGCCGGTCGGATCGAGGGGGTCGAGCCGGGGGGCGTCGTCGTGCGACGCCGCTGCCCGGTCCCAGAGGACGACGGGTACGCCCATCGCCAGGCACACCGGCAGAAGACGGCTTCGCTGCTGCGGTGGGCCGTGCAGGACGACCCGGACGGTGTCGCGGTGCGTGGTGCTCAGCAGTTCGTAGAGATGCTGAATATCGAGGGAGGGATCGCCGACCACCAGCGGATGAGGTTCGTCGGCAGCCCAGCGGCGCTGGACCTCGCCGTCGGTCCTGACGATGAACTCGGGGCACCGGAGGGCGACTTGGTAGCGGCTGCCCAAGGCCACGCTGAGGCCGCTGACATCGGGGAGGACGTCCCTGAGTCCGGCGAGTTCGGGGAGGCCGTCCGCCAGCTCACTGCCCGTTTCCCAGGCGTCGACGTCGATCTCGAGATGGGCGGGGCCGACGACCACGTCCACCTGGGAGGGGGCGGGCTCGCCCGCCACGCGGCTGCCTTCCGCGGTCCGGCGCAGCAGCCTGCCGATCTCCTCGGGTGTCAGGAAGCCCTTCGGAGTGGTGACGCCCACGCGCGTGCCGTCCCTGTGCCAGAGCCAGATCTCGCAGCGGTAGCGGCCGGCCGGCTCGCCGTCCGCCGCGGTGAGGCGGGCGCCGACGCGGGTGACGGGGGACGGCCGGTGGGCGGCCCATGCCTCGGCGTCGGCCCGTCGCTCCGCCAGCGCCGAGGGGCTGATTCCCAGTCGGTCGGCGACGCGGTCGCACCATCCGCGCAGACTCTTGCGACGGGTGGCGTCGGTGGTGGCCGCGGCGGTGAACTCGGTCAGTCTGAGCAGCGCGGGAACCGGGACGGTCCGAGCGGCCGCGAGACCGCCGTCGGGGTAGTCCTCCAGGGCGAGGACGATCGCGTCGACGTCCACCACCGTCGGACGGGAGGCCTGCGAGAGCACGATCGGCAGGTTCATGAACCGGAGTGCCTCACGGGCGGCGCGCGCGATCAGACCGGGGTCGGCGTGGACGCTCGCCCGGAGGAACGCGACGAGCTGACGGTGTTCGGCGAAGGAGAGCAGCCGGACGTGGTCCTCGACGCGGCCCAGGGCCAGCAGGGCGCTCAGCGCGCGGCGCCGCGGAGGGTCGTGCTCGACGGCCGGAGCCAGCGACTCCGACAGCGTCGCGAGTGCCCGGTCCTCCGTGAGCAGGACCCCCGCCAGTTCGTCGAGGGCGGGCGCCTGCGTCCCGCCCGCCGGCACCTCGCACCCCAGGGCGAACGAGAGGTCGCGGCAGTGGTCCGTCCGCCTCACCGGGTCGTCCAGCAGGATGCGCAACAGGGGCGCCATCGCCTGTACGGAGGTCTCGCCGGGGCCCGTGGTGCGGCCCCGCCGCACCACCTGGCACTCCGCGACGACGTCACCGGCCCCCGCCCGCGTCATCTCCTCCCGTATGGTCTGCCAGGGCACGGCCCAGCCCCGGCGCACGGTGTCCTGGGCCTTCAGGGCCGGACCGTCCGTCATCACCTGCGCGACGGCGAGTCCGGCGACCGTGGCGTCGGATCTGACCCACAGGGGGCCACCGCTGTACCCGGGGCCGATCGCAGCCCCGGTCAGGGATCCGTCCAGATAGCAGCAGCCGTCGTGCTGGAGGCCCGCGACGGTGTTCGCGTAGGTGATCGCGGCGCCGCCACCGTGCCAGGCCCGCAACTCCATGCCTTCCAGCATGTCCTGCCAGACGACGGGCCTGGTCCAGTCGGGGGCGGGTTCGTCGAGGTCCAGCACCGCCAGGTCACCGCCCCACACGGGGCTGCCGGCCCGTCTCTGGGGCGGCAGCCACAGCGAGACGCGGCCGGTTCCCGCCCCGGCGGCCGCGTCGGCGCCGCGGAAGGAGACGGCGAACGCCCCGTCATGCCCGGGGTGTTCGGGGCTCAGCAACTCGCGGCCCAGAGCGTCGTTGACGACGTGGGCGCAGGTGAGGATGCGGCGGGCGGAGAGGAGCACCGCACCGCCCGCCGCCCTGGAGTCACTCGTACGCAGCAGTGCGGTGTGGGAGCCGGGGGCGGAACGGCGGCTGAACCAGCCCATGTCAGACCTCGCCGGAACCCTGGTTCTGCCAGGTGGCACTCACCGTCATCGTCGCCTGGCCGTTCACCCCCACGATCCCGAGCTTGAGGTCCTGGCCGATCTGGACGCCGAACTCGACCGTCAGTTCCTGGGGTGGGTGCGCGGTGCCGGTGACCGACGCGTGGACTTCCTCCAGGAGCGGGCCGAGAGGGCTGAGCGCGGATTTCAGCACGTCCTGTGCCACCTCGGCGGCGCGTCGCCCCCTGGCCACGGGTGTGGCGGTGCCGAAGCCGTCGGGGAGATCTCCGTCGTCCGGGGCGGCCGCAGCGGCAGGGAGCGGTGCTGGTTCCCCCACGGCGGCCAACTCCACGCGTAACGCGGCTCCGCCGAGGTCGAGTTCAAGGTATTCCGGCATGCCCCGCATTGTGCACGAATCGAGGAACCCGCCGGGGCGGATGTCGCAAGTTCGCTGGGTTCCCGCGGGCGGGAGCGCCTCTCTCGCGGGACGGACGCCGGAACGCAAGGAGGTGGGACAGGGCAGAGGTCGCCCCTGGCGCCACACCGTGCCCCCTCGTCCGCGGCTTCCGCCCTCCTGCTGCGCTGCCGGCGCTCCCCGGCGCGCCCTGTCCGGACAAGGTCTCGGCGAGTGAACGCGGCTCGTCCGTCGGGGCCGCCGCCCTGCCAAATATACCCCCGGGGGTAAGAGTGTTACGGTGAATTGCATACCCCGGGGGGTAATTTTTCGTCGGAAGGAGACTCTCGTGTTCTTCGTTGAAGCCATCGAGCTGGAGGGCTTGGGCAACCGCAGCTACCTGGCCGGTGGCCGGCGGGCGGCGGTCGCAGTGGATCCGCCACGTGACATCGACGGGGTGCTGGCCGCCGCGGCCCGGCGTGGTGTGGCGATCACCCATGTGGTCGAGACGCACATCCACAACGACTATGTGACCGGCGGTCTTGAGCTGGCCCGTATCACCGGAGCCGCCTACCACGTTCCGGCCGGCGCGCACGTCTCGTTCGCCCGGACCGCCGTGTCCGACGGCGACACCGTCGTCATCGACGCAGGACTGATCCTGGGCGCGGTGGCGACTCCCGGGCACACGCCGCACCACATGTCGTACGTGCTGAGCGAGGCGGACAGGCCGGTCGCGGCGTTCACGGGCGGTTCTCTCCTGATCGGTACGGTGGGGCGGCCCGATCTCGTGGAGCCGCGGCTCACCGAGCAGCTGGCCCGTGCCCAGCACGCCTCCGCCCGCCGCCTCGCGGACGCGCTGCCCGACGGGACCGAGGTGCTGCCGACGCATGGGTTCGGCAGCTTCTGCTCGTCCGCCCAGGCCGACGGGGAGGCGACCACGATCGGCAGGGAGAAGGCGGTCAACCCGGCTCTCACCGTGGATGTGGACACCTTCGTCGCCGAGCTGCTGGCGGGGCTGGAGGACGTGCCCGCGTACTACGCGCACATGAGCCCCGTCAACGCGGCCGGGCCCGCACCCGTGGACCTGACCGTGCCGGTCGTGGCCGACCCCCACGACATCGCCGCGCGGCTCGCGGCGGGGGAGTGGGTGGTGGATCTGCGTAACCGCGTCGCTTTCGCCGAAGGACATGTCGCGGGGTCGTTCAACTTCGAGGCGGACGGCAAGCTCGCCACGTACCTCGCCTGGTTGATCCCCTGGGGCAAGCCGGTGACCCTGCTCGCCGAGTCGGCCGAGCAGCTCGCCGGGGCCCAGCGGGAGCTGGTGCGCGTCGGCATCGACCGCCCGGCGGCCGCCGCGACCGGCGGTCCCGCGGACTGGCTCCGCGCCGGCGAGAGCCCCGCGTCCTTTCCCCGTGCCACGTTCGCCGAACTGGCCGCTCAGGGGAAGGACCGGATCGTCGTCCTGGACGTACGCCGCTCGTCCGAACGGGCGGAGGGCTGGATCGAGGGCTCGGTGCACATCCCGATCCACCAGATCCACCGCCGTATCGGCGACGTGCCCGACGGCACGGTCTGGGTGCACTGTGCGGGCGGTATGCGCGCGGGCATCGCCGCGTCGCTGCTGGACGCGGCGGGGCGGGACGTGGTCGCCGTGGACGACGGCTTCGGCGCCGCGGCGGCGGCCGGGCTGAGCGTCGTCACCGAAGAAGGGTGACGTCGATGTTCCTCTTCCGATTCCGATTCCCATTCCGAGGACGTGGAGAACGCCTGTCCGTCGGCGAGGCGCGCACCCGCGTCGGCGGGGAGCGGCCCGGAGCCGTTCTGCTGGACGTGCGGGAGAAGTCCGAGTGGCGAACCGGCCATGCCCCCGGCGCGGTGCACGCGCCGCTGACCGCCCTGGCCGCGGGCGCGTCGCTGCCGGCTGCCGCCGCGCGGGGGAGGCCGCTCGTGGTGATCTGCCGCAGCGGGCAGCGCTCGCGGCGGGCCGTGAGCCTGCTCGCCGAGCGGGGAGCGGACGCGGTGGACGTCAAGGGCGGCATGATCGCGTGGGCCGCCGCAGGGTTGCCGGTGATCGACGGGCGCGGTGACGGCGGCTCGATAGCGTGAGCACCTTGGTCCTCGCCCTCGTCGCCGGGACGGTGATCGGCCTGGCGCTCGGCGCGCTCGGCGGCGGTGGCGGTGTTCTGGCGGTTCCGGCACTGATCTACCTGCTCGGCTTCTCGGCGGCCTCGGCCACCACGGCCAGTCTGATCATCGTCACCGCCACATCGGCCACCGCTCTCTACGCCCACGCCAGAGACGGCCATGTCGCCTGGAAGGCCGGGGTGTCGATGGCGGCCGCGGGAGTCCTTCCGGCGTTCCTCGCCGGAGCCGTCGCCGATCGCCTGCCCGAAGCGGCTCTCACAGCGGCGTTCGCGGTGATCGCCGCCCTGGCGGCGCTGCGGATGCTGCGGCCCTCCGCGGCCGAGCCGACGGAGGCGGTGCGGCCCGCGAAGGCGGCCGGAACCGGCGCCGGTCTCGGCGCCGTGACGGGATTCCTCGGGGTGGGAGGCGGATTCCTCGCCGTGCCCGCCCTCGTCGGAGTCCTCGGCCTGCGGATGAAGCAGGCCGTGGGCACCAGCCTCCTGGTCATCACCGTCAACAGCCTCGCCGCCCTCGGGGCCCGGTCGGGAACCGGCGACGACCTTCGATGGGAGGTGATCGCCCCCTTCGCCGGAGCGGCGATCCTGGGAGCCTGGGACGGCAAACGGCTGGCGGCGAAGGTCTCCGGCGCCACTCTGCGGAGAGTCTTCGCCTACACCCTGTTCGCGGTGGCGGCCTTCATGATCATCGACGTGGTCGCCTGAGTACCGGGCCCAGGGCCCCCGGCGTCAGGCGAGCGAGAGGAAGAGCTTCTCCAGCCGGGCGCGCATCTCGTCCTGGGACTCGGCGGAACGCCGGCCTTCCTCCACCTCGGTCAGGCACTGCTGGAGCCCGGTCGCGATGATCGCGAACCCGGCCCGGTCCAGCGCCCGCGACGCCGCCGCCAGCTGGGTGACGACGTCCTCGCAGTCCCGCCCCTCCTCGATCATCCGGATCACCCCGGAGATCTGCCCCTGCGCCCGGCGCAGCCGGTTCAGGACCGACTTGAGCTCCGCTCCTGCCAGATCAAGCTCCATCATCACTCCTCATGAATACCCCCAGGGGTAATGTACTCCCCCTCGGTGGGGGCCCCACCGACAGAAAAAAGGATGACACCCGCCATGACCACGCCCACCGTCCTCGCCACCCACGAGACCCGCAGCCGCCTCCACGAGCTGACCGTCATCGACGTCCGTACACCCGGTGAGTACGCCGGCGGCCACCTGCCCGGCGCCCTCAACATTCCCCTCGACCGGATCCAGCGGGCCCTCGCCGACATCCGGCAGGCCGCGGACCGGGGTGAGGTCCTGATCGTCTGCGCGTCCGGAGCCCGCTCGGAGAACGCCTGCCGGATCCTCGCCGAGAACGGCATCACCACCGCCACGCTCAGCGGTGGCACCAACGCCTGGGCGGCCGACGGTCACGACCTGCACCGCCCCCAGGGAACCCGTGCGGTCTGGGGCATGGAGCGGCAGGTCCGCCTCACCGCCGGAACCGTCGTCCTCCTGGGCCTGCTCCTCGGCCTCCTCGTCCACCCCGCGTTCCAGATCCTCTCGGCAGGCATCGCGGCCGGGCTGGTCTTCTCCGCCCTGACCAATACCTGCGGCATGGCCGCGATGCTCGCCAAGCTGCCCCACAACCGCACCGGCGCGGCCGATCTCGACGCCACTCTCGCGGCGCTGAGCAAGCTGAGCAGGCGCTGAGCGGGTGCTGACCGGGCGCGACGGAAGAGAAGCGCTCAGGCGTCGGGCCGTTCAGGAGGGGGAGGAGCAGCAGCCGCCCGCCGAGCCGCCGCCGCCCGCCGAGCCGCCGCCGCCCGCCGAGCCGCCGCCGGCCGGCGCTCCGGCGCCGAGCCGGACCACGGCGGGTTCGGGCGTCGCGCAGCAGCCTCCGGTGTCGGCCTGGGCGGCGGCCGGGTCGTCGAAGAGGCCTGCCCCGCCGCAAACACCCGTTTCGGGGAGGGTGAGTTCGACGCGGTCGGCCGCTTCCAGGTCGCCGGCGAGGGCGGCGGCCACGGAGCGGACCTGCTCGTAGCCGGTCATGGCGAGGAAGGTGGGGGCGCGGCCGTAGGACTTCATGCCGACCAGGTAGATCCCCGGTTCCGGGTGGGACAGCTCGCGGTGCCCGTGCGGGTAGACGGTGCCACAGGAGTGCTGGTTGGGGTCGATCAGTGGGGCCAGTCCGATCGGGGCGCGCAGTCGATCGTCCAGGCCGAGGCGCAGCTCGTCCAGGAAGCCGAGGTCGGGGCGGAGGCCGGTCAGTACGATCACCTCGTCGACCGCGTCCAGGCGGCGTCCGTCCTCGCCCGCCAGCACGAGTCGGCCGTGGGCGTCGCGCTCGATCGCTTCGGTCCGGAAGCCGGTGACCGCGTCCACGTACCCCTCGTCGACAGCGGCCTTCGCCGCCAGTCCGAGTGCCCCGCGGGCGGGCAGCTGGTCGGCCGCGCCCCCGCCGAAGGTGGAGTCGGAGAGGCCCCGGCGCAGGACCCACACCCCTGTGGTGCCCGTGCCGTCGTCGGACTTCGCGAGGCCGGCGAGGGAGGCGAGGGCGGTGAAGGCGGAGGCCCCGGAGCCGATGACGGCGGTGCGGCGTCCCGCGAAACGGGCGCGGACGACCGGATCCCTGAGGTCGGGGACACGGTAGGCGATGCGGTCGGCGGCGGCCTTCTCACCGAGTGCCGGCAGGCCGTCGGCGCCCGCGGGGGACGGTGTGGACCAGGTGCCGGAGGCGTCGATGACGGCGCGGGCGAAGAGCCGCTCCTCGCGCCCGTCGGCGTGGGCGATGTGCACGACGAACGGCTGCTGGTCGCGGTCGGCGTCCACGATCCGGTCGCGGCCGGTGCGGGAGACGCCGGTGACCCGGGCGCCGAGGCGGATCCGGTCGCCCAGGGCGCCGGCGAGCGGCCGCAGATACTGCTCGGCCCAGTCCCCGCCGGAGGGGTACGTGTCCGGGGCGGGCCGCGTCCAGCCGGTGCGGGCCAGCAGCTTCTCGGCGGCCGGGTCGACGACCTCGCCCCAGGTGGAGAAGAGGCGCACATGCGCCCAGTCGCGCACCGCGGCGCCGGCGGTGGCGCCTGCTTCCAGGACCAGGGGTTCGATGCCCCGGTCGATCAGGTGGACCGCGGCGGCCAGACCGGTGGGCCCGGCTCCGATCACGACGACGGGCAGTTCGTTGGTGGCGAGCGCGTTCACGGCGGCGACTCCCTCTGCGTTTCGACATCTGTCGATGCCTTGTGCGGCCCAGGATGGCACTTGTATCGATAAGCGTCAACATAGATAGTCGTCGAAGTGATGGTCCTGCCCGCGTGGTGCTTTGGCGGGGTGGTGGGGGCGGCCGGGAGGAGCCACGTGGTTCGTCGGCCCTCCTTGCTCGCCCTCGTACGTCTCTCGCGCGCGGGTGAACCTCTGCCGTCCTGGTTTGACGTGTGTCAACATAGACATATGTCGAATGCGAAGGTGCTGCCGCTGATCGAGCCCGCCGGCGGCCGGGGTGTTGTGCCGTGCTGTCCGCCTTTGACCGAGCGCCCGATGACCGCCGACGAGGCGCAGACGGCCGCGCGGATGTTCAAGGCGCTCG
This sequence comes from Streptomyces sp. CNB091, assembly GCF_000377965.1. Classification (NCBI taxonomy): domain Bacteria; kingdom Bacillati; phylum Actinomycetota; class Actinomycetes; order Kitasatosporales; family Streptomycetaceae; genus Streptomyces; species Streptomyces sp. CNB091. The sequence goes on from NZ_KB898990.1 coordinate 720,610, forward strand.
GCGACCCGGTGCGGCTGCGGCTGTTCTCCGCCGTGGCCTCGCACGAGGGCGGCGAGGCATGCGTGTGCGACATCTCCGATGTCGGGGTCTCCCAGCCCACCGTGTCCCACCACTTGAAGAAGTTGAAGGAGGCCGGGCTGCTGACGTCCGAGCGGCGCGGCACCTGGGTCTACTACCGGGTCGAACCGTCGGTGCTGGCCGGGATGGGCAGGCTGCTGACGCAGCCGGCCGCCTGACCTCGAGAGGGACGGGGATGGAGCGCGCGGTGAGCGGGGCGCCGGGATTCGTGATCGCGCCGCTGACCGCGGACCACGCCGGGCAGGTGCTGGCGATCTACCGGGCGGGCATCGACGAGGGCAACGCCACCTTCGAGACCTGCCCGCCCGACTGGCGGAGCTTCGACGCCGCGAAGCTGCCCGGCCACCGCTTCGTCGCCCTCGGCGAGGTCGGTGAGGTCCTGGGCTGGGTGGCGGCCGGCCGGGTCTCGGACCGGTGCGCGTACGCGGGCGTCGTCGAGCACTCCGTCTACGTCGATCCCGCCGCGCGAGGCCGCGGGATCGCTTCCGTCCTGCTGAAGGCCCTGGTCGACTCCACCGAGAAGGCCGGGATCTGGACCCTTCAGGCCGGGATCTTCCCGGAGAACACCGCCAGTCTCGCCGTTCACGAGCGGGCGGGTTTCCGGGTCATCGGCATCCGCGAGCGGATCGGGCGCCACCGCGGCGTCTGGCGCGACGTCGTTCTCGTCGAGCGCCGCAGCCCCGCCGTCATGTGAGGGTCGGTTCGGCCGCGCCGTCCCGCGTACGGCGTCGCGGGGCGCCCGCGCCGCGTCACGGTGCCGTCGTCACCGCACCGGAGGGGAATGCGCGCCGCCAGGCGAGCGCGACGTACACCAGACCGATCAGCACCGGCACTTCGATGAGCGGGCCGACGACACCGGACAGGGCCTGTCCGGAGGTGACGCCGAAGGTGGCGATGGCCACCGCGATGGCGAGTTCGAAATTGTTGCCCGCCGCGGTGAACGCGAGCGTGGTGGTGCGGTCGTACGCCAGGCCGAGGCTCTTCCCGAGGAGGAAGGTTCCGAAGAACATGATCGCGAAGTACGCCAGCAGCGGCAGGGCGATCCGCACGACGTCGAGCGGCTGTGAGGTGATCGTCTTTCCCTGGAGGGCGAAGAGGACGACGATCGTGAACAGCAGTCCGTACAGCGCCCAGGGCCCGATCCTCGGCAGGAACCGCTGCTCGTAGCGCTCGCGCCCCATCCTCTTCTCCCCGAGGCGGCGGGTGAGGAATCCGGCCAGCAGTGGGACGCCGAGGAAGATGACGACGTTCAGGGCGATGTGCCACACGGAGACGTCGAGGCCCTGGCCGTCTCCGAGGTTCATCCAGCGGGGCAGCAGGTCGAGGTAGAACCAGCCCAGCAGGCCGAACGCGAACACCTGGAACACCGAGTTCAGAGCGACGAGGACGGCTGCGGCCTCCCGGTCGCCGCAGGCGAGGTCGTTCCAGATGATGACCATGGCGATACAGCGGGCGAGGCCCACGATGATCAGGCCGGTGCGGTATTCGGGCAGGTCCGGCAGGAAGATCCACGCCAGGGCGAACATGACCGCGGGGCCGACGATCCAGTTGACGACCAGGGAGGAGACCAGCAGCTTGCGGTCGCCGGTCACGCGGTCGAGCCGGTCGTAGCGCACCTTGGCCAGCACCGGGTACATCATCACCAGCAGGCCGAGCGCGATCGGCAGGGAGATCCCGCCGATCTCGATCTTCGCGAGGGCGTCGTCCATCCCGGGAACGGCGCGGCCCAGACCCAGCCCGGCGGCCATGGCGAGCAGGATCCACACCGCGAGGTAGCGGTCGAGGGTGGAGAGCTTCCTGACGATCGAGTCGTCCCCGCCCGGGCCCGCGCCCCGGGCCGCGGTGGCGGTGGGCTCGGTGGAGGTCACGGGCAGGCCCTCTTCTTCTCGCCGGCGGTACGGGCGGACTCGGCCAGCGCGGCGAACTGCTCCGACAGTCCGGCCAGGACCTCGGGCCTGAGCCGGTAGTAGGTGAAGCGGCCGCACGGCTCGGTCTCCACCAACCCGGCCTCGCGCAGCACCTTCAGATGGTTGGACAGGTTGGTCTGCTTGGCTCCGGTCTCCTCCACCAGGTGTGTCGTGCAGAGCGTCTCGCGGGCGAGCAGGGTCACGATCCGCAGGCGGAGCGGATCGCCCAGTACCCGGATCACATCAGGATCGACTGAAGTCAGCATGCGCTGATATTCTCACATCATTGCTCGCTGATACCAGCGGGTGCTGAAGTCATCGGAGTCATCGGCGGCCCGGTTCCGCCGTGCGACGGGAGAGAACGATCACCATGGCAGAGTCCTCCGGCAAGCCGTCCGTCCTGTTCGTCTGCGTCCACAACGCCGGCCGCTCCCAGATGGCCGCCGCCTGGCTGACCCACCTGGCCGGGGACCGCGTAGAGGTCCGCTCCGCGGGCTCGAACCCCCAGGACGCCGTCAACCCCGCCGCCGTCGAGGCGATGGCCGAGGTGGGGATCGACATCTCCGCCGAGACGCCGAAGGTGCTCACGGCCGACGCGGTCCGCGAGTCCGACGTCTGCGTCACGATGGGCTGCGGCGACACCTGCCCGGTCTTCCCCGGCAAGCGCTACCTCGACTGGAAGCTGGAGGACCCGGCCGGTCGTGGTGTGGCCGCGGTCCGCCCGATCCGCGACGAGATCAGGACCCTCGTCGAGGGGCTGATCGCCGAGATCGCGCCGGAGGCAGTGGCCTAGGCGTATTGATCACGAACGTTGTTGACATGCCCCGGCTTGATCATGGTGAAGCCCCGTCGCCCGGCGCGGGAGCGGCGCACGGGCGGAGGACCGTCAACGAGTCCTCCGGCGACGCGACCATGGCGAAGGGGAACCGGTCGAGTTCGAGGCAGAGCGCGACGTCATCCGGATGGGCTCCCTGCCGTACGCCCTCCGTCAGTTCGGCGGCGGCGCGTGACCGGGCGGCACGGCGCAGGAACGGGGCCGCGTCCGTCCCGTCCCCGTCGGTCCTCCGCGCGATGTACTGAGCGCACGCCAGGTCTTCCTCGGCGCGCCCCTCCTCGCCGGTGACCACGAACGTGACGGCGTCACAGCCGCGTTGACGCAGGAGCCGAGCCGTCGCTCCCGCCACCACGAAGCCGGCGCACAGCACCAGCGACGCCTCCTTGACCGCGAGGGCGCCGACCGTCCCCGCCGTGGTCTTCTGTACGACGGTCCGTCCACAGAGGTCGAGGGATCGCAGCAGACCGGGTGAGTTGACGGTGTCGAAGCCGGGTGCGGGCGGACCGTCCTTGAGGGCCACCCAATCGGGATGGCGTGCCTTGAGCGCCAGTGCGGCGGCCATGGACTCGGCCAGGACGATCTTCTCGGCGCCTCGGCCGAACGCCCACGCGGCCACCGTGAACGCCCGCATGACGTCGACCACGACCGCCACGGACGGAGTTTCGGCCAGCTCGGCGATGCCGAGGAAACGAGCTTCCATCCGGCCATGATCGCGTACGTCCGTCCGGAGCACCCGGAAAGTGGGGCCGATCACAGCGGCCGTTCTGGAACGCCCGACCAGCGGCCGTCCCGGAACGCGACACCAGCGCGCGCGGCGGCTCGGGCCGCCGGAGTGCCCCGCGGTCACTCCGCCTCGATGCCCAGGCATAAGGAAGGCCGCCGCCGGGGTTCGGCTCTCCCGGCCCCAGATCACGTACTCGACGCGGGCCGGCGCGTCCGTGACCTCGATCGTGGTCACTCCGGCGATGCCGGCGACGTACGCGGGCGGGAGCAGGGCCACACTCAGGCCGGCGGCGACCAGCCGGGCCAGGTAGTCGGTGTTCGTCACCTCGAAGGCGACCTCGCGGGTGAGACCGGCGGCGGCGAAGGCGAGATCGGACTGTGCTCGGCCGGCGGTCTTCGCCAAAAGGTCCACGAAGACTTCCGAGGACAGCCGGCGAAGGTCGACCGAGGACTCGCCGGCGAGCGGGTGGGCCGGGAAGCCCACGGGGATCAGCCGCTCCAGTGGCCTTTCCGGCGAAGGCCCTGGCGGCGTGAGCGACCGGGCCTTCCCTGGGCCCGTCGTCGTCATGAACGGCGTACCGGGTCCCGGTCCAGTGGGCACGCCTTCAGCGGCCAGGCCGCGGTGTGCGCGGCCTGGCGGCGCTGAATCTCTGTCTCAGGTCACTGGCTGACCTGCTGCAACTCCCAGTAGTGCGGTTCGATGGGGACCCGCCTCACCACGACACGACCGGTCACCTCGGGAATGTCGACCACCTTTCCCCACGAGTTCGATCCGTCGGCGGGGGTGTGCTCGATGTCGGCCCACACCACGCTGCCGGGCCCTGCGGAGCCGAAGGACACGGTCCACTCGGCGTACTTGTCGGCGCAGGGTTCGTTGACCCTGAGCCTGTAGTTCGTGTTCACGCCGAGGCAGGTGCGGGGGTTGGAGCCCGGTGTCGCTACTTCCATCGTTCCGTTGGGGCGCTTGTGTACCTGCCAGTTCGCCGAGGTCGACGCGGTCTCCGTGCAGGCGCCCAGCCCCACGGAGCCGATGCTCGCGTGCGATGTGGGCCAGACCAGGCATGTGCCGTCGTGGAGAGCAGCGAACCGGTAGACCCCGTCGATGACGGGGGCGGCGTGGGCGGGTGGTGTAAGGGCTGCAGTGGCTGCAGCCGCGGCGGCCATGGTCGCGATGATGCGTGAACGCATGGGGAGGGGCTCCTCAGAACAGCCGTGACCGCGCCGATCACCGGCGCGGACCAGGTCGATGCACGCTCCGCCGGGGGCGGTGGCGGCACCGATCCTGGACTACCGGCCGGCCCGGCAGTAGTCCGCGCCGGCTGCTGTCACCCGCCTGGCAGAGCCGCGACACCCGATGGCGTGGCACCGTGCCGTGGTCGGCTCCGCGTGTTCCTCCGGACGTTTGCGCCTCCGGTTGTACCTCCCTTACCCGAGCCGCAGTCCCACCGTTCGCGGAGAACCGCAGATGCGAGACCGCCGGGCCGGGCAGCTGTCCCACCCGCCGGGTGCCGTCCGCGTTCCACAGCGCGATACCGTTCGGTTCGGAAGCGGCCAGCGTCTTGCCGTCAGGGCTGAACGCGACGGCATCGAGTTCGAACATGCCGAGCGCGCTACGTGCCGAGGTCCCGTCCGACAGGTCCGACCGGTCTCCGGAGGAGGTCGCGAGGACCAGGTCGTTCCCGGAACCGCCCAGCGCGATCCGGTAGCCCCCGATGCCGTCCAGCGTCCGGGTCTTTCTGCCCGTCCCGACGTCCACGACGTTGACGGACCTCGTGTCCTGGTCGACATCGACCAGCCGGCTCACCACGAGTGTGCGCCCGTCGGCGCTGAACGCCACACGCCGGCACGACAGACGGACGCACGCTTCGGTAAATGGGCCACCCACGACCCAGCCATGGTCGGAGCCCGTTCCTCAGCCTCCGGCGGAATTCTTCGCACCCGCCCGCTCGTCACGACGCTCGGCTTGCACCGCTGGTCCCCACTACCGGCCGAGAAGCACTGCCACCATCTCGAACAACCCGAAACCGATGGCCGCGGTACCGGGTAACAGGGCGAACCACGTGACCCAACCCCCGTCGTAGCTGCGGAGCGCTGCGCTATGGTCAGGATCGGCCGGGTCGTAGTAGATCACCGCACTGGTGCCTGCCTTGAAGCGTCCCTTCCCGCTGTTCCCCCAGGCAGGGCAGTACTCGTGCCGAAGGCCGTCGGGAGTCCTCCAGGCGACCACTGGAGCGTAGGTCGTGTTCCCGTTCTCGCTCTCGCCGAGGCTGTGACCGACGATCTGACCGTACGCCTTGGTTCCAGTCCGTCGCAGTTTCCTGGTCCGGCGTATCTCTTGCACGCTGGGGGTCACGAAGATCCCCCCGATGATCAGCAGAATGAGCCAGGCGAACGAGCTCTCCGTAAGGTCCATGGCAAAGAGGACGCGCTGTTCCCTGCCCCAGTTCCGACCTCCACGTCGACGGAGGGGAGAACGACCGAGAACGACCACCTGGATGGAGAGCTCCACACGCACGGCGTTCGTTTCCCACGACGTAGCCGGCGGCTGGAGGCACGCCACCTCCTCTTCCGGCGGTACGGGCAGAAGCGCAAGTCGTTGAGCACATCCTCGACAGGGTCTTGCCCGTCTGGCGCACGGCAGACTGGCCGAGAAGCCCGTACGGGTTCTGGTGTGACCCAGGAGCGAAACGGCGCCTCTCCGTCGTGCCGGTTGAGTTCGCCGGGGTGACGGATGTCCGCAAGGCCCGTTGGTGGAAGGGGTGTTGCAGGCCTCATGTGTCCAGGCCGGGCGCAGGTCCGACCCGTGCCCGAGCCGGGGACATGGTGCCCGCCGCATCCCGGCGCTGCATTCCGGGCGGACGGCCGGGAGGTCCCGGCGGCGATGCCCCCAGCCGTACGGCTCCGAGGAATCCCGCGCCGGCACAGCACACCGGACTCCGACTCCGAAGGACGGACTGCCCATGCTCTGTACGCGACTGACCAACGCGCGCCTCCTCGCGATGGACCCCCGGCACCCCGTCGCCCACGACCTGGGTATCCGGCGGGGGCGGGTCGTCGGTGTGGACGAGGCCGTGACATCTCTGCCCGCCCGCGAAGTCGTCGACCTGGACGGCGAACCGTGCTGCCCGGTTTCATCGGCAGCCATGTCCACCTGGCCTGGGCCGGGTTGAAGGCCGGCACGCCGAGCATCGCCCCGTGCGAGCGGGTCGAGGACATCCTCGCCGTGGTGGACGCGGCGACCCGCGACGACCCGCACCGCGTGGACCCCTCGCGGATCGGGGACATCGCGGTCGTCGAGACCTTCGTGGACGGCCGGGACGCCCGCATCGCTGGGTGACGCCAGGCTCGGCGCCATGCGTGGGGAGAAGGCGGTGAAGGCGGAGGACGGGTCGAGCGCCGCGTGGGTGGCCGTCGGCCGTGCGAGAACCTGCCGGGCTCTCCACGGCCCCCGGAGGCACTCCGCGCCTGACTGCGGGACCGTGGCGTCGACTGGATGCCCTTCGCCGGGGATCTCGTCCGCTTCGATCTCCTCTGCGGCGTCGGCGCGGGCGGGCACCGGCGCGGTCAGTACGTCGTCCGGGTCCACGCGGACGCGCTGCGCGCCCTGGGCCTGCACCCCGATCAGCCCGCCGCCACGGTCACCGGTCCCTCTCCGCCCGGCTGGTGGCACGCGGCCGCCGAGCGCAACGCCGGTCGAGGTGTCGGGTACTGATGCCCCATCCGTCCGCCGCTCTCTCCCCCCAACCCCGTTCACGCCGAGCCTCTTTGAAGACTGCCGAGCGGTCGGCCCAGCTCCTCCCGGCAGGCGGGTGGCAGCCCGGTGGCAGTCCCGGAGGCGGCCCGGGTTGAGTGCGGTGGGAGAACAATAGGTCGCTCTTTTCGTGTTATTTAGGGTGAATGCGGACATTGGCCCGTAGGTTGGGGAGAAACGCCACCCGAGTGGCGTCCCGTCTCCCCCGACCCGCAACCGGCCCGGGGCCGGGCGGCCACCGTTCCACCGGCCGCCCGGAGTCCCGCGCCGCAGGTCATGAACGAGGAAAGGCAGGGCAGGTGAACGTGCTGGGGATCATCGCCTCCGGTGTGGCCGCGCTGTTCATCACGGTCGCACTCGCCAAGGGCGCTCGCCGTGCGGCGCTCCGCCCCCACGCCCCGGACGGACCGGGCAGGCGGGCGCCACGGGCCGCAGCGCTGCGCAGGACAGGCGGTGCCACGGTCGTGCTCGGCGTCGGCACGGCAGCCGGCGGGGCCCAGTGGCTCGGCGCGGTGGACGACTCCGCCGGCTCCGTCGCGGGGCTGCTCGCCGGGGCCGGGATCGTCGCCGCCCTCGGGCTCGTCCATGACCTGAAGCCCTTTCGGGCCGCTCTCCGCCTCCCCGTGCAGACGGCCGCCGCGGTCCTCGTCGTCTGCCTCGCCGGACTGTCACCGGCGGCGGGCGTCCTGGCCGTGCTCTGGATCGTCCTCGTCACCAACGCCTTCGCCCTGCTCGACCACGCCGACGGACTGCTGACCACCGTCGGGCTGGTCACCGCCGCCGGGCTGCTCGCGTGCGCCGCCGTCGGCGGGAGCCCCGCCCTCGCCCTGCTGCCGGCGACCCTGGTGGCCGGCCTGGCCGGCTTCCTGCTCCACAACTGGCACCCCGCCCGCCTCCGGCTCGGCGCATCCGGTGCTCAGTTCACCGGATTCGCGCTGGCCGCCTCCGGCGCGCTGATCCAGACAGCGGCCCCGTCGGGCCGAGCCGCCTGGGCCGCGCTGCCGGTCCTGGCGACGGTGGCCCTCGCCGACACCGCCCTGGTCCTGATCTCCCGCCGCCGCGCCGCGCGTTCCCCGCTGCGCGACACGGACGACCACATCGCGCACCGCCTGCGCCGGGTCCGCGTCACCGTGCCGGGCACGGCGGTCCTCCTCGGCCTGTGGGCGGCAGTGCCGGTCACCACCGCGACACTGGTGTACGCGGAACTGCTGCACCCCGCGCTCCTCCTCCCGCCGCTGGCCGGGACCGCGGCCGCGGTCTTCGCGCTGCTGAGGATTCCGGCGTACGCACCGCTCCGCACGGCCCGGCCCCGTAACGCCGCCCGGCGCACCACGGCGACCTCCACCGGCGCCGCGATCCCCTCCGCCGCCTCCGCCCAGCGTGTCGCGGGCCCGGCCCCCCGGAAGAGGGCGCCCGCCGGCACCGCCAGGACGGCCGCGGGGCAGCCCACCGTGCCGCCCCCGCCCACCGGCCGGCCCGCCGCGGTGGCCGCCGAGCGAAGCTGACGCCCGCCCGGCCCCTGATCACCCCCGCAGCCGGCCGAGCGTGGCGCGGGCCGCGGCGCGCGCGTACGGAGCGAGCATCAGATACGGCGCCCACGGCCAGGTGTGCCGCAGGCAGTACACCCACCACGGGCGGAGCGGCAGCTCCTGTACGGAGGTCACGCGGCGCAGAGCCTCCCGGACGCCGATCCCCGGCTCCCGGGATCCGGGAACGCCCGGCCCGCCCACGCACTCACCGGCATGTCCCGGGGCGACGAACGCGGTCACCCCGGCCCGCCGCGCCCGGCAGCCGTGGTCGTAGTCGCCCATCCGGTGGCGGAAGACCTTGTCCGGGTCCCCGACGAGGTCGTACACGGCACGGGGCACCAGGACCACGCGCCCGTCGTACGTGTCGCAGGGCTCGGGCCGGTGCTCGCCGGGCTCGACGAGTGCCAGGGAACGGCCCCGCCGGCCGGAGTACACCGTGTCCCCGTACGCGTTCCGCACCGCGCCCACGACGACGGTCCCGGGCCCGGCCGCCCCGGCCGTCCGCAGCAGGTTCGCGAGGGCGTCCGGGAAGAGTTCGACCCCGTCGTCGAGCCAGAGCTGATGCGTCCACGAGTGGGTCGGCCCGCCGAGCGGACCGCCGCCCCCGCCCCCGCCGCCGCTGCGGCTGTTGCGGCTCGCGATGCGCAGCGCCAGGTTGGGGGGTGTGTCCGCGCCCACCGACATGACCTCCACCGCCGGATGCCGCAGCCGGACCGCTTCCGGCGTACCGTCGGTGCTGCCGGTGTCCACGAGATGCACGCCGAGCGTCGTCCCGGCGGGAAGCCCGCGCTGCTCCGCCAGGGCACGCAGCGCGGACAGCGTTCGCGCACGGCGGTCGTGACTCGTCATCAGCACGGCCAGGTGAACGGAGTGCACAGCGGCTCCTCGGCTACGGAGTGCACAGCGGGCTCCCCAGCTCCTGAATCTCATCATGCACGCAGAAAAGCTGATATTCCGCATAGGCTGGGCGGGTGAGTGCCGAGCCGACCGCAAACCCGCTCGGGCCGTCCTGGGGACCCGCGCCCCCGCGCCGGCCCGGCCGTCTCGTGCCGGTGCTCGCCTTCCTGCTGGCCGTCCTGTGCGTGACGACGGTCGCCCTGACGGCGACCGTCCGGTCCACGGTCGCCTCGCCCGGCTTCCACCAGGCGGTGCTGGACGAGGAGTCGGCGTACGACCGGCTCTACACCGAGGTGCTCGTCGACCCGGAGATCTCGCCCGTCACCCGCGACCTGCTCGCGCACCTGCCCGTGCCCGAGGCGCTGGTGACGTCGAACATCAAGGTCGTGCTGCCGCCCGGCACGGTCCGGGCCCTCACCGACCAGCAGATCGAGGCGGTGACCGGCTATCTGCGCGGCGACCGTGACGAGCTCCGGCTGACCGTCGACCTGGCCCCGGTGCTGGAGAACCTCGCCGACCTCGCACGCGTCTACTTCGGCGACCTGGTGGCGAGCCTCCAGGGGAGCGACCGGCCGGACTTTGAACGGTTCGCCGCCGACCTCGGCACGGCGCTCGACGCGCTCAAGGAGGGCCGCGCCCCCGACCTCCCCACGCTGCCGCTCACCGAGGACCAGGCAGACCGCGCCGCCGACGCCCTCCTCACGACGGTCCCGGAGCGGGAGCGGGCGGCGCTGCGCCCCGAGATCGAGGTGGCCCTGGAGGAGGGAGACGTATCGACCGCGCTGGCAGCCACCGCGGCCGCCGCGCTCTCCGAGGGCTCACGGACCGCCGCCGCCGGCCTCCGCACCACTCTCCAGGACGGTACGTGGGACCTCACCGGCACCCTGACCACCGCCGGGATGGACCTCACGGCCCTGGAGCGGGCCCGTGACGCCATCAGGCTCCTGACCCTGCTCCAGGCCCTCGCCCTCACCGTCGCCCTGGCCGCGCTCGCGACGCTCTGGTTCACCGGACCCGCCGCCCCGGCCCGCCGGCTGATGCGACTGGGGCAGGCGCTCGCCTGCGCGGGAGTCCTGACCGCCGCGGCCGTGCTCCTGGCCCGGCTGATCACCGGAGGACGCCTCCTCACCACACCGTCCTCCTGGGCCCCGAGCGTCGCCGCGCTCGTCGACGACCTCCAGCGCAACGCCGTGAACCAGGCGGTCGCCACCGGGCTGAGCGCCGCCCTCACGGCCCTCGTCGGCGGCGTGCTCCTCACGGGCGTGGGCTGGGCGTTCCTGGTGCGCCCGGGTCGGATGCCGACCCCGAGAGCGGTACGGACGACGGCGGCGGGCGTGGCCTGTGCCGCACTGGCCGGCGTACTCCTCGTGCCGCCCGTGTTCGGCCCGTCCGTACCCCGCGAGTGCCTGGGCAGCAGCCGCCTGTGCGAACTGCGGTACGACGAAGCCACCTACCTCACCTCGCACAACGCGATGTCCACCACCGCGGACCGGTTCATCGGCCCTCTCCAGGATCCCGACATCACCACCCAGCTCAACACGGGCGTCCGGGCCCTCCAGCTCGACACGTACCGCTGGGAGCGCCCGCAGGACATCGCCGGACGTCTCGACTCTCCCGAATTCACCCCCGAACAACGGCGTCTGATCACCGGCGCCATCGACCGGGCGAACCCGCCGCGCGAGGGACTCTGGCTCTGCCACGGCGTCTGCCGCGCCGGGGCCGTCGAACTGGTTCCGGCCCTGGAGGACATCGGCGACTGGCTGCGCGCCCACCCGACCGAGATCGTGACGCTCATCGTCCAGGACGACATCGGCCCCGAGGACACCGAGGAGGCGTTCCGAGCCGCCGGCCTGGAGGACCTCCTGCACACTCCCCCGGTGGATCCTGACGCCCCGTGGCCCACCCTGGCGGAGATGATCGACAGCGGTCGCCGACTGGTGGTGTTCGCCGAGAAGGCCGATGGCCCGGCGCCCTGGTACCGCAACTTCTACCGGTACGGGATGGAGACCCCGTTCGCCTTCCGGAGCCCCTCCGAGATGACGTGCGAACCCCACCGGGGCGGTACCGGGAAACGGCTCTTCCTGCTCAACCACTTCATCACGAACGCGGGCGGCAGCCGCCTGGACGCCGGCCGCGTCAACGCCCGCGACTGGGTCCTGGAGCGGACCCGCGCCTGCGAGGCGGAACGAGGCAGCCCGGTCACCTTCATCGCCGTCGACTACACGACGGTCGGCGACGCGCTCGGTGCGGTGAACGAACTGAACTCCCGTAGAACAGAGGGGAACTGATGGAACGTCAGCGGAGGTAGCGACCCCGCCCGACCTGCCCGCCATCCGAAACCCCGGAGGAACCGGGAGGGGGCGTGAGAGGCTACGTTCAGCGGCTCCCCACCGTGCGGACGGAGCCGGACCACTGCCGACAGATCGGGAAAACAGCGCCCATGACGCCTCCGAGCGACCCCGCACCGCACGGTGCCCCCGCCGCCGTTCCCGCCCCCGCCGCCGTTCCCGCCCCCGGCGACGGGAGCCGACAGCAGCGCGCGGGCCGTCTGCTGGCCGTGAGCGACCTGCACGCCGCGGTGACCGACAACCGGGCCATCGTGGAGTCCCTGCACCCGACGTCCGACGCGGACTGGCTGATCGTCGCCGGAGATGTGGCGGAGACGCCCGAAGACATCCGGTGGACGCTCGGACTTTTCGCGGAGCGCTTCGCCCACGTGATCTGGGCCCCCGGCAACCACGAGCTGTGGACCCTGGCCAAGGACCCGGTCCAACTGCGCGGCCAGGCCCGCTACGACCACCTCGTCGAGCTGTGCCGGGACCTCGGAGTGACGACTCCTGAAGACCCGTTCCCGCTCTGGCCGGGCCCGGACGGACCGGTGGCGATCGCGCCGCTCTTCCTCCTGTACGACTACACCTTCCGCGCCCCGGGAACGCACACGAAGGAGGAGTCGCTGGCCGTCGCGCACGAGTCGGGCATCGTCTGCAACGACGAATACCTCCTGCACCCGGACCCCTACCCGACGCGGGACGACTGGTGCCGCGCCCGGGTCGCCGCGACCGGCCGCCGGCTCGCGGCGCACGACCCCGGGATACCCCTCGTCCTCGCCGGGCACTGGCCGCTGGTCCGGGAACCCACGTCGGTGATGTGGTACCCGGAGTTCGCCCAGTGGTGCGGCACGGAACTGACCGCCGACTGGCACCGCCGTTTCAACGTCACCGCCGTCGTCTACGGGCACCTCCACATCCCCCGTACGACCTGGTACGACGGGGTGCGCTTCGAAGAGGTCTCCATCGGCTACCCCAGGGAGTGGCGCGAGAGGGGACACCCGCGAGGCCTGCTGCGGCAGATCCTCCCCTACGAGGGGCAACCACCCGCCCCACCGGCCCGCACCGACGCCGAACCGTCCGCACAGCGGCGGACCCCGGGAGGCTCCTCGTGATCGAGCGACTGATGCCCGCCGACGTCTCCTGTGCTGCCACCCGCGCGGAGACCGCCCCCGACGGGACTCTCTTCCCGGAGGAGGAGGCGCTGGTCGCCAAGAGCGTGGCCAAACGCCGGAACGACTTCGCGACGGCCCGCGCCTGTGCCCGGCGCGCCATGGCCGGACTCGGCCTGCCACCCGTGGCCGTGCTCCACGGCCACCGGGGACGACCGCTGTGGCCCGAGGGAATCGTCGGCAGCCTCACCCACTGTGAGGGGTACCGGGCGGCCGCGCTGGCCCGCGCGAAGGGTGTGCTGTCGCTCGGCATCGACGCCGAACCGCACGCCCCGCTCCCCGTCGGCGTAAGGGAGTTGGTGACCCTGCCCGCCGAACGTGCGCGGATCGGTCAGCCCGCACCGGCAGGCGAGAGCGAAATCCACTGGGACCGTGTTCTGTTCAGTGCAAAGGAGAGCGTCTTCAAAACCTGGTATCCGGTCACGGGAATCGAACTCGACTTCATCCAGGCCGACCTGACGTTCCAGCAGACGGGCGGTCGAGCCGGCAAGGGTGATACGCCCGACGGGGACACCGCTGCCGAGGGCACGTTCGCCGCGCGTCTGCTCCTCACGGACCCGGCCCTGCCGACCACGCTGCGCGGGCAGTGGCGGATCGAGGACGGCATCGTCGCCACGGCCGTGCTGGTCCGGCCCGACTGGCGGGAGAGCGAGGGGGCGTGACGCCCGGTCGGCCGGGCAGCGCGAGGGCGCTGACGAAGGCGTGGCACCGGAGCAGCCGGCGGAGACCGCCACCGCCAGCCCGATGAGCGCGGCCGACCGCGCCACGCCCTAATGCGGCACTCCTGGATCCGTGCGTCTTCGACCCCTTCGTCCTGGAGATCCCGTGGTCCGATGCTCGTATCGGCGGGTGAAGTAGACCGGGCCCGCACCGAGTGGTGCGGGCCCGGCCAGTGACGCGGAACTGCTCAGGAGCGCGTGGCTCCGGGGCCGAAGTCTCCGGTGAGGGCGGCGGCCATCCGCAGGTGCGGCGCCGCGTCGGCGGTCCGCCCCTGACGCTCCAGCGTCCGGCCCAGCATCAGGTGCGCGTAGCTCTCCACCGGGTCGAGCTCCAGAACGGCCCGGAGCTCCTGCTCCGCCTTGCCCAGCCGGGCGGAGTGGTAGTAGGAGCGGGCCAGCAGCAGCCGCGGCGCGACCTGCTTCGGCGCTTCCCCGACGAGTCCGCCCAGGATCCGGGCGGCCGTCAGGTACTCCTTGGCCTCGAAGAACATCTGCGCCCGGTCCCACCGGTCGGCGGCGGTGCCGAACTCGTAGTAGGTCTCGGTCTCGCTCACGCGTCCTCCTCCATGGGGTGCGGGGCAGGCTCCGGGCCGCCCCGCCGTACGTTCAGCCATGACAACACCGCACAATGGTTGAACATTCCACTAAAGTTCTGGCGTGGGACCCGGTGCTCCACGCCCCTGCGGGAATAGGTTGAGCGCCATGAGCAATCTCGATCGCCAGGCCACGCCCTCCGTCTGCGGAGGACGCGGTTTCGTCGTCGCCGAGCCCGTCCGCGAGCTTCTCGCCCCCCGCCGCGTCCAGCTCGGCGAGGGCACCGAGGTCCGCCGTCTGCTGCCCAATCTGGGCCGGCGCATGGTGGGCGCCTGGGCCTTCGTGGACCACTACGGCCCCGACGACATCGCCGACGAGCCCGGAATGCAGGTCCCGCCGCATCCCCACATGGGCCTCCAGACCGTCAGCTGGCTCCATGACGGGGAAGTCCTTCACCGGGACAGTCTCGGCAGCCTGCAGACGGTACGCCCCCGCGAACTGGGCCTGATGACCTCGGGCCGCGCCATCAGCCACTCCGAGGAGAGTCCGAAGGAGCATGCCCGGCTGCTGCACGGAGCGCAGCTCTGGGTGGCCCTCCCGGAAGCCCACCGCACCATTGAGCCGCACTTCCAGCACCACACGGACCTGCCCGTCGTCACCGCCCCCGGCGTGAGCGCCACCGTCATCCTGGGCGAACTGGACGGCGCGGCCTCGCCCGGCACCGCGTACACCCCGATCGTCGGCGCCGACGTGACCCTGGCCGGTGGCGCCGAGGCCCGCCTGCCCCTGGACCCCGACTTCGAGTACGCGGTCCTGTCCATGTCGGGCGAGGCCGAGATCGACGGCGTCCCCGTGCTGCCCGGCTCGATGCTCTACCTCGGCTGCGGGCGCACCGAACTGCCTCTGCGCGCCGTCTCCGACGCCGGGCTGATGCTCCTGGGCGGCGAGCCGTTCGAGGAGGAACTGGTCATGTTCTGGAACTGGATCGGACGTTCGCACGAGGAGATCGAACAGGCCCGTCGGGACTGGATGGAAGGGACACGGTTCGGGCAGGTCAAGGGGTACGACGGGGCTCCGCTGCCTGCCCCTGAGCTGCCGGCGGTACCGCTGAAGCCGCGTGGAAGACTCCGCTGATCTGCGAGATGCGCGGGCGGCACGACGGTGCCGCCCGCGCGGAGGGTGCCGTCCGCGACGAACCCGGTGGCTTGCCGCAGCGGCGTGCGCACCAGATCTCGCCGGGCCCGTCCCGCTGAACAGCTGCTGCGTCTGCGCCATACCGTCCTGCATCCGGCCGAAGACCGTCACGCAGGCTTCCCGCCGCGATCCCCTCCCGCCGCTCCCCGGGACCTTGCCGAGCAGGAGAATGTGGCCCACCGGCGGCACCGCCCGCAGCAGCTTGCCGGCGGCCCCTATTCGCAGGCGACCCCGTCTCCGTCGCGGTCCAGATGCCGTCCGTACCCGGGGTCGCCGGCTCTGATGGGTGCGGCGCCGGCGGCGCGGACCGCGGTGCAGTTCTCGTAGTACGCCGACGTGCTTCCTGAACCGCCACTGCCTGCGTCCTCTTCGCGGGGTACTGGCTCCTTCTCGGGTTTCGGCCGCGGTGGCGCTGCTGTGACCGTCACCCGCACCTTCTTGATCTTCGTGACCGTAGGGGCCGGCTCCGGACTCGCGGTGACCGTGACCCTTGCCGTCTCCGTCACCGTCACGGTGGGGCCCGGCTTCGTCTTCGCTGCGGCTGTCCGCACGTCCTGCGGCTGTTCACCGGTAGTGCCGATTCCGACGCCCAGGACGAACAGTGCGCCTGCGGCGGGGAGAACGACGCGCTTCCGGGCCCACCGCGGACCGCCAGGCGGAGAAGACGGGGGCGGCGTGACCGTACCGCCCTGCCCCCAGTCGGACTGACGCGACGGGTGTTGCGGGCTGTTCCAGTCCATGGTCCCCCCAGGTTGCTTCGCGGAGGCATGAACATAGCGAGCTGGACAGGACCGGAGGATCTACTTCTTCCGTTAGTGACGGAGTTGTGATCAAACAGCGGGGGAGTGGCGAAGCTGAGCGATCCCGTGGCCGTGGAGCGACGCCAGTTCCCGGGTCGGCATGAGGCCGGCGAGCGGATCGGTCAGGCACTGACTCACGGCGGCAGCGTGCGCCTTGGCTTCCGCGCCGACCGAAACGTATGGGACCGTGTCTTGCGCGGCTGTCAGGGCGTGCTGCGAGAATGCTGGTGATATCCCAGCGGGATCCTGCGACCCTGGGCGCATGCCTCGACGAATCATGTTTGTGCAGCTGAAAACGGGTTTCGACACCGACCGTGGGCCCTCATGGATCGGGTGGGTGGACTTTTCGAAGACGTGGGGGACCGCGAACTTCCACGGGCGAACGCTACGCCGTGCAGGGGGGATGTTCGATGCCAACTTCTACGACATCGAGACCAGCGAGGAGTTCTGGGTCTCCGGTCCAAAGCGGGATCGTGCCGACACTCGCTACGCCCCTTCGGACCCTGAGGTCGAGCCGGACGCGGCCGTTGCCTATGAAGCCTTCCTGGATGGCGCGCCTCTGCCGGGACGGGAGAACGGCTAGCGTCTGGAAGCACTCTGCTTTCCCGTTGCCGTGTCACGGGCGGTCCGCGCTGGTCGGCATCGGTGAAACCGGCAGGCTTTCAGCACGCCAGGTCGCTACGGCGCCGGCCGACACGATCAGTCCCATGCCGACGAGCACCGGTGCGGAGAGAGCTTCGGCGAGGGCGAGGGCGCCGATGAGGGCGCCCATCACCGGGTCGAGGGAGAACAGCGTCGCGACCACTGTGGCGCCGGCCGCGCCATAGACGAGCATGCCCGCCCATTTCCGCCGTGTGTGGCCACGGACCCTCGGGCGCACCAGCGCCAGCAAAACGAGGGACCAGGCCCGCACCGACGAACGCCCGGGTGCGGGCAGGTGATCGATACCGAAGGGGACCACGTCCACCCGGTCGGTTCGTGCGGCCGCCGCCGCCGGGCCGGGTTCGGACGCGTGGGATCAGCGGTCGCCGCCGTGGAAGACGCAGCCGACCGTGGCGCCGCTGCCCATGCTGACGACCCCCACAGCCGGATCGGCGCTGCCCCGGACGAAGCCTCCCGCGTAGCCGTCGTCCTCGGCGCCGCGTGCGCTCAGGTAGAGGCCCCAGTTCAGGAAGAGTTCCCGCACGCCGCCGGCGCCGTCGGGAAACGGCTCGGCGGTGGGACGTACACGGCGCTGGAGCACGAACGGACCGCCCATCGCCGAGGCGACCCTGCTTTCCCACTCGGCCGGGCCCACCGTCCAGCCGGCGATGATGCCGTTGCCGCCGTGCAGCAGCGTCGGCTTGAGGATCAGCTCGTGCTGGTGCCCCAGGGCGTGGGCGAGCAGGTCGACCCGGGTGCCGCCGGGGTCCGTCGCGCGGGGGCGCACGTACCGCGTCCACGGCAGGATCCGGTCGAGGCACGCCAGTTCGGCGGCGTCGTACCGGTCACGGTGCTCCTCGTCGGAGAGCATCGCCAAGGTGCCCTTGTTGCCGTACAGCTCCGCGTCCAGTCGGCTGAACAGGCCCAGCCTCCCCTGCTCGACCGCGGTCAGCAGCGGTTCCAGCTGGGCCGCCGCGGTGGGGTCGGTGAGGTCTTCGGGCAGGAAGTACCGGAAGACGACGTCGACGGTGCGGCCCGAGGCCGTCGGACGGCCGTTCGGGTACGTGATCGAGCCGAGGTCGCAGGCGATCCCCTCGACCCCGAAGTCGGCCAGCTTCTCGGCGAACACCCGCAGTCGAGGTCCCACGACGGCGAAGTTCTCCACCGTGTCCACCACGGCGACGACAGGGGCCCGGCCGGTGGGGATGTTCGCGGCGCACTCCGCGTACATGGTCCGCACCATGTGGCCCAGCGTGTCCTCGTAGCGCAGTCCGTGCCGCCGTACGAACTCTTCGAGCGGGGGATAGGCCAGCATCGCCCGGTTGATGTCAGCGTTCTCGAAGCCGCCGAGCGCACTGGTGATATTGAATTCGAGAAGCCTGAACCCCGTACCGTCGTGGTAGAGATCGGCCCGCCCCAGCGGGAGGAGCGACCCGGTCCGGGCGCTCCGCGTGATGAGCGCCGACTGCGAAGGGTCCAGCCCGACCGCCGCGGCCAGTGCGGTGACGCTTCCGCCGAACCCGCGCTCCGGCAGCGAGCGCAGCAGCCCGTAGACCGTGTGGAGGTCTCCCACGAGGGTGCGGAGCTCGCTCTCGCCGAGGAAGGCGGGGCCGGTCAGGAACCGGTCCTGGTACGCCAGTCTCAACGTGGCGGACTCCAGGGCCGCGGCCGCGGGACGGCCCGTCGACCCGTTCCGCGCGAGCTGCTCCCCGTACGCGTGGCCCAGCCGCGACCTGGGCGGGGTGCGCGGACTCGTGGTCGTCGTCATGGGGTGTCCCTTTCCGGAATGGGCACGTTCGGTACGGTGCCCCGTTCGGTGCGGTGCGGTCCAGGGCGCTGCCGTGTCCGGACGGTGCCGGCGTCCCGCGGCGCGCCGGACGGCTGCTCGTTCAGTCCGTCTCCGTCGTGCGTGGAGCCGGGTCGGCGCGGGTGATCCACCGGCGGCGGGCGCCCACGAGGAGCCCCATGGCGACCACCGCCATGACGACCGCGCCGGCCCCGAACACGGCGCGGGTGCCGACCTCGGCGGCGACGAACCCGCCGGCCGCCGCACCGACGGGGAGTCCGCCCCAGGCCACGAGCCGGTACACGCTGTTCGCCCGCCCGAGCAGGTGCTGTGGCACCAGGGTCTGCCGCAGCACGACCACGACGACGTTCCACGTCACCGTCCCACAGGCGAAGATCGCGAGGGCCACGCCGGCCGCGTACACCGAGGGCACGGCGGCGAGCACCGTCTCGCTCGTGGTGATCAGGACGGCGGTGGCGACCAACGCGCCTTCCCGGCCGAGCCGTTCCGTCAGCGCGGGCGCGAAGCGTGAGGCCAGAACGGCTCCCACCGCTTGGCAGGCGAGCAGGACGCCGTACCCGAACGGACCCAGGCCGAGCTCCTTCCCGCTGTGCACCACGAGGACCGCGAGCATCGCGCTCCCGGCGAGGTTGATCAGACAGGACACCAGGGCGAGGCTGCGCAGCAGGTGATGCGAGAACAGCCATCTTGCGCCGGCCAGCATCTCCGACATCACGCCGGACCTGTCCGGTGCGCGCCCGACGGGCCTGGTGCGGCGGATGCGGCTGATCAGGACGGCGGAGCACAGGAAGGTGGCCGCGTCCACGCCGAAGGGCAGGGCCGTCGCCACACCGAACATCAGCGCGCCGAGGAGCGGACCGATGAAGCCGGTGCCGGCCTCCTGCGCGGCCATGATGCGGGCGTTGGCGGTGGAGAGACCCGCCTGCGGGGTGATGAAGGGCACGAGTACCTGGGCGGCGTTGCGGCAGAGGACCTCGCCGACGCCGAGCAGGAACATGCAGACGTAGAGCAGCGGCAACCCGCCCCAGCCGACGAGGATCCCGAAGGTGAGCACCGCCAGCAGGACGGCCCGGCCGACGTCGACGCGCACCATCATCGCCCGGATGTCGATGCGGTCCACCAGCAGTCCCGCCGGGATGCCGAACAGCAGGAAGGGCGCGGTGAAGGCGACCGAGGCCGCGCCGATCAGGCGGGGGTCGTCGGTCAGACGGGTGGCCAGCAGGGGCGCGGCGGCGATCGTGGCCCCGTCACCGAGCGACGACACCGCGGCGGACCACCACAGCCGGGAGAAGTCACGTCCCAGAACGGGCCGTTGCGCGTCGGCCTTGTCGGTCGTCGACGCGGTCATGAGCGCGCGTGGCGGCGCAATCGGCAGTACATTGCCTCCCCCTTCGATGTGGCTGCCCCGCCGTCGACGCCCCACCAGCCCGTCGTCGTGCGCCGAGACCCGCGCAGCCAGGTGCACGGGGTTCCCGAGAGTAGTCGGCGTCCGTGGTGGAGTCGAGGGAAAGATCAGGTCCTGCGGGGAAAGGCGCGTATCCGGCGCTCAGGTGTCCGGGAGGAGCCGCCGAGCGCCTCCCCCGAAGATCAACCCATGTGCGAATGAGGGGGGTTGTGTCCTGCGGTCTTCTGATATGTTCACCGCCGCTGGGCGGGTGAATCGGCGGCCGGCGACGTGCGTGCAGGGGAGGACATGCCGTCAACGGGGCTTCAGCACACCGAGTCAAGCCTCCGGTTCGCGCTCACGGCCGATTGTTTCGGCGCGACGACCTGCGGCTGGTGATTCCTCGTCCTCCACGTGCGACCGCGCATCGCCTCACTGATGCTTCACCTCTCGGCGGCCGACCGGCGCAGACGACTGACCGACGGTCGCCCGAGCAGGTGGGAGAGGCATCGTGACCGACCGCGTCGGCACACGGCCCGGAACGGACGGAGATCCCGGTGAGGCACCCGGCCGCCCGCGGCCAGGACCGCCACGGAGCAGCCGCGCGCAGATGGAAGGGTGGGAACAACGTTCATGAGAACCTACGGACCCGACGCGGCGAGCCGGACGGCCGGCGCCCGCCGTCGCCACTCACATCATCCGCCGGCCCCCCGCCTCCGGCGCCCCGGAGGCATCCGTTGAGTCTCGCGGCGGGCCTGACGAACGCCCGCCCGGGCATCGTCGAGATGGTGACGGTCGCCGTCATCGGCACCGGGGCGATCGGGCGGGACCTGGTCAGCAAGATCGACCGGTCGCCCGGGCTGGACTGCCGACTGGTCGCCGGGCGCAATCCGGAGTCGGCGGGCCTGCGGTACGCCGAGAGCCTCGGCTGCGCCACCACCGCCGCGGGCATCGTGGCCGTACTGGCGGCGCCGACCCCGTTCGACGTCGTCTTCGACGCCACCAGCGCCGCGTCCCACCGGGACCACTGGCCGCTGCTGGAGCCGCTCGGGACGCTGGTGATCGACCTGACCCCCAGCAAGGTCGGGCAGATGGTGGCGCCCACCGTGACCGGGGTCGCGGCCGAGGCCGCGCGCAACGTCAATCTGATCAGCTGCGGAGGCCAGGCGTCCGTTCCGGTCGTGCACGCGCTCGCGGCCCGGTTCCCGGTGACGTACCTGGAGGTCGTGTCGACCGTGGCGAGTGACGTGGCCGGCCGCGCGACCAGGCTGAACCTCGACGAGTACGTGACGGCCACCGGTCACGCCGTGACGACGTTCTCCGGCGTGAGTGACGTCAAGGTGATCCTCAACATCAGCCCGGCGGTGCCGCCGGCCACCTTCCGCACCGTCGTCCACGCCCGGGTGCCCGACGCCGACGCGACCGCGGTGCGAGCGGTGGTCGACCGGGCGGCCGAGCAGGTACGGTCGTTCGCCCCCGGGTACGAGGTCGTCGCCTGCACCGCCGTCGACGACCTGGTGACGATCGTCCTCAAGGTCACGGCGCACAGCGAGGTCCTGCCGCCGCACGCGGGGAACCTCGACATCATCAACGCCGCCGCCGTCATGGTCGCCGAGCAGTACGCGGCCCGGCCGGACCGGGCGTCCCGGACGGGGGTGTCGCCGTGAAACAGGTGGTGATCCACGACCCGACGTTGCGCGACGGTCAGCACGCCGTCCGCCACCAGCTCGGCCTGACCGCACTGCGCCGCTACGCGGAGGCGGCGGACGCGGCGCGGATCCCGGTGGTGGAGGTCGGCCACGGCAACGGTCTGGGCGCCTCCTCGTTGCAGGTGGGGCTTGCCGCGGCGACCGACGACGAGATGCTCTCGACGGTCCGCGAGGCGCTGAGCCACAGCCGGCTGGGCACCTTCATGCTGCCCGGCTGGGGCACCTCCGACGACCTGCGGCGGGCGATCGCCCACGGGGTCGACGTCTTCCGCGTCGGCGTGCACGCCACCGAGGCGTCCTTGGCCGAACACCATCTGGGCTTCCTGCGGGACGCGGGCGCCGAAGCCCACTGCGTCCTGATGATGAGCCATATGGCCTCCCCCGACGAGCTGGCCGAGCAGGCCGCACGGGCCGTCGGATACGGGGCGCAGGGTGTGGGGATCATGGACTCCGCGGGGCACTTCCTCCCTCCCGACGTCACCGCGCGGATCGGCGCCATCGTCGAGGCGGTCGGCGCCGTCCCGGTGATCTTCCACGGGCACAACAACCTCGGTATGGCCGTCGCCAACTCGGTGGCCGCCGCCGACGCCGGCGCCCTGATCATCGACGGCTGCGCCCGTGGCTTCGGAGCCGGGGCGGGCAACACCCAGCTCGAAGTGCTCGTGCCGGTGCTGGAGCGGAGCGGTTTCGCCACGGGCATCGACCTGTACGCGCTGCTGGACGCCGCCGACCTCGCCGAGCGCGAACTCATGCCGGCACCACCGGTGACCGCCTCGATGAGCATCGTCAGCGGTCTGGCCGGAGTCTTCTCCGGCTTCAAGCACCGGGTCGTCGAACTCTCCGGAGCCGCGGGCGTGGACCCGCGCGAAGTCTTCTTCGAACTCGGCCGACGGCAGGCCATCGCCGGGCAGGAGGACCTGATCGTGGACGTGGTGGCGGAGTTGAGCGCCCGCGGGACCGACGGCTGACGCGGCATGAGACCCGGCGTCGGCCGCGGGACCGACGGCTGACGCGGAATGAGACCCGGCGAAGAGAGGAGGACCAGCGACATGGCAGTTCCGGAAGCTGTGCCCGGGGAGAACGGGACAGCGGGGGTCGAGATCACCCGTATGTCGTTCGACGAGTTCCTGGCCGTGGGCCCCCGGGGGCTGTACCGGGCCGACCGCCCCGTGGTGATCAAGCTGCCCGCCGGCGTGCAGGGACTCGGACGGGACGAAGTAGCCGCGCGCCTGGCCGAGATGACCGTCACCCTGTTCACCGAGCCGGGCGACAAGAACCACCCGGGCCGCTGGGAGACACGGGACATCAAGCTCCGCGACTTCTTCGCGGACGAGCGGCACCTGACCAGCACGGACACCTGGCACCGGGTGGTGTCGAACATCCGCAGCAGTCCGGCCGACGTGAACGCCGTCATCGGCTTCGACGCCGAGGAGTTCTTCGGCTACGGCGACAGCCTGTACGCGGCCAACCTGTGGATCAGCCACCGGGGCGTCTTCACCAAGAACCACTTCGACGAGTTCGAGAACTTCAACATCGCGCTGGAAGGCCGCAAGCGGTTCATCATCGCTCCACCGGGCGTTCGGGCCTACTACCCGAGGTCGGTCCTGCGCGGGTTCGGCGACAAGTCGAACGTGGTCGACCTCGACGACGTCGACCTGGCGCGCTACCCGAGGCTCGCGGCCAAGCTCGCCCGACGCCGCGACTTCGTCCTCGAACCGGGCCACATGCTCTACCTGCCGCTCGGCTGGTGGCACCAGGCCGAGTCGCTTGACGAGATGAACATCAACGTCAACTTCTGGCTCAAGTCCAAGAAGATCCTCCGCAGGCCGCACGTGCTCGGCGTCGCCCTGTACACGTACGCCTACCGGAGGCTCAAGGGCGTCTACAGCTACAAGCCCACCGAGGAGAACTCCCGATGAGCGAGCGCAGGACCATCACCCCCACCCACCGGTACCGCAACAACGACAAACTCATCGGGATCGGCAACGCCTTCTGGAACCAGTCCTACGAGAACGGGGTCGCCGGCATCGTCGGCGACCTGGAGGACGGCGTGTTCCACATGCCCGACGGGCATGAATTCGTCAACTTCACCGTCTGCTCCTACCTGGACCTGGACACCCACCCCAAGGTCATCGACGGCGCGGTCGCCTCGCTGCGGCGCTTCGGGGTGCTCGACCACTGCATCCCGCGCACCCGCGTCCAGACACCGGTGCTGCTGGAGCTGGAGGAGTCGCTGGGCGAGCTGTTCGGCGCGATGGTGATCAGCGCGATCTCCACCGCGGCGGCCAGCACCGGTCTGCTGCCGATGATCGCCTCGGGACACCTCGGCAACGGCGTCAAGCCGCTGATGGTCTTCGACAAGAACGCCCACGTCTCCCTGGGCAACGCCAAGCCGAGCTGTGCCGACGAGAGCGAGGTCGTCACCTGCGGCCACCACGACCTCGACTTCGTCGAGGACATGTGCCGGACCTACGAACGCGTCTGCTACGTGGTGGACGGCTCGGACAGTCTCGGAGGCTACGCGCCCGTCGAGGAGCTGGCCGAACTGCAGGAGAAGTACAACCTCCTGGTCTTCTACGACGACTCGCACTCGCTGTCCGCGTACGGCGAACGCGGCATCGGCTACGTACGCACCCACTCCCCGGTGCTCGACGAGCGGACCATCACCGTGGCGACCCTGACCAAGGGCTTCGGAGCCGGAGGCACGGCGGTCCTCCTCGACGGCTACCCCGAGGAGACGCGCCGGATCGTCGAACGGTTCGCGGGCCCGCTGGGCTACTCGCAGAAGATGAACGCCGCCGCGGTCGGCGCGGCACTCGCCTCGGCCGAGATCCACCGCACCGAGGAACTCACCCGGCTGCAGGAGCGTCTGCGGTCCAACATCGCGCTGTTCGACTCGCTCGTCCTGACCGAGCAGGCCGAGGGCACCTACCCGATCCGGGTGGTGCCGATGAGCGACGACACGGTCGTCGAGGCCGCCAAACAGGTCTTCGCGGCCGGGTTCTACACCTCACCGGTGTTCTTCCCGATCGTCGCACGCGGTACCGCCGGACTGCGGGTGATGCTGCGGGCCGGCCAGAGCGCGGACCAGATCAAGCGGCTCTGCACCGCGCTGACCGAGGCCGGGGCGCGCCCGGCGGCCGCACCCTCCGGGGCGGTGAACCGGTGACCGGGGCGGCAAGGGCGATCCCGCGCTCCATCCTCTACACGCCGGCCCTGTCGCCGGAAAAGGTGATGAAGGCCTGGTCCTACGACGCGGACGTCCACCTGATCGACCTGGAGGACTCCGTACCGCCCGCCGACAAGGAGGCCGCCCGCACGGTCTGCCGGGCCGCGCTGGAGAAGACTCCGAGACCGGCCGACGTCGCCGTGCGGATGAACGAGCTCGGCAGCCTCGCGGGGGTCCAGGACGTGTCGATGCTGGCCGAGGGCCCGGTGCGGCCCGGCATCGTCCTGATGACGATGGTGACCTCGGCGGACGAGGTCGACCTGCTGCGCCGGATGCTGGCCTCGGCGGGCGCGTCCCCCGAGGTCTACGCGACGGTGGAGACGGTCGAGGCGGTCACCCGCATCGACTCCATCGCGCGCTGTGCCGACGGCCTGGTGCTCGGCTCGGCCGACCTGGCCGCCACACTCGGTGTCGACATCAGCTGGGAGGCCATGCTGGCCGCCCGGCAGGCGATGGCGATGGCCTGCGCCCGGTACGGCACGGCGTGCGTCGACACCGCCAACTACCGGCTCGCCGAACCGGCGGTCCTCACCGAGGAGACCACCCGGGCGCGGGCGCTCGGCTTCCACGGCAAGGCGACGGTGCACCCGGGCGAACTCGACGTGATCAACCGCCTCCTGCGGCCCCGCCCCGAACAGCTGGGACAGGCGCGTCGAGTGGTGGAGGCCGTCGCGGCGGCCGACGGCGGGGTCGCCGTCCTGGAGGGCAACATGGTCGGCCCGCCGTTCGCCCGGCTGGCCCGCACCACCGTGGCGCGCGAGGACGCCTGGACGAGCCGGTTCGGCCGCGCCGGAGGAACCGCGTGAGCGCGCCGGTGATGGTCCGGGCCGCCGACATGGCCGGAACCCGGCGGATGCTCCGCGTGGTCGACGTACTCGGCGAGATGTTCGTCGACCTGGCCGCCGGCCGCACCCGATCCCCGGCCCGCACGGTGCTCGAACACGGCGACCGGCGCGTCCTCCTGGTCAGCCCGGCCGTCTGGGAGCGGCGCGCGGTGGGCAGCGTCAAGGTCACCACGCTCACCCCCGACAACCCGGTACGCGGGCTGCCGCTGATCCACGGGATCGTCGCGCTCACCGACCTGGAGACCGGGCAGATCACCGCCCTCCTGGACGGCGCCGAGCTCACCGCCGTCCGCACCGGCGCCGTCGCCGCACTGGCGACCCGCTCCTGCACGCCCGACGACGCCGACGACCTGGCGGTGATCGGCGCGGGGGTCCAGGCACGCGCCCTCTTCCGGGCGGTGACGGCGGTCCGCCCGATCCGTCACCTCCGCCTGCACTCGCGCACGCGCGCCGGGGCCGAGAAGTTCGCCGACTGGATCCGCGACACCGCACCACAGCCCGTCCACGTGACCGTCTGCGCCACCGCGAGGGACGCCGTCACCGACGCGGCGATCATCTGTACGGCCACCTCGACCGACGACGGCACCCCCGTGGTGGAGGCGGACTGGGTGGCCCCCGGGGCGCATGTGAACGTGATCGGCGGAACCCACCCGGACGCCGTCGAGCTCGCCCCCGCCCTGCTGGCCGACGCCGTGACCGTCGTCGAGGACCGGACCGCGGCGCTGGACGGCGCGGGTGAGATCCGGGCCGCACTGGCCGGCGGCCTGATCAAGGCCGGGGACCTGTACGAACTGGGCGGCCTGGTGAGCGGCGCGGTCGACGTCACCGGCCGGACCACGGTCCTGCGGACGGTCGGCATGGCCATCGAGGACACCGCCGCCGCGGTGGCGCTGTTCGAGGAGCACCGTACGGCCGAGCAGACAACCGGCGGCCCGGCCGCCGTCCCGCCGACAGAGGAGGAAGCGCCGGATGGACACGCATGAGGACCTCGGTCCGGGCCACGGGCACCCGTGGTTCGGCCGCCACCGGCTGAGGCCCGCCGCGTCGGCCGACGCGATCCGGCGGATGCTGCGGCACGAACTGCGGGACACCGGCTGGCCGTACCAGAAGGTTCTTCCCGCGGCGCCGCTGGCGATCCCGCGCGCGTCCTACGCCGAGATCTTCCGGGTGAGCGTCGCGCTGGTCGATCTGCTGCGCCGTGCCGCCCTGGAGAGCGGGCACACCACCGCCGACCGGCTGACCGCCTACGCGATGCCCGCCACCGAGGACCGGCTGTGGACGCGGGACCCGTTCGTCGAGGAGCGGTACGCCGACTCCGTGGTCCGCCCGGATCTCGTCATCGGGCCCGACGGGCCGCAGTTCCTGGAGTTCAACGTCAGCGGCGCGCTCGGTGGCGTGGTGGAGACCCAGAGCCGTCTGGCGGTGTGGCGCGCGCTGCACGCCGACGAGGAGGGCCGGGCCCCGTTCCGGTCGCCGAGCCCGTTCGCCGTACGCGCCGAGATGTTCCGGTCGCTCAGCGCGGAGACGGCGGTGGCGCCGAGGGTGGCCGTCGTCGGCAGCGCCCGGGTGACCGGCGTGGAGCGACGGTACTTCGAGATGGAGGCCGACTACTACAACAGCCACGGCCTGACCGCACGCTTCTTCGAACCGGAGGAGCTGCCCGAGGCGTGGGACTGCGCCCCGCACCTGCGCTATCCGGTGGGACTGCGCAACTTCACCATTCCGGACTGGCTCGACGCGGGGCTCGACACCACTCCGGTCCAGGACGCCCTGGACCACGGCTGCCTGCTGGTGGGCACCCAGACATCGACGTTCCTGCACAGCAAGCTCACCATGGGGCTCCTGTCGGAGGGCCGGCCCTGGATGACCGAGGGCGAGCGCGGGCTCATCGCGCGGTACCTGCCGTGGACGCGGATCCTCTCCGAGCGCAGGACCGACCGCGAGGGACGGCAGGTCGACCTGGTGCCGTTCGTCCTGA
This sequence comes from Streptomyces sp. CNB091, assembly GCF_000377965.1. Lineage (NCBI taxonomy): Bacteria > Bacillati > Actinomycetota > Actinomycetes > Kitasatosporales > Streptomycetaceae > Streptomyces > Streptomyces sp. CNB091. The sequence goes on from NZ_KB898990.1 coordinate 748,670, forward strand.
AGAACCGTGAGCGGCTGGTGCTCAAGGCCGCGCTCGGGGAGAGCGGACAACAGGTGACCATCGGCCGCGAAGCCGAACAGGCCGCGTGGGAGTCGGCCGTCGGCGAGGCCGTCCAGGGCCGCACCAGCGTGGTGCAGGAGTTCGTGGAGCCGGGGACCTGCCGGGTATCGCTGATCGCCGACGGGGTCGACGAGCCGTACGACGCCGATGTCGCCCCGGTGCTGGGGCCCCTGATCTTCGGCGGCCGGCCGGCCGGGCTGTTCTGCCGGTTCTTCGGCGACGGCTCCGCCGGGATCGTCAGCGTCCGGGGCGGAACGAGCAGCTCCGACAACGTGATGGTGGCGATCTGACCGCAGCACCGCTCACGCCCCGCCCCGCGTACCGGCGCGCCCGCCCGCGCCGCCCCTGATCGAGTGACATCACCGGAGAGATGCCGCATGACCCTGCGTCACGTCAAGGACAACGAGTACGTCGAGGAGCACGGCGGGGACTACGAGGACTTTGAACCGGGCATGGTGATCCGACACTGGCCGGGCCGTACCCTCTCCGAGGCCGACAACACCTGGCTGACCCTGCTGACGATGAATCAGCACCCGCTCCACTTCGACCAGCACTACGGCGCCGGCGCCGAGTACGGAAGGGTCCTGGTCAACAGCGGCATCACGCTGTGCCTGGTCGGCGGGATGACCGTGCAGGCGCTGTCGGCGCGGGCGGTGGCCAACCTGGGCTGGGACAGGGTCCGTCTGAAGAGCCCCGTCTTCGTCGGCGACACCCTCTATGCGACGAGCCGCATCCTCGATAAGCGGCTGTCCCGGTCCCGGCCGGGGCAGGGCATCATCACGGTGGAGACGACCGGCACCAAGTCGACGGGGGAGACCGTCATCGTCTTCGAGCGGTCCTTCATGGTCCGCTGCCGCGAGCTGCCCGGCCCACCGACGGGCCAGGACCCCGAGGGCCCGACCGCCGCTGTCGAAGGAGGCCCGCCCGCGTAGCGCACGGAACCGCAGGCCCCGTACCCGCCCCGTACCCGCCCCGGGCCCGTTCCGTTCATGGGCGGCCCCCGCCCGGCCGCCCATGAACTGCGACCCGCGTACCCCGCGGCTACGCTCGAACAATGGAAGACAGCGGAGCCGGATCCGGGCCGCCGCCGAACGACGCCGACGCCGACGCCCAGGACCCTGCGGTACAGGCCCGGCTCGTCGCCCTGGTGGAGGAGTGGTCCGCCGCGATCGTCTCGAACGACGTGCCGCGGATCAGGGCCTTCATGGCGGACGACTGGATCATCGTCTCCGAGTCCGGCATCACGGACCGGGAAGCGTTCCTCGGTTACGTGGCGTCCGGCGACCTGACCCACTCGGCGATGCGGGCCATCAGCCCGTCGAGGGTCCGCGTCCACCAGGACACCGCCACGGTCACCGCGCGGATGACGAACACGGCCCACTACGATGGCCGCCGCTTCGACGCCGACGAATGGGTCACGGACGTCTTCGTCCGGCGCGACGGCCGCTGGCTGTGCGTGCTCACCCACATCACCTCCGCCGCCCCGACGGACCCTCCGTCCGACGCATGAGCCGGACGCCCGGCTCCGCGCACCGCGTGAATCGCCTCGGTTACCCCGCCGCGGCGGCCGTCTTCGCCATCGGCATGGCGGGCACCACGCTCCCCACACCGCTCTACGGCCTCTACCGGGAAGAGCTCGGCTTCTCCGAGCTGATGGTGACCGTGGTGTTCGCCGTCTACGCCCTGGGCGTGATCGCCACCCTGCTGCTCGTCGGGAACGTCTCCGACGAGACGGGGCGGCGGCCCGTCCTCCTGGCCGCCCTGGGCTTCTCGGCGGCCAGTGCCTTCTGTTTCCTCTTCGAGGGCGGGCTCCCCGCCCTCTTCGCCGGACGTCTCCTCTCCGGGTTCGCCGCCGGACTGCTGAGCGGCGCGGCGACGGTCACCGTGATGGAACTGGCCCCGCCGGGACGCGCGGCCCGGGCGGGGCTGGCCGCGACCGCCGCGAACATGGGCGGCCTGGGGTGCGGCCCGCTGCTGTCCGGGCTGCTCGCCGAGTACGCCCCCTGGCCCCTGCGGCTGCCCTTCGCCGTGCACCTGGTGCTGATCGCCGTGGCCGCCGTACTGACCTGGTTCCTTCCCGAGCCGGTCGCTTCCGCCCGGGTACGGGGAGTACGGGTGCGGCCCCAGGGCCTGGCCGTCCCGCCCGCGATGCGCGGCGTGTTCGCCACCTCGGCGCTGGCCGCCTTCGCCGGGTTCTCCCTGCTGGGCCTCTTCACCGCGGTCGCCCCCGCGTTCGTGGCCGAGACGCTCGACGTGCATAACCTGGCCCTGACGGGACTCGTCGTCTTCTCCGTCTTCCTCGCCTCGACGGCCGGGCAGGCCCTCATGGGGCGGGTCGGCGAACGGCGGGCCCTGCCCGGCGGCTGCTTCGTCCTGGTCGGGGGCCTTCTCCTGGTGGGCGCCTCGTTGCTCTTCACCTCGCTTCCCCTGCTCATCGCCGGTGCGCTGTGCGGCGGCCTCGGCCAGGGGCTCGCGTTCCGGGGCGCGGTGACGGCGATCAGCGCCGCCGCGCCGGCCGAGCACCGGGCGGCGACCGTGTCCGCCTTCTTCGTCATCGCCTACCTCGGCATCTCCCTGCCCGTGGTCGGCGTCGGCGCCCTCACCCTGGGCATCGGACTGAGGAACGCCGGACTGACCTTCGCCGGCTGTGTCCTGGCACTCGCCCTCGGCGTCGGCCTGTACCTGGCGCACAGACCTCCCGCACCCCGCTGACGTACCCGGGGACAGCCCTCGTCGGCCGACCGGAGAACCCTTGCCGTCACCGCCGATCACGGTGCGAGACTGGCTCCGTGGACACAGCGACGCGCTTGCGGCAGACGGTCGTCTCCTGGGCCGCGGGCGACGCGGAGGCGCCCGCGCCCGCCGAGGCCGGGGCCGCCCGTGCGCTGGCGGCCGACCTGAGCCTGCGCACCGTGGTGCTCGTCGAGGGCGTCAGCGACCGGGCGGCGGTCGAGGCCCTCGCCGAACGCCAGGGGCGCACCCTGAGCGCCGAGGGCGTCGTGGTCGTGCCGCTCGGGGGCGCCACCAGCATCACCCGCTATCTGCGCCTGCTGGGGCCCGACGGGCTCGACACCCGGCCGGCGGGCCTGTGCGACGCGGCGGAGCAGCGCTTCTTCGTCCAGGGCCTGGAGCGGACCGGCTTCGGCACCGCCCGGACCCCCGGCGAACTGGCGGCGCTGGGCTTCTTCACCTGCCACGCCGACCTGGAGGACGAACTGATCCGGGCGCTCGGCACGGACGGCGTCCAGCAGGTCATCGACGACCAGGGAGACCTGCGCACCTTCCGGATCTTCCAACGCCAGCCCGCCCAGCGGGAGCGGACGGTCGAGGCGCAGTTGCGGCGTTTCATGGGGACCATCGGCGGCCGCAAGGAGCACTACGCGCGAGCGCTCACGGACGCACTGGACCTCGCACGCCTGCCGGAACCGCTGGACGACCTCCTTTCCCACGTCTGACCGAGGGCCCTGCTGACCACCCTTCCCGGGGAAACGCCAGAGCCGCGCGGTCGTCGACCGCGCGGCTCCGGAACCGGGACAGCTCCGCGCTCACCCCTCGCGCCGCGACCGCCAGAGCAGCCAGATGAAGTACGGGGCGCCGATCACGGCCGTCAGCAGTCCGACCGGGATCTGCGCCGGGGCGATGACCGCCCGGCCGACCAGGTCCGACACGACCACCAGCAGTGCGCCGAGCAGCGCACTCACCGGTATCACCCGCACATGACCGCGGCCCACCAGAGCACGTGCCGCGTGCGGGGCGACGAGGCCGACGAATCCGATCACGCCGACCGCCGCCACGGCTCCCGCCGTCAGCAGGACGGCCAGACTCAGCAGCGCCAGCCGGGTGGCGCCGATCCGCACACCGAGCAGGGCGGGCGTCTCGTCGTCCAGCCCGATCAGGTCCAGCTCGCGGCGCAGCAACGCCAGGACGGGCAGCGCGACGACCAGACCCACCAGCACCGGGACCAGCTCGGGGAGCGTCCGCCCGTACGTCGAACCGCCGAGCCAGGCCAGCGCCTTCGTCTCGTTGTGCGGGTCGGTGAGCACGATCAGCAGACTCACGAACGCGCCCGCACCGGCCTGGACGCCGATGCCGATGAGGACCAGGCGGTTCTGTTCCAGCCCGCGGCGTGCGGCGAGTCCGAACACCAGCGCCGCGGCGGCCGTCGCACCGGCCAGCGCTGAGCCGCCGATCAGCCAGAAGCTCGCCAGCGGCACGACGGTGAGGACGGCGACCGCCCCGACCCCAGCCCCGCTGACGACGCCGAGGACGCCCGGCTCCGCCAGCGGGTTGCGCGACACCGCCTGGACGACGGCGCCCGCGACGGCCAGCGCCGCACCGGCCAGCAGGGCCGCGGCGACCCGGGGGACCCGCGTGTCGAGGACGTAACCGACAAACTGCCCCGCCCGGCCGGTGAGCCAGTTGCCCACATCGCCCAGGAGCAGCGTCGCGTCGCCGAAGAGCGTCGCCGCCACCACCGCGCCGAGCAGCCCCACGACCGTCGCCACCAGCGTGAGGACGAACGCCCGCCGGCTGCGCAGCCGGGCGAACGCCGTCGAGCCGCTGTCCGTGCCCATGTCGCGCGACCGGTAGGCCAGGACGATCAGGACGAGCGCGCCGAAGCAGGTCGTGACGATGCCGGTGGGCACCTCGGCACCCGCCTGGGCGCCGAACACCGCGCGCAGCAGCACATCCGCGCCGAGCACGACCAGCACACCCGCGAGCGCCGACGCGGGGATGAACGCGTGGTGCCGGACCAGGCCCGGGATCCACGTGCTGAGCAGCCGGACCACGGCGGGCGCGCACAGGCCGACGAAGCCGACCGGCCCCGCGACCGCCACGGACACCGCCGCCAGCAGCACCGCGAGGACGACGGCGGTGCTGCGCGTCAGCCGGGGGCTCACGCCCACGACCGCGGCGCCGTCGTCGCCGAGGGCGAGGATGTCCAGTCGCCTGCCGAGCAGCATCAGTCCGGCGAACGCCACGAGCGCGACCGGGGCGAGCCGGTCGATGGACTGCATGCCGATCTGGGCGAGCGAACCATTGCCCCAGGCGAACAGCCCGGTCGTCTGCTGGGAGCGCAGGAGCAGCAGCATCCCGCTCAGCCCGGACAGGGCGAGGGTGAGCGCCGAACCCGCCAGCACCAGCCGGATCGGTCCGGCCCCCGCCCGGGACAGGCCGAGGACGACGCCTGCCGCCAGCAGCCCGCCGAGGAACGCCGTGGCCCCGGCCGGCAGCGCGGGCAGCGTGATGCCGAACGCGGCGACGGCGACCACCGCGAGGTACGCGCCCGCGTTGACGGCGAGCGTGTCGGGGGAGGCCAGCATGTTGCGCGACACCGACTGGAGGGCCGCGCCCGCCGCGCCGAGCGCGCAGCCGACGAGGAGCCCCGCGGCGAGCCGGGGCAGCCGGGAGTCCAGGACGACGGCGGCCGTCTGCTCGTCGGCACTCCGGTCGGAGGCGGCCCCGGTGGCCAACTGCCAGAGCGTGTGCAGATCGACGGCGGCGGTGCCCTGGCCCACGTGCACGATCGCGAGTGCGGCCAGCGCGACGATCCCCGCGACCGCGAGGAGGAACATCCGGCCGCGACGGGCCGACGGGCCGGCCGCCACCGGGGGCTCGGCCCCGGCCGGACCGGCCGCGCCCGCCCCGGTCTTCACGGGGGCGGGCGGGGCGGTTGTGGTGCGTGTGCTCATCGTCAGGCGGTCAGCGCGCCGACGAGGGCGTCGATGTACTCGCGCATCGACGCGGTGCCGCCGAACATCCAGATGCCGTCGGGCAGCCGGTGGACCTCGTCGTCCTTGACGAACGGCAGGGACTGCCACACCGCGTTGTCCTTGAGGCCGTCGGCGAACGGGTCGCCGCCGTCGGAGTCGTTGGCGATGTACGCGAACCGCGCGTCGCCGATCTTCGTGAGGCCCTCGACATCGGTCGCCGCCAGGCCGTAGGCCGCGTCGCCCTTCAGCTTCCACGGGTCGACGAGGCCGAGTTCGGTGTTCACGTCGGAGAGCAGCGAGCCCTTGACGTACGGGCGGACGGAGACCTGGTTGCCCTCCTGCCAGCCGTCGGCGAAGGCGACCTTCTCGCCGCCGAGACCGGCGTCCGCGAGCTTCTTCTTCCCGTCGGCGACCGCCTTGCGGAAGGAGTCGACCTCGGACTCGGCCTTGTCCTCGTTGCCGGTGGCCTTGCCGATGAGTTCGACGGTGTCGACCATCTGGTCGATCTGCCGGCTCGCGTCGGCCGAGCGCACCACGGCGACCGGGGCGGCCTTGGACAGCTGCGCGATGGCGGAGTCGGACAGGTCGGTGGTGGCGATGATCAGGTCGGGCTTGAGGCCGGCGACGGTGGCGACGCTGGGCTCGCCCCGGGTGCCTATGTCCTTGACGCCCTTGGTGAGCGGCGCGGCGGTGTTGTACGCGGTGTAGCCCTTGACGTCGGCCACGCCGACCGGCTGGACGCCGAGGGTCACGAGCGACTCGACGACGTTCCACTCGGTGCCGACCACACGCGTCGCCGGCCCGTCGAGCGTGATCTTCTTGCCGCGGGAGTCCGTGATCGTCACCGCGCTGTCCCCCGCGGACTCCTTCTTCGGCGCCTCGGTGGTGCCGCAGGCCGTGAGGGCGAGCGCGGCCGCGGCGGCGAGGACGGGCCACGTCAGGTGCTGGTTCTTCATGAGGGTGTTCAGGGCCTTTCGGAACGAAGGTGGTGGCGGCCGACCGCACGGGTGCGCGGGATGCCGGTGGAGGAGTCGGGTTCGACGTCGATGCGGATGCCGTACGCGTCGCTGAGCCGCTCGGGGGCGTACACCTCCGTGGGCGTGCCCGCGGCGACGATCCGCCCGGAGGAGAGGAGGACGACCTGGTCGGCCACGGCGGCGGCCTGGTCCAGGTCGTGCAGCACGACCCCTACGGTGACGCCGTGGGTGTCGGCGAGGTCGCGGACCAGGTCGAGGATCTCGACCTGGTAGCGCAGGTCGAGATAGGTGGTCGGCTCGTCGAGGAGGAGGACGTCGGTGTCCTGGGCCAGGCAGCAGGCGAACCAGACGCGCTGCAACTGCCCGCCGGACAGGCTCTCCACCCCGCGGTCGGCGAACTCGGCGAGGTTCGTGACGGCCAGCGCGTGCTCGACCATCCCGGCGCCGTCCGGATCCGTACCCCGGAGCCGGCCCCGGTAGGGGTGTCGGCCGAATCCGACCACGTCGCGCACGCTGAGGCCGGCCGGCGCGTTCCGGCTCTGCGCGAGCAGGGTGACCCGGCGGGCGAAGTCGGAGCGTGACAGGGCGAGGGCGTCGACAGGCGCGGCGTCCTCGGCCCCGGCCGCCACGGTCACACTGCCGGTGCGGGCCTTGTGCAGCCGGGCCACGGCACGCAACAGGGTCGACTTCCCACTGCCGTTCGGCCCGATGAGCGCGGTGACGCGACCGCGCGCCAGCCGGAGGTCGGCCCCGTGCACGACGTCGGTACGGTCGTACGCGATCGTCATGTCGCGGGCGTCGAGTCCGGCATCGGGTTCGGGGGCCACGAAGGCAGTGGCCGGGCCGGGCCCGACGCCGGGGGGCGCGGCGGTGGCACCGGCAGCGGGCGCGGAGCGCCGACGCGGCGGTGGGTCTTCTCGGTCGAGGGCAGGAGCGATCACGGCTGTGAGGTTAGCCTAACCTAAATTGCCCTGGTCAAGCGGGATTCGGAATTGTGTCCTCCGCGTGACCCTCGGGTGGTTCGCCTTCCGGCTGCCGGTCGTCGTCGAGAGAGGCGGTTGACGGTCCCGGAAGGGTCCGGCGGTCCCGGGTGGCGGTACATTCCGGCCGAAGCGGCGATGTGACGCATCGATGGATTCTCGTATACCCGCAGGTCAGGCGATAGTTCTGTGTTGAACCGCCGGAGTTCGTCCATATGCTGGACGGATCGTGCGAGGCGTCTGAGCTGCCCGAATGATCATTCGGTCGGCTCGAACGCCCGTCTCCGACTGGAAGCTGGCCGTCGACGTGCGCTTACTTTCCGCATGCGTAAGACTCCTGACCGCAATCAGGCATACGGCCAAGGAGTCTTCACTCGTGCGACGCAACCCTCACACGATCTTCGCAACCGTCACGGCGGGCACCCTTCTGCTCGGCGGATTCGCGACCGCCACCGCCCAGGCCGCGCCGACGGGGACGGAGAGCTTCTACGCGCCCTCGGCGCTCGTCCTCACCGTGGCCCGCGGCGAGGACCCGCTGACCGCCACCGTCGAGCGGGCAGTGACGCTCACCTGCGCCCCCACCGCTGAGGGGACGCACCCCACTCCCGCTGCGGCCTGCAAGGAACTGGCCGCGGTTCAGGGGAAGTTCTCCGAGCTGACCGCCGGTCCGTCGAACCGGACCTGTACCCGTCAGTGGGACCCGATCGTCGTGACCGCCCACGGCGTCTGGCAGGGCGAGCGGGTCCAGTTCAGTACCGCCTACGGCAATGCCTGCGAGATGGCGGGCAGTATGAACGACAACGCCGTATTCGCCTTCTGATCCACCGGGGCGCGCCGACGTCCGGATGACGGGGTGCGACTCCGCACCGCCCGGCCGTCTCGGCGTGCTACTTGCCCGCCGCGGATCCGGTGTAGGGCAGCAGGGCCATCTCGCGGGCGTTCTTGATGGCCGCGGCCATCTGCCGCTGCTGCCGGGCGCTGATCCGGGTGACCCGGCGGCTGCGGATCTTCCCTCGGTCGGAGATGAACCTCCGCAGCAGGTCGGTGTCCTTGTAGTCGATGTACGTGATCCTGGCGGCGTCCAGGGGGTTCGGCCGGTTCTTGAGCGGTTTGCGGGGGTCCTGCTGACGTGCCATGGGGCTTCCTTCGTGCTCGGTGTGCGGTCGGTGGTCGTTCGGGTCGCGGGGGACGGGGGCGGGGCGTCAGTGCACCGGGTCGAGGAGCGCGTCGAACGCGGCGGGCAGGCTTTTCCAGGTCTCCCGGCCGGAGCCGTACTCCTCGTCCGTGAGCAGGCAGGAGTCCAGCAGGCCGGTCAGGCCGTCGCGGTCGAGGCCGGGGGAGACGAAGACCAGGTGCTGGCAGCAGTCGCCGTGCTCCGGGTGCCAGTCCAGGGCGGCGGCCGCCCGTCGGTAGGGCGGCACCATGGACCAGGCGGCGTCCGGGAGCGAGGCGAGCCAGGGGCCGGTGTTCTCCACGCAGAGCGCGCCGCCCGCGGCATCCCAGGAGAGCAGGGTGTCGGGCCGGTCGGCGAGCCAGAACCGGCCCCGGCTGCGGGCCGCCGCGCAGCTCAGGTCCTCCAGCGCGTCGAGCAGGCGCTCGGGGTGGAAGGGGCGGTGCCGCCGCCAGACGAGCGTGCCCACCCCGGCCTCGTCGGCCTCCTGCGGAAGCAGCGCACAGGCCGGGTGCTGGCCCGCGTCCGCCGCCTCCACATCGAATCCCGCGAAGGCGAGCCGGGCCAACTCGGCCGACCCGGAGGCGGCCTGGCGGGCCGTCGGGTTCAGCTGCCGGATCAGGGCGCGGTCCTCGTCGTCGGCCGCCGGGCTCGGCACCACGGCCAGTACGGGTGCGTACTCCACCTGCCGGGCCCAGGTGTCGCCGATGGTCCGCCGGTCGGCCGGAGCCGCCGCGAGACCGGCCTCGGCCAGATCGTCGCCGTTGGAGAGGCAGGGCAGGACCAGAGTGGGGTCGACCGCCGCGAACACGTTGGTGACCTCGGCGGCGGTGGTGTGCGCGGCGATCACCTCGGCCATGGACTTCGGCTCGACGGAGTCCCAGAGCTCCAGGACGGCGAGGCGGGTCCGTCCGTCCCCCGCGAGGCGTTCGAGTTCGGGGACGAGGTCCTCGCGCAGCGCGCAGCAGGCGCACGCGTTCACCAGCGGGGTCTCGCCGGCATCCAGCTCACCGCCGGAATCCCGCAGGGAGCGACGTACGGTCCCGCCGGTGGCCGTGGACAGGTCGTGGTGCAGCGCGACGCTGTACGGGATGTCCCGCAGCAGCCCTTCCACCACTTCGCGGCGGGCCTCGGAGTGCAGGCCGCAGACGATGACGACGGGCAGTTTCGTGCGGTGGTCGCTCACCGGGCCTCACCGCGCCCGTAGCGGCGTTCGAAGCGCTCGACGCGTCCGGCGGTGTCCAGCACGCGGGCGGTGCCGGTGTAGAAGGGGTGGCTCGCGGAGGAGATCTCCACGTCGACCACCGGGTAGGTGTTGCCGTCCTCCCAGGTGACGGTGCGGTCGCTGGTCATGGTCGAGCGGGTCAGGAACGCGAAGTCGGCGGCCTTGTCGCGGAAGACGACGAGGCCGTACGAGGGGTGGATTCCGGGCTTCATGACGGTGTCCTAGGGGTCGGGTCCGGGGCGTGTGCGGGGGAGCGGCGGAGCGGCGGAGCGGCGGAGCCTTTCCCTCCTCAGCGCTCCTCGCGGAAGTCGACATGGCGTCGGGCGACCGGGTCGTACTTGCGCAGCACCATCCGGTCGGGGTCGTTCCGCCGGTTCTTGCGGGTGACGTAGGTGTAGCCGGTCCCCGCGGTGGAGCGGAGCTTGATGACCGGGCGTACTTCGTTGCGAGCCATGGGCGCTACTATATGGCAATGGTTTCCATTTTCAATAATGGAGGCGTCGAAGGAGAGGCAGGTAACTTTTCATGTCCGCCCACTGCCAACTGACCGGCTCCAAGCCGGGATTCGGCAACAACATCTCCCACTCGCACCGCCGGACGTCCCGACGGTTCGACCCGAACATCCAGCGCAAGCGGTACTGGCTGCCGGGCGAGGGCCGCTATGTGCGCCTCACGCTGAGCGCTCGGGCCATCAAGACCGTCGACAGCATCGGCGTCGAGGCCGCGGTCGCGCGCATCCGTGCGCGGGGCGGGAAGGTCTGATGGCGAAGAAGAGCAAGATCGCGCGGAACGACCGGCGCCGGGAGACCGTCGACCGCTACGCCGCCCGCAGGGCCGAGCTGAAGGAGTTCATCCGCCGGCCCGGTACGCCGGAGCTCGAACGGAGCGCTGCCGTCGAGGAGTTGCGGCGGCAGCCGCGCGACGCCAGTGCCACGCGGGTGCGCAACCGTGACAGCGTCGACGGCAGGCCCAGGGGGTATCTGCGCAGGTTCGGGCTCTCCCGTGTCCGGATGCGTGAGCAGGCCCACGCGGGGTTCCTGCCGGGGGTGACCAAGTCCTCCTGGTGACGATCGTCTGAGCGGCGGGCGCGGGTGGGGGTCCGGCGGTAGCGCCGAACCCCCGCCCGCGCTGCGTCCCTCAGCGGCCGACCGGATCGGCCTCCGCCCCGTCCCCGGGGGTGAACAGGGCGAGGTGGCCGCCGTCGTCCAGGGGGGTCGGGACGGTCAGGGTCGTGAGCGGTGCCGCCCGGTCCGCGTCGAAGACGTGGACCTCGCCATGGCCTCCCCGGCTGACCGCGACCAGGCCTCCGCCGGGTGAGGCGGCGACGGCCCGCCGCTGCACGCCGTCCCAGGGGGTCCCGCCGGGCCGTGGCGCACCGGACATGGCGGGCAGGGGCAGGCGCGCGGCGACCTCCGGGCGGGCTCCGGCGACCGGGGGCGCGGTGAGCAGGACGAGTTCGTCGCCGTCCGGGTGGACACGGGTGTACGCGATGTGGCGGGCGGTCACCGCGAGCCGGAAGACCAGCCCGGGACCCAGGTCCAGCCGGCCCGTGACGCCGCTGTCGAGGTGGTGCCACCAGGCGTCGTTGGACCACTCCGGCCACTGCCCGGGGTCGCCCGGTCCGCCGCGCACGCAGGACCAGAGCATCCGCCGCACGGGGTCGAGCCGCAGGTAGTAGCCGCGCCCGCCGGAGCGTCCGTCGGCGGACCAGGGCAGGGGGGCCTCGCCGACGAGGCCGTCCCCCTCCCGCCGGGCGCGATGCACCCCCGACCCCGCGGCGGCGAACACCCGGCCGGTGAGCGGGTCGTGCGCGTCGCCGTGCCCGTCGTCGTCCGGCAGGGCGATCCGCCGGACCGGGATCGCCGGAGGGCATGCGGGGGCCGAACGCATCAGGTCGCGGTGCCGGTGGACCAGTAGCTCGCCCGGCTCCCGGTGGCGCAGTACCACGAGCGAGGCCGGCCCGCCGAGGACGGTGACCCCCGGTTCGCCCGTCCGCCCGCGTACACGTACGGCGACGGCGCCGTCCGGTGCGTCGAGGTCGACGGCCGTCAGAAGCCCCGTCCAGGCCTCCTCGTTGCGGCCGAGGCCGGTGGTCACCGCGAGGTGCCGCCCTCCCGGGTCGGCCGCGAGGTGCTCGGCGGGGACCGCGACCGGTATGCGCCGCCGGACCAGCGGCCGGCCGGCGCCGGGGCCGTAGGGGTCGAGGATCAGCAGCTCGCCCGCCCGGTCGTCCACACAGGCGGTGAGGCCGTCCGGCAGCGCGAGGAACCCCGCGTGCTCGGCGAGGTGCCGGTGGTTCAGCTCGGCGCGCTCCGTGCCGTCCGGGAGGTCCAACAGGCTGATCCGGCCGGCGACATGGTCGGAGACCAGCAGGCGCGGCGGTGCGTGGGGCGAGGGGTGCGGGGACTGCGGCATGGCGAACTCCTGCGGTCGGCGGGGTCGTGGGGGCGGCGGGGGCCGGTGTGTTCCGGCGAGGACCGGATGAGGACCGGATGAGGACCCCGGCACTTTATTGGAAATGATAATCATGTGTAAGGTTTCCGCTTGTGGCGGGGATCGCTCCCGGGGCTCCGCCGCCTTCTCTGCCGCATCCCCGGGACCGCACAGGAACGTTGAGGGACCGTCGATGCCACGAACCGCGCTGAGAGTCCGCCGCTGGGCCGCGATCGCCGTACTGGGAGGCCTGCTGGCCGGCTGCGGAACCGGGGAGGCCGACACCGGGGGGCCGGCCGTCGCTCCGGAGAACGGGGCCGGCGCCCGCACGACCACGGAGGTGCGGCCCATCGAGGCGGCCACCCGGATCACCGACGCCAAGGGCGTCACGGTCTCCCTGCCGAAGCCGCCGGAGAAGATCGTCTGCCTGGTCGCCCTCTGCGACGACATCCTCGTCGAGCTGGGCATGACCCCCGCCGCCACCAACTCCCAGGTGCTGGCGCACCCGAAGTTCCTGGGCGAGAAGAAGGCCGCTGAGATACCGGTGGTGCCCGGCGGCTTCCTCAGCCCCGAGGTCGAGGCGATCCTGTCCCACCGGCCCGACCTGGTGATCGGCCTGGAGGACACGCACGGCAAGCTTGCGCCCGCGCTGAAGGGCGCCACGACGTTCTGGCCGGTCCAGCCCGGGTCCTGGCAGGACAGCGTCGGCTACCTGCGGGACCTGGCCGCGCTCACCGGCCGCACCGAGCAGGGCGAGAAGGCGGAGAAGGCCTTCCGCACCCGCCTGGCGCAGGCGGAGAAGAGGAAGAGCGACAAGACCGCGCTGATCGTCTACGGCAGCGACGAGAACTTCGGCGTGGCCACCCCGGAGACCGACGTGGCGGCCGGGCTGTTCCCGAAGATCTCCCACTACCCCTGGAAGAGCCGGGGCGTCGACGGCAGTTACAGCCTGGAGGAGATCCTGGCGCGGGACGTCGACGTCCTGTTCGTGGAAACGCTGTCGTTCGGCGCCCCGGACGGCAAGCTCTCCGACAAGCTGGCGAAGAACCCTCTCTGGTCACGCATCCCCGCCGTGCGGAACGGCAAGGTCATCGAGGTCGACTCCGAGGTGTGGGCCAAGGGGCGCGGCACCCGCTCGCTGGGCGTCGTCCTCGACGAGGCGACGGCCGCACTGCGGTGAGGCGTCCGCCCGTTGCGCCGCTCTGCCTGGGCGCGGCGGCCCTGGCGGGCGCGGTCTGCGCGCTGAGCCTCGGCACGCCGTACGTCCCGCCCGCCAGGCTCCCGGTCACGCTGGGTGCCGACGGGCTCGCGGGGCTCGTCGTCACCGAACTCCGGCTGCCCCGCATGGTGCTGGCCCTGATCGCCGGGGCCTGCCTGGGCGCGGCCGGCCTGGTTCTCCAGGAGGCCCTGCGCAATCCGCTGGCCGTCCCCGAGATGCTGGGCGTCTCCTCCGGGGCCGCCCTGGGCGTCGCCGCACCGCTGGTCCTGGCCCTGGCCGTCCCCCTCGGACTGCAACCGTTCCTCGCCCTGGCCGGGGCGGCGCTCGGCGGTCTGCTCACCCTGGTCGCCGCCGGATTCGGGCGGAGCCCCTCGGCCGTCCTGCTGACCGGAGCCGCCGTCGCCGCCGCGCTCCAGGCGGCACTGCTGGTGCTCATGGTGATGGCCGACCAGCTCGACCTCCAGCTCATCTACCGCTATCTGCTGGGCAGTCTGTCCGCCCGCACCTGGGACGACGTCACCGGTCTGCTGCCCTGGCTCGCCGTGGCCGTCCCGGCGCTGGTGCTGTGCGTGCCGGTGCTCGGTGTGCTGCGCCTCGGCGACGACGACGCCCGTGCGCTGGGCGTACGCGTCGAACGCGCGCGGGTCGCCGCGCTGGGCATCGCCGTCGTCCTCATCGCCCCCGTCGTCGCGGTCTGCGGACCAGTGGCCTGGGTCGGCTTCCTCGCCCCCCACCTCGCCCGCCGGCTCCGCCCGGACGGCGGCGCGGCCGGGTGGCTCGTCAGGTCCGCCGTGTGCGGCGCGATCGTCGTGCTCTGTGCCGATCAGCCGGCCCGGCTGGCGCTCGCCCCGGTCGAGACGCCCGTCGGCGCGTGGACCGCCCTGGTCGGGGTGCCGGTCGGGGTCGTGCTGCTGAAGCGGGGGAGCCGGCCCGCCCGGGACCGGGGGCCCGTGCTCCCGTCCCTGCCGGGGGCTCTGCCGGACCTGCCCACTCCCGTCCTGCGGAAGGCGGAACGATGACGCTCATCGACACCGTGCCCGGACCGTCCCGTCGGGTCCTGCGCGCACCGGGCGTCCGGATGGGCGGCCTGGCGTTGCTCGTCGCCGCGGTGGCCTGCGCCGATCTGCTCGCCGGCCGGGGCGTCACCCCCGAGGGCGTCCGGGCCGTGCTGCTCGGCGGCGGTGACGACCCCACCGCCGAGCACATCGTGCTCCGACTGCGGTTGCCCCGGCTGCTGGTGGCCCTGGTCGCCGGGGCGTGCCTCGGGGTGGCCGGGCTCGTACTCCAGTCGGCCCTGCGCAACCCGCTGGCCGGGCCCGAGGTCACCGGCGTCACCCCCGGTGCGGTGCTCGGCGCTGTCACCGCGACCGGCCTCGGCCTCGCGGGCTGGGAATCCCCCACGGCCGTGGTCGTGGCGGCCTGCCTCGGCGGCTTCGCCGGGGCGGGGCTGCTGTGGCTGCTCGCCGGGCGGGACCGGGGCGACCCGGAACAGACAGCCGTCTACGGGGTCCTCGTGTCGGCGGTGCTGGCCGGGCTCACCGCGGTCGTTCTCCTGGTCGCCCCCGGCGAACTCGGCAGCGTCGTCCAGTGGTTGATCGGTTCCACCGAGGGCCGGGTGTGGCAGCACTGGAATCTGCTCTGGCCGTGGGCCGCCTTCTGGGGCGCGGCGGCCTGGCTGCTCGCCGGGCCGCTGACCTTGTTGCGCTGCGGCGACGAACAGGCCTCTGCCGCGGGCCTGGCCACCGGCTGGGGCCGGGGAGCGGCGCTCGTGTGCGCCGTCGCGCTGACGGCCGGCGCCGTGTCGGCCGTGGGGGCGCTCGGCTTCGTGGGGCTGCTGGTGCCCCATGTGGCGCTGGCCGTCTTCGGGGCCGATCTGCGCATCACCCTTCCGGGTGCCGCGCTGCTCGGTGCGGCGGTGGTGTGCGGGGCGGACGCCGCCGCCCAACTGCTGTCCCGGCTGCTGGCCACCGCGCTCGAAACGGACCGGCTGACCCTTCCGGTCGGCGCCCTGACCACCTTCGTGGGGGCCGGGCTGCTGATGGTCGTGGCGCGACGACGGGCGGACGAGCGATGACGGAGAGCCGTACGCGGACGGGGCGCGTCGGTGGCGGTATCGGCGCGGACATCGGCGTCGGCGTCGACATCGGTGTCGACACCGGCATCGGCATCGACACCGGCATCGGCATCGGCATCGGCATCGATACCGGCGTCAACGGAAGTGGAGGACAGCGGATGAGGAGGGTGACATGCCGGAAGGCCTGACCGGACAAGTGGAGCCGAGCCCGGTGGAGGCGGCCGGGCCGGAAGCGGAACCGGGCGTGATGCCCGGCCCCGAGGTCGTCCGGGCGGAGGGGCTGACCTTCGGCTACCCAGGACGCATGGTCCTGCGCGGGGTGGACCTGAGCATCCGCACCGGCGAACTGGTCGCGCTGATCGGGCTGAACGGCTGCGGCAAGAGCACCTTCCTCAAGCTCGCCGCCGGACTGCTCATCCCGAGCGGCGGGCGCGTCCTGCTCGAAGGCGATGACGTGGCGCGGCTGCCCCGCCGCACCGCCGCCCGGCGCGTCGCCCTGCTCCATCAGTCGGCGCCCGCCGTACCGGGACTGACCGTGCGCCAACTCGTGCGTCAGGGACGCTACGCCGCCCGGGGCCCGCTCGGGATGCTGCGGGAGGGGGACGACGAGGTGACGTCGCGGGCGCTCGCGGACGTCGGCGTCACCGCCTGGGCCGACCGGCCGGTGGACGTGCTGTCCGGAGGCGAACGCCAGCGGGTCCGGCTGGCCATGGCGCTGGCCCAGGACGCCCGCGTGCTCTTCCTGGACGAGCCGACCACCTATCTCGATCTGCGGCACCAGCTGGAGGTGCTCCAGGCGGTCGTACGGCTGCGCGCGGAGCGCCGGCTGACGGTGGTGATGGTGCTGCACGACCTCAACCACGCCGCGCGGTTCGCCGATCGGATCGTCGCGCTGCGCGAGGGCCGCGTCGCCGCCGACGGTCCTCCGGCCGAGGTGGTCACCCGGGGTCTGCTGGCCGAAGTCCTCGGCGTGGAGGGCCGGGTGGGGGTCGACAGCGAGGGCGGGTGGCCCGTCTGTTACCCAGATCACCCTCTCGATCCGCTCCAGCTATTGCGGAATGAAAATCATATTCATTAGTGTCTGTGCTGCGGCACGCACCGACGCCGCGACCGAAACACCATCCGATCCTTCCGAACGGAGATTCAACTCATGGAGAACAACAAGGTGTTCAGCCCGATCGCCGACCAGGGTCAGCTCGCGCACCTCTCCGCCACCCACTCGAACGCTCTCGTCGAGAACCCCTTCGACGACACCGTCGAGGCCGACACCGCGACCGAGAAGTAAGCGACGCCTGCCGCTGACGGCAGGTTCCCCGCGCGGCGCGGGGGCGGGCCCGCCCGGTGACATCCCGGGCGGGCCCGCCCCGTTCAGCCCCGAACGTCCCGTCCCCGCTCACCGCATTTCCGCTTCGGAGGATTCCGTGACCCGCAGTCGACTCGCTCCCGGCACCGGGATCGTCACCGTCCCCGGTGCGGCCCCCGTGCTCCGGACCTCCGGAGGGGAGTTCCTGCGCATCGACACCGGCGGTGTCGCCGGCGAAGCCCTGGTGCGCAGGCTGGCGGGGGAGGAGGCGCCGGGCGAGGACGAGCCGGGCGGGAGCGGGCACGCCGCCGAACTCGCCCGGCTCGTCGAGGCGTTCGAGGCGGGCGGGCACGCGGTTTCCGCCCCGCCCCGGGCCCGGCTCGCCGGCCGCACCGTTCATGTCCTCGGCGACCCCGTGCTCGCCGAGCCGCTGGCACGCTGCGCCGGAGCGGAAGGCGCCGAGATCCACCGGATCACTCCGGACCGCGTGGCGGAGCTCGCCCGGGCGGCCCCGGACCACCGCGCCGAAGGGCGCGTCGCCGTCGTGTGGTGCCTCGACTCGCCCGTGTCCGAAGGGCTCTGGGACGCGGCGGACCTGCTGCCCGGGAGGCGCGTCGCCTGGCTGCGCTGCCACCGAGAGGGCGCCCACAGCTGGACCGAACCCCTCGCCGCGGCCCCGGGAGACGTCACCTCCCGTCACGTCAGGCTCCGCAGACTCGCGGCCACCCCCGCCCATCGCGAACTCGCCGCGTACTGGGCCGGGCACCGGACCCCCGACACCGGACCGCACCCCACCGAAGCCTCCGCCGCCCTGATCGCCGCGCTCCTCACCGCCGATCTGCTCGCCTGGGCCGAAGCCGAAGCCGAAGGGGTCGCAGCCGGGGCGCGGGCCGATACCGAAGCCGAAACCGGGGCCCGGGCCGATGCAACTACGAGCCGGGCGGCCCTTCTCCCGGTGCGCCGTCGGCTGCGCCGGATCGACCTGCGCGATCTCACCTTCTCCGAGCACCCCGTGCTCCCCGTCCCGGACATCGCGCCCCTGCCCGCTCCGGCGCCGACGCGCGCCGGAGCCGGGGTTGGACCCGGGGCAGCCAAGGCGCGCCCATGAACACCCGCACCGTGTACGTCCCCACGCCGGACGGCACCGCGCTCGCCACCGACGTATGCCTCCCGGACGGCAACCGCCCCGCTCCCGCCGTCCTGATCAGAACCCCCTACGGGCGCGACGCCCACCGCGCCGAGCTGCGCGGCTGGGCGGCGCACGGATTCGCCGCCCTCGCCCAGGACGTTCGCGGCCGCCACGGCTCACCGGGGGAGTGGCACCCCTACCGGGGCCACGAGACGGTGGACGGCGCGGCCACCGTCGCCTGGACGCGCGCACAGGAGTGGAGCAACGGGGAAGTCGTCGCCGTCGGCGCCTCCTACGCCGCGTACTGCGCCCTCGTCACCGCACTCGCCGCCCGCGACACCGCCCTTGACGCCGCCGGTGGCGCAGCCTGCGATGCCGGACCCGGCGCCGGCCCCGACGGCCTCCAGCGCGACGGAGTCCCCGACGCGGTCATCGCCGCTGTCCCCGCGCTCGGACTCGCCGAGACGGCGCGGGAGCCCGGGGGGCCTGAACGGCTGTGGGCCCGGGCCGGCTGGTGGGCGGCCCACGGTGACCGTCGCGACTCCGACCCGGACGCGCTGGCCCGCGCCCTGGCGGGCGACCCCCGGCTGCTCGAACACCTCCCGGTCGCCCGCCTCGCGGAGCGGCTGGCCGAGGGCCTGGGGCGCGAACTGCCGTCCTGGCCCGGCCTCTGGGCCGGCCGAGGGCGAGGCCGACTCGTCGCGCTGGGCCCCACCGCGCGTCTTCCGCTGCTCGCCGTCGGCGGCACCCGTGACCCTTTCGCCGACGACACCGTGGCCCTGTGGCGCGGCTGGGGCGGACCGTCCCGCCTGCTGCTCGGGCCCTGGGGTCACCGTCTCACCGCCGACCCTGCCGTGCCGGTCCGCGCCCGCGTCAACCTCGGCGCGCTGTACGTACGGTGGGCCCGCGCGGCGCTCGCCGGGCGGCTGGAGCCGACGCGGCACGGTGTCATCGCCCTCGGCGACAGCGGTCGCTGGCACAGCGCCCCCGGAGCGGCGATCACTCCGGACGCGACCCCGCCGGACCGGCCGGAGGCGGAGTGCCGCTGGCCCTTCGGCTCGCCCACCGGTCTGCGGCTGCTCCACGGAGCCGAGTTCAGCGCCGACCCGGACCGCCCCGTGCGCTCCGACGACCTCGCCGTCCCGGCCGGCAGCGACCGTGCCGACCGCTGCCTGCTCCTCTCGCCACCGCTGCCCCGCCCACTCGACCTGGCGGGAGCCGCCGTCGCCCGGATCAACGTCACGGCCGACACGCCCAGTGCCGACTGGGCCGTACGCCTGACCGCCCTCGACCCGACCGGCCGCGCGGATCCGCTCGCTTTCGGCATCGTCCGGCGCACCGGCCCGCCCGGCGAGGCCGCGAACATCACCGTGCCGCTCGGCACGCTGGGCCGCCGGCTGCCCGCCGGGACCCGGTTGCGCGCGGAGATCGCCGGACACCACTTCCCCGCCCACGCCCGTAACCCGCACACCGGGGAGGACCCGGTCACCGCCACCCGGCTCGCCCCGTCCCGCCGCACCGTGAACCCCCGGGGGAGCGCCCTCCACCTGCCCGTCGTCGCCCGACGCCGCTACGTCGAGCCCGCACCGGAGATATGCCGTTGACCATGACCAGCGCCCTGCCCATCGAAGCCCTCGTCGATCCCGTCAGCGGGATCATCCGCGATGTCGCACCCGTCGAGCACCCCACCGGTGCGCCGCCCCGCTACACCGCGATGACCGCCGACGTCGCCGACGCCCGCCGCCTCGGCGCGTGGCCCGCCGACCGCGTCTCGCTCGGCACCACGTTCGGCGACCCCCGGGGCGCCTGGATCGCCGCGGTGGCCGAGGCCGTCGAGCGCTACTGCGGCAACCGCCTCCCACCGCCCGGCCACCCCCAGGAGCCCCGCCGGGCCACCGCCGCCGAACTGACCGCCGAGGGCCACCGTGTCTACGGGCCCGGCGCCCTGCCGGCGTACGCCCCCTGGCAGTACGGCCGCCCGGGATTCCCGTACGCCGAACTCACTCTCGACACACCGGCGTTGTGGACCCGGGCCACCGAGAACGGACGGTCCTGCTGGGCGCCCGTCGCGCTGACCCACCTCAACTGGCGGCAGGGCGAACTGCGTTCGCTGCCCCGCACCCACCACCTCAACTACGCGGGCATCGCCACCGGGCAGGGCCTCGACGACGCCGTCGAGCGCGGGCTCCTCGAAGTCGTCGAGCGCGATGCCCTGGAGCTGTGGTGGCACCTGGACGGGCCCACCCGGGGCGTCGACCCGGCGAGCGTCCCCGGGCTCACCGAGGACCTGGCCGGCTGCGAGCTGGACGTGCACATCGTGGAGATGCCCTCCGAGTTCGCCCCCTGTATGGCGGCCCTCGTGCACGATCCCGGACGCGGCATATACGCGGCCGGGTTCGCCTGCCGTTACGACCCGGCGGAGGCGGCCCGCAAGGCCGTCCTGGAGGCCGTGCACACCTGGGTGTTCACCCAGGGCGCGGTGGGCGCCGACGGCTGGGTGTACCGGGCTGTCGAAGCCGGGATGCTCGCCCGTGGCCTCTACCTCGGCCACCGTGCCGACCGGCGCTATCTCGACGACTGCGGGGCCGAGTTCGCCGCCGTGCGGGACCTCGGGGCCCATGTCCAGGTCTGGCTGGACGACCGGATGTCCCCGCTCGCCCGCCGCTTCACCGAACCCGCCCTCGGCACGGTCCCGGTCACCGCGATCGCTCCAGGCGGCCGCACCGCGCTCGACGCGGCGCTCGCCGCCGGGGGGCACCGGGTGATCACCGCCGACCTCACGACGGAGGACGTCGCCGAGACGGCACTGCGCGTCGCCCGCGTCCTGGTCTCCGGACTGATCCCCAACGCCCCTGCCGCCTTCGGCTACTTCGGCTGCCCGCGTCTCGCGGACGCGGCGCTCGCCCGGGGCTGGCGAACCCGACCGCCCACCGTCCCGGGGGACTTCACCCTCGCCCCGCCCCCGCACATGTGAAGGAGCGCGCCGTCATGCCCGACACCCCGGCCCGGACCGCTGCCCCCGACTCCGGGACGCGCGCCGCGTCCGGCCTGCTGCGCCGGGCCCTCGCGGACGTCCGTTCCTCGCGTGCGCCGGGCCTCGTCCCGTACGTCCCCGAGCGCCCGTTCCCCTGGCCCGGGACCGGGCTGCCGTTGGCCGGGGACGAGGTCCGGACCGGGGCGGTTTCCGGGGCCGGGGGCCGGGCCGCGCTCGACCTCGACCGTGTCCTGCGGCTCTCGCTGGCCGCGCCCGCCGGCACCCCGGGCCGGCTGCGGCCCGTCCCCTCGGCGGGAGCCCTGCACCCGGTGCGCGCGCACCTGTTGGCCGGGCCCGGGTGTTCGCTGCCGCCCGGGCGCTACGCCTACGACCCGCGCGCCCACCGCGCGCACCCACGCGGCCCGGCCCCCGAAGGCATGCCTCCGGGCGTCCTCGTCGTCCTCACCGTGGTCGCGTCCCGCACCGTCGCGCACTACGGCCACCGGGCCTGGCCCCTCCTGCTGCTGGACACCGGCCACGCCGCCGCGGCCCTGGCGCTGGCCGCGCCCCCGGCCGCCGATGTCCTGGTCTGCCTCGACGCGGACACCGCCCTCCTCTCCGCCGCCGCCGGGCTGCCTTCCGCTCCGGACCGGCCGGACGCCGGGCCCGTCACCGAACCGGAACTGCCGCTCACGGTAGTCGGGTTGGCGCCCGGGGGCGTGATCGCCGACGCCCCCGGGGCACTGATCGCCTGGGCCGGCCCGCCGCGTACCGGAACCCCGACGCCGCGACCCGGCGCGGAGCCCACCCCGCCCCGTGAACTCGCGGCGACACTCCATCTGTTGCGCCACATCGCGGCATCCCCCGAGCTGCCCGGCGGCACCTGGCACCCGGCCGTCCGTCCGGGACCGGTGACCGACAAGGCCCTGGAGGCGCGCCGGAGCGCCCCGCCCGACGACCTGAACCACCCGCCCGGCGAGGAGCAGCTCACCCGGCTCCTGACCACAGCCGGGACAGCGTGGCCGGACGGGCCCGCCTGGACCGCGGCGCTCGGCGGTGGCGCCCCGGCCCTGTACGCGAAGGCTCCCGGCAGCAGCGGACTCGACCTCCGCGCCTCCGGGGACGCGCGTCCCACCCTCGCCCACTGGGCCGCGGACCAGCGGTGGATCGGCGGCGCGGGCGCGGTGCTCCTCGCCCACGGCTGCCCCGCTGACGCCCCGCCGGCCGCTGTGCGCACCGCTCACCTCGCCGCCGGGTACGCGGCAGGAGCCGTCCAGGCCCACGCCACCGCGCTCGGCCTGCTCTCCCGGCCCATCGGCTCCTGGCAGCGGGCGGACCTGGGCGCGGCGCTCGGCGAGGCCCCCGGACGCGACTGGATCGTGCACGGCCTCGCTGTGGGAGCGCCCCCACCGCCGGGCCCCGTCGACCCGAGCTTCGTCCGACGCCCAACGACAGCCGAAACGCCACCCGCCCCGACGCCGCCCGCCCCCACATCACTTGCTCCCACGGCCCCCGACGCAGCGAGCCCGGCGTCGCCCGCCCCAACATCACTTGCCCCCAGGGCCCCCGACGGGGCGAGTCCGGCACCCGCCGCCCCGACGGCACCCGACCCAGCGTCCCCGACAAGCGCCGCCCCGGCGGCTCCGCCCGGCGAGGAAGAACGCCCATGATGCTCCACCCCGAACTCCTGCGCGCCGCGAACACCGCGCGCCGCCCGCTCGCCCTCGCCACCGCACTGCTCGCCGCGGTCGCCGCCACCCACCTCGCCCAGGCGGTCCTGCTCGCCCTCGTGCTCGCCCGGATCGCCCGGGGGGAGACCGCCGCTCTCGCCCCCCTGCTCACCGCCGTCATCGCCGTCGTCCTGGTCCGCGCCGGACTCGGCCGCGCCCAGCGCCTGACCGCCGTCACAGCGGGAGCCGCCGTACGGGTCGGGCTGCGCGACACCCTGCTGGAGCGGCTCGGCGCACTCGGCCCCACCGCGATCACCGGCGTGCGCGCCGGAG
The DNA here is from genome assembly GCF_000377965.1 of Streptomyces sp. CNB091. Classification (NCBI taxonomy): domain Bacteria; kingdom Bacillati; phylum Actinomycetota; class Actinomycetes; order Kitasatosporales; family Streptomycetaceae; genus Streptomyces; species Streptomyces sp. CNB091. The sequence continues at coordinate 771,932 of NZ_KB898990.1, forward strand.
CCGTGCGCGCCACGCTGGTGGACGGCGTCGAGGGCGTTGACGCGTACGTCTCGCGCTATCTGCCCCAAGCGCTCATCACCTGCGCCGTTCCACCGCTGCTGCTCGTCGCCGTCGCCCTCGTCGAGCCGTACGCGGCCCTCGCCCTCGGCCCCGCCCTGCTGCTCGCCCTGTTCGGGCCGCGCTGGTGGGACCGGCTGCTCGCGCGACGCGGCAAGGAGCACTGGGACTCCTACGAAGCCCTCGCAGCCGACTACCTGGAGGCGCTCCAGGGGATGCCGACCCTGCGCGCCACCGGTGCGGTGGGCCGCGTACGGGAACGGCTGGAGCGGCGGTCGGCCGCCCTGCACCGGACCACCGTCGCCAAACTCCGGGTCTCGCTCGTCGACACCGGCCTCACCGACCTGGCCGTCCAGGGAGGCACGGCCGCCGCCGTCCTCGTGGCGTGCTCGTCGGCGGCCACCGGCCGTACCGCCGCCACCGGCACCTACCTCCTTCTCCTCCTCGCCTCCGAATGCTTCCGCCCCGTCCGCGACCTCTCCCGCGAGTGGCACGCGGGCTACCTCGGAGTGTCCGCGGCCGACGGCATCGCCGCCCTGCGCACCGCCGAGGCCGCCGTGCCCGACCGGGGCACCCTGGCCGCCGCCTGGCAGAGCCCACCCGAAATCCGTTTCGAGGACGTGCGCTTCACCCACCCGGGGAGCAAGCTGCCCGCCCTCGACGGCGTCACCTTCACCGCCGCCCCCGGGCGCACCACAGCCGTCGTCGGACCGTCCGGGGCTGGAAAGTCGACCCTGCTGAGCCTGCTGCTGCGGCAACGGGACCCGGACAGCGGCAGCCTCACCGTCGCCGGTACGGCCACCGCCGCGTACACCCTCGCCTCACTGCGCCGGGGCATCGCCGTCGTCTCGCAGGACACCTACCTCTTCCACGCCACGATCGCGGAGAACCTGCGCATCGCCCGCCCGGCCGCCACCGACGAACACCTGCGCGCCGCCGCCCGTACCGCCGGGATCGACCAGGAGATCGCCCGGCTGCCGGACGGTTACGCCACCCTCGTCGGTGAACGCGGCGCCACGCTCTCCGGTGGGCAGCGCCAACGGCTCGCCCTCGCGCGGGCGTTGCTGGCCGACGCCCCCGTCCTGATCCTGGACGAGGCCACCAGCGCGGTCGACGAGCGCGGCCAGGCCCGCATCGTGCGGGAACTGTCGGCCGCCGGCCGGGGCCGTACCTGCGTCGTCGTCGCCCACCGGCTGGACGCCGTACGCCACGCCGACCACATCGTCGTGCTCGACGCGGGCCGTGTCGCCGCGACGGGCGACCACACCACCCTGCTCGCGGGCGGCGGCGTGTACGCCTCGCTCGTCGCGGCCGGGCGTACCGCACAGGAGGAGCGCGCCGCATGACCCCGACCTCGGCCCCGACCGGCCCCGCCCGTTCCCCTGGCGCCGCCGCCACCGACGACGTCGCGACCGGCGCCCTGCGCTCGCTCCTCCCGGCCCTCGGCGCACACCGCGCCACCGTCCTGCGCACCTGCCTGGCCGCCCTCGTCGACCAGGCGGCCCTGGTCGCCCTCGTGACCCTCGCCGCGTACACGGTGGGCACGGCCGTGACGGAGCACCGCCCACCCACCCCGGGGACCGTCGCCGTCCTGATCGGGCTGGTCCTGCTCCGGGCGCTGGCCACCTGGCGGGAGATGGACCTCTCGCACGACCTCGCCTACCGGGTCCTCGCCGAACTGCGCGTCCGGGTCTTCGACGGGCTGGCCCGCAGCGCCCCCGCCCGGATCGCGGGCCGGCGCAGCGGCGACCTCGCGGCCACCGCGCTCGGGGACGTCGAGGCACTGGAGTTCTTCTACGCCCACGCCATCGCCCAACTCCTCGCATCCGGCGTGGTCTTCGCAGTGTCGGCGGCCGTGCTGGCGGCCCTTGGCCCCTGGCTGCTGCTCGCCGTCGTGCCCGCCGCGCTCCTCCTGATCTGGTCGCCGCTGTTCGAGGCGCGCGGACGGGCCGAACGCGGGGCGCGGACCCGGAGCGCGCTCGCCGAGGTCTCGTCCGAGACCGTGGAGAGCGTCGACGGACTGCGCGAACTCCTGATGACGGGGGCGCTGAACCGCAGGCGGTCCCGGCTCCGGTCCGCCGGACGCCGGCTCGCCCGCGCCCAGCGCGCCGAACAGTCCTGGGAGACCGGTGCGGGCGCCACCCGCGACCTGCTGGTCGTCGCCGCCGTCATCGGGGTCGTCGCGGCCGCCGCCCACGCCGCGTCCGCCGGACGCCTGGACGGGGCGTGGGCCCCGGCAGCCATGGCACTCGCCCTGGGAGCCCTGGCCCCGGTCGCCGAGTCGGCGGCCGCACTCGGCCGGGCCGGGGGTCTGCGCGCCGCCGCCGCCCGGGTCCGGGCCGCCGTGCACGCCCCGGCCGGAGCCCCCGCTCCCACCGCCCCCCGCCCCGTACCGCCGGGACCGCTCGGCCTGCGGCTGCGCGGAGTCCGGTTCGGCTACGGGGGAGAGGCCGTGCTGGACGGCATCGACCTGACCGTCCGGCCGGGCGAGACCGTGGCCCTCGTCGGAGCGTCCGGGGCGGGCAAGTCGACCTGCGCCCACCTCCTGGCGCGGTACTGGGACCCCGAGGCCGGCGCCGTGGAGCTGGTGCCCCTCACTCCGGCCGACCCCGTGGACCTGCGGGACCTCAGCGAGGAGGACCTGCGCGTCGCCGTGTCCGTGGTGGGGCAGGAGGCCCCGCTCTTCCACGGGACCCTCGCCGAGAACCTCCGCCTGGGCGTTCCGGACGCCACGGCGGACGAACTGGGCGCGGTGACCCGGATCTGCGGCATCGACCCCGTCGCCGACGCCCTGCCCGACGGTCTGCGCACCGCCGTCGGCGAGCGCGGCGCGACCCTGTCCGGCGGCCAGCGCGCCCGGGTGGCCCTGGCCCGGGGGCTGCTGAGCGGCCCGCGCGTACTCGTCCTGGACGAGACGACGGCCCACCTGGACCACCGGGGCGACGCGGAACTGTCCCGGGCGCTCGCGGCCGACTCCGCCACCCGGACGACCCTGGTGATCGCGCACCGCCCTGCGACGGTCCGCAGGGCCGACCGGATCGCGGTCCTGGACGGCGGGCGCATCGTCGAGGAGGGCACCTGGGACGAGCTGATCCGGGCGGGCGGCCCGCTGACCCGCCTCTTCGCCAGCGAGGAAAGTCCTTGAGGAGAGCCCTTGAGGAGAGTCCGCAGGGGGCGCCCCCGAAGCAGTCTCGGGGCGCCCCCGAAGCAGTCTCGGGGCGCCCCCGAAGCAGGCTGGGGGCATCCCGCGGATCGGATCGGACCGGATCAGGGAAGGGGCTGCTCCGCCCAGATGATCTTCCCCTGAGGGGTGTAGCGCGTGCCCCACCGATGGGCGAGCTGAGCGACCAGAAACAGCCCACGCCCGCCCTCGTCCGTCGTCCTGGCGTGCCGCAGCCGCGGCGAGGTGTTGCTGGCGTCGGACACCTCGCAGGTCAGCGCCGACTGGAACAGCAGCCGCAGCCGCACAGGACCCGCGGCGTACCGGATCGCGTTGGTCACCAGCTCGCTGACGATCAGTTCCGTCGTCATCGACAGCTCCGCGAGCCCCCACGTCTCCAGCTGGCGGGAGACCTTGGCCCGGGTCTCGCCGACCGCCGCGGGATCCACGGGCACGTCCCACGAAACCAGGTGCTCGGGGCTCAGGCGGTGGGTCCGGGCGAGGAGCAGCGCGATGTCGTCCGGCTGCGGGACGGGCAGCAGCTCCTCGACCACCGCCGGACACAGGTCCTCCAGCGGCATCCCGCCCCGGGACACCGCCCGGCCAAGACGGTTCATTCCGCGCTCCAGGTCCCTGTCGGCCCCCTCGATGAGCCCGTCGGTGTAGAGGCCGAGGAGGCTTCCTTCCGGCAGCTCGATCTCCAGGGACTCGAAGGGCAGCCCGCCGAGTCCCAGGGGCGGCCCTGCGGGCAGGTCCGGGAAGCTGACCGCGTTGTCCGGCGTGACGATCACCGGTGGCGGGTGACCGGCCCGGGCCATCGTGCAGGAGCCGTTCGCCGGATCGTAGACGGCGTACAGGCAGGTGGCCCCCACCACCGTCGTCCCACCCCGCTCCTCCGGTCCCCCCGCGCGCTCCTCCTCGCTGAGCCGCAGGACGAGATCGTCCAGGCGTGCCAGCAGCTCGTCAGGGGGAAGGTCCATGTCGGCCAGCGTCTGTACGGCGGTGCGCAGGCGGCCCATGGTCGCGGCGGCCCCGATGCCGTGCCCGACGACATCGCCGATGACCAGGCCGACCCGGGCCCCGGACAGCGGGATCACATCGAACCAGTCGCCGCCGACCCCGTCCTTCGCGTCCGCCGGAAGGTAGGAAGACGCCACGTCCAGCGCCGTCCCGCCGCGCAGCGTGTGCGGCAGCAGGCTCCGCTGGAGCAGCAGCGCCGCGGTGTGCTCCCGGGTATAGCGGCGGGCGTTGTCCACGGACACGGCCGCACGCGCCACCAGCTCCCGGGCGGGCGCCACATCGTCCTCGTCGAAAGGCACCGGATTCCGCGACCGCATGAACGTGGTCAGCCCCAGCACGGTGTCGCGCGCCCGCATCGGTACGGAGATCAGCGAGTGCAGCCCGAACTCCCGGAGCCGGGCGGCCCGCGCGGGCTGCTCCACCGTCCACCCGTGGCTGTCCGGGTCGAGCACCGGGAGCAGGACCGGGTCGCCGTCCAGGAGGAAGTGCGCGTCGTGCGGCGGAGGCACGAAGTCGACCGCCTCCCCGACCCGTACGACCGCCTCCGGGCAGCCCTCCCGCACCGAGCTCAGGCCCGCCCGGCGCATGGCCGGCCGCTCGCCCTCGGCCGGCGCCGTCGCCCCCGGCCGGTCGCCGCCGAACGAGGTCTCCAAGAGGTCCACGAAAACGAAGTCCGCGAACCGGGGCACCGCGAAGTCGGCGAGCTCCTGTGCCGTGCGCTGTACGTCCAGGGTGCTGCCGATACTCGCTCCGGCCTCGTTCACCAGCGCGAGCAGCCGGCGGGCGTTCCACCGGTCGGTGACGTCGAGGACCATGCAGCCGATGCCGATCCACCGGCCCCCGGCGTCGGCCAGCGGGAAGAACGAGCTCGCGAACGCCCGCCGGCGGCGCGGATCGGGCCGGCTCCAGCCCAGGTACTCGTAGTCCGTGATCGCCTCGCCGGTCGACAGGGCCTGCCGCATCAACCGCTCGATGGGTGTCGCCAGTTCCCCGGGCAGCACCTCGCTCGGCCGACGTCCCAGACGCTGTTCCCGGGGCACGCCGTCGACCCGTACCAGGGTGTCGTTCAGCCAGAGGTAGCGCAGGTCGGGGTCGAGCACCGCCATGCCGACCGGCGACCGGGCCAGGAAGCCGTCGACCACGGACCCGCGCATCGTCCAGTGCGGGGTGAGTTCCCGCCCGGACACCAGGAAGCCCTCCCGCCCGGCGATCAGGAACGAGGCGGTGGCCCGTACGTCGATGTCCAGCGACCGGCCGTCCCGGGCCCGCAGGGGGACCAGTCCGCTCCACCCCGAACCGGCCCGGCAGCGGGCGGCCACCGCGGCCGTCCGCCGGGCGTCCGGAGGGCTCGTGAGGATCCGGGAGGCGGACCGGCCGACCACCTCGGCCGCCGGATACCCGAGCAGCGCCTCGGCCCCGCGGGTCCAGCCGATGACCGTGCCGTCTCCGGCGATCACCGCCGCCGCGCCGTCGGTCGTCCGCGCCGGTCCGAGCCCGTCCCCGGAGGGCAGCGGGCCGGGCTCCGCCGGGGAGCCCTCGTCGGCGGATGCCATTGCACCTCACCACCCTCTGTAGGTTTCCATGGTCGCTCGTCGCCCCGGACCGCGCCCGGTGCGGAGTCCGGGCGCGGGGGCTGTCCCTCGTTCGGCGGCGTGACGGAGCGGGCCGTGTCCGCGTTGGTGGAGATGACAAGCGGTTGCTTGTCCACCTGCCCCCGCGCTGGACCCGTGTGGGTGGACGGCTCCGGCTCCGACAGGAGGGCCGGAGCCGTTTCCACGCCCGGGATGCCTGGGATGCCGGGATCAGTGGCGGAAGCAGATCTCGCGCTCCCGCAGCCACGGGCCCAGCCAGTCGCCGAACGGGACCGACACACACCACTCGCGGGCGGGCGGCGCCCCGGCCCCCGGGCCCGGTGGCGCCGGCGCCACCGGGGACGGCGCCACGGACGGCGGGACCGTCGGGGAGGACGCCGGATCCGTCGGGACGGCGGTAGGTGTAGGGGTGTGGCTGGGCGTCGGTGTCGGGCCGGTCACAGGCGCGGCCGGCGCGGCCATCTCGGTCAGCATCGTCCGGAACACCTTCGACGACCGCGGATTGCTCTCGCACTGCCAGACGCCGTGCGGGCAGTAGTCCGTGACCGTCTGGTACAGCGGCTCGTGCCGGTCGATCCACTCCAGCATCCGCCGCATGTACTCGGGGTTGTCGCCGTTGCGGAAGAGCCCCCACTCCGGGAACGAGATGGGCTTGCCGTGCTCCGCGGCGAAGTCGACGTGCTTCTGGAGCCCGTACGGGTCGGTGATCTGGTCGTCGAAGGTCTCGCCGGGCGGCTGGTCGTAGGAGTCCATCCCGATGATGTCGACGACATCGTCGCCCGGGTAGCACTCGGTCCACGGCACCGCGTCCCGTCCCCGGCTCGGCGTGAAGTCGAAGCGGAAGTCCTGACCGGGCACCGCGCGCATCGCCGTGACGATCCGCTGCCAGTACGCCTTCCAGGACGCGGGATCGGGGCCGCACCGATGGGTGTACGTGGTGCCGTTCATCTCCCAGCCGAGCACGATCACGGTGTCCGGAACGCCCAGCTCCACCAGCCGCTGCGCGAGTCGGGCGAAGTGCTGGTCGTAATCTCCGGCCGCGCCCGCCCGGAGCAGGGTGCGGACCTCGTCGTCCGGGACCCGCTCCTCGTTGCGCTCCAGCATCGGCACGTTCAGGACGAACATCCGTTCCGGGTCCGCCTGTCTCCACTCCGCCCAGGCGTCCAGGAAATCGGGCGCCCCCTCGATGTTCACCCACAGGTCGCCCGGCAGGTACGTGTGTCCCACCCGTAGCTCCGCCCCGCCGAGCCAGCGCGACAGCTCGGCCATCCTGCTGACCCCTGCGGGCCCGTAGTCCAGATACGCGCCGTGCGCCGTGCTGCTCGCCGCCCCCGGGGCGCCGGGGGCGGCGCCGTCGACGGAATCGGTGCCCGGCGGCGACTGCCCCGCGATGCCGCCGCCCGCCAGGAGGCTGAGAGCAGCCGCCGCGATGCACGAAACGATAAAACGGCGCTTGGCCGGCATTGCTCCTCCTGGCTGCGGTGAATTCCGGCCGGTTCGGCCTGATGGGGAGAGAGTCGCATCATCGTGCACCGGGGGCATGTGCAGGAGTCCATTTATCGTATTCGGTGTTGCGTACGTGCCGTTCAGGTGAATGTGGGGCCGAACGTGAAGGGCAGCGAGCCGACGCGGTTGTCGAAATTCGAGTCGACCAGGTCCGGATCTCCCAGATTGCGCATGACGGGACGGCGGGCGATCAGTTCCCGGAAGAGCGCCGCCATTTCGAGCCGCGCCAGATGCGCTCCCAGGCAGTGGTGCGGGCCCCCGCCGCCGTATCCCAGATGCGGATTGGGCGACTGGGTGATGTCGAAGCGATCCGGCTGGGTGAAAACCGTCTCGTCGCGATTGGCCGACGCGTAGATGAGAGCGACTTTCTCCCCCGGGAGAAACGTACGGCCGCCCAGTGCGCATTCCGTGGCGACAGTCCTGCGGAACTGGATGATCGGCGTCGAATGCCGCACGATCTCGTCGACGGCGCCGCCGATGTACCGGTCGAAGTCGGACCGGAGCAGCTCTCGCTGCTCCGGATGCCGGTCGAGCAGGAACAGCCCGTGCGCGATGGCGTTGCGGGTCGTCTCCACCCCCGCCACCAGCAGCAGCGAGAAGAAGGCCCCGAGTTGCCGCCCGGACAGCGCTTCGCCGTCGATGTCCGCGCTGACGAGCGCCGAGACGAGGTCGTCCCCGGGGTGACGGCGCCGTTCCCGGGCGAGCCGCCCCATGACGAACTGCATCCGGGCCAGCGACGCCAGTCCACGGCCGGGAATGCGCAGCCGTGCCCGGCCCCGGCGCTCGACGCCGACGTGCTCCGATGCGTGGTCGATCTGCTCCGCGATCCGCGCCCGGTACGCCTCCGGGATGCCCATCAGGTCGCAGATCACCTCCAGCGGCAGCCGCGAGGCCGCCGACGGCATGAAGTCCCGGGGGCGCTCGGCGATCAGCTCGTCCACCAGCCGTCCGGCGAGCCGGCCGACGTTCTCCTCGACGTCCGCCAGCAGCCGGGGGGTGAACCGCCGCGAGATGATCCGGCGCAGCGCCGCGTGCCCGGGCCCGTCCATGTTGACCATCGAGTTCCCGAACAGCGCCTTCGCCCAGCCGGCCGGCTCCGGGGTGGTGACCCCCGGAGCGCTCGCGAACACCTGGGGCGTGCGGCTCGCGGTCCGCACGTCCGCATGGCGCACCAGGGCGTGGAACGGCTTCCCGGCGGTGCGCGCGGCACCGGCCCGCGGAGTGAACAGGACCGGCGCGTCCAGCTCCCGCAGCAGGGCGAAGGCTTTGAGCCTCACGGGGCGGGGCAGCCGCCAGAAGGCCGGGTCGGCCAGATCGACGTCCGCCGCGCGCAGTACACGGTCCCCGGACAGCTGGTACGGAACGGTCATGCCCATCACCTCCACGGTTCGCCAGGCCATGGTCGGGCCCGCCGGCCGCGAGGAGCCTCATCGACGCGGCCCGTCGCGCCCGATGAGCCCGCACCCTCACGCGTTTGACGGAACGGAGCCGGCGAGTGTGCGCCGTACGCCGCACGCACGAGAACTGTTCCGCCCCCGCCTCGTTGTCAACATCACCATCAGAAGTCCCTCGGACGAGTGAGCGAGTCACGAGTCGACGAGGCGAGTCAACGAGAGGCAGGCAGACATCCCATGAGCCCCACCCCCGCGAAACCGGGCGGCACCCGCGTTCCCTCCCGCCGGATCGTCCTGCGCGGAGCCTTCACCGCCGCAGTGGTCACGGGCACCGCGGGCGCCCTGCTCCCGCTGCTCGGCCGTGAGCGGGCCGCCGCGGTCCGGCCCGTGCCCCGGGCACCCGCATCCGGCACCGGATCCCGCCCCGCACCCGAGGCGGAGGAGTTCGCCGAGACGTACCGGGGCAGGGAGATCCGGGCGACGGCGACCGCCGTCGTCCCCGCCGGCGCCACGGACGACGACCGGGTCGCGATCGCCGCCGGACCGGTCGCCGAGGTCCGCATCGACGGCAGGCCCCTGCACGTCATGAGGCGGGCGGACGGCACCTATCTGAGCGACGTCCGGCACTACGAGTCGTACCCGACGCTGCTGGAGGCGGCCCGTGCCGCCGTCGACGAGCTCGGAGCCGCCCAACTCGCGCACCCCGCCGCGCACCGCATGTGAACCAGGAGGACCAGCACCGGTGTACACCCGCAAGAACCAGCGCGACCTCACGCGCACCGAGAAGCGCCGGCTCGTCGACGCGATCCTGAAACTGAAGCGCTCGGGCCGCTACGACGACTTCGTCGTCATGCACCGGGAGTACTACGTCATGGACACCGAGCGGCGGCCGCGCCCGGCGCACATGACGTCCTCGTTCTTCCCCTGGCACCGCCAGTACCTGCTGGAGTTCGAGAAGGCGCTCCGGGGCGTGGACGCGCGCGTCAGCGTCCCGTACTGGGACTGGACCCAGGACGACAAGCCGACCTCGTCACTCTGGGCGGAGGACTTCCTCGGCGGCAACGGCAGACAGGGCGACCGGCAGGTCACCACCGGGGCGTTCGCCTACGGAGCGGGCAACTGGAGCGTCGGCAGGGGCGTCACCGACGAGCACTACCTCACCCGCAACTTCGGCAGACCCGGCCGCGACCCGGTCTCCCTCCCCACCAGGAACGACCTGGCGCGGGCGCTCAAGGACCCCGTCTACGACACCGAGCCCTGGAACAGCGTCTGCGCCGAGGGCTTCCGCAACCGCGTCGAGGGGTGGGGGATCCGGGGCGTGCGCGGGGTGGGCCTCCACAACCGGGTACACCAGTGGGTCGGCGGCCCGATGGCGGGCGCGGCCTCCCCCGAGGACCCGGTGTTCTGGCTCCACCACTCCTTCATCGACCTGCTGTGGGACCGGTGGCGCAAGGCACACCCGAACTCCGCCTACCTGCCGGGCCGCAAGCCCTCCTCGCCCGGCCCGGACCGCGACTACGTCTTCGGCCTCGACGACGCGATGCCCCCCTGGGGCGTGACCCCGAGGAGACTCCTCGACCACGGCAAGCTCTACCGCTACGCCTGAGCCCGGACGGAGGAACGGCCGGCCCCCTCCGCGAGGAGGGAGCCGGCCGTTCCGGTACTACGGGAGATCAGCGGCCGTAGCCGTAGCCGCCCTTGTCGTGGTGGCCGCCGTCGGCGTTGACGCAGGTGTTGCCGAAGGCCGGGTTCAGCAGGCCGATCACGTTGATCGTGTTGCCGCAGAGGTTCACCGGCACGTGCACGGGGACCTGGACCACGTTGCCCGAGCCGACGCCGGGGGAGGCGGCGGCGAGGCCCTGCGCGCCGGCGTCCGCGGACGCCATGCCGGCGCCGCCGGCGATCAGGGCGCCGGTGCCGGCCATGACTGCGGCGACCTTCGTCATACGAGACATTCGGAACTCCTAGAACAGATAGGGGGTGTGCTGCGGACGCGAGGCCCGCACCCCCTGACAACGCGGGAGAGGCCGGACGGTAACGGATCAGCGCATAGGTGATATCTCCGACGCCCCTGTCCGGCGTACGCCCGGCCCGTCAGCGCCCGATCACCGGCAGTCCCGTCAACCGCTCGTGCCAGTCCCGCGCCGCCGGGAACCGGGCCTTCACGGTCTCCACCGCCCGCTCCCGTACCGCCACCTGCGACTCACGCAGCCGCAGCAGCGGCTCCAGGCCCGGCCGCGCCAGCAGCAGCCGCTGGTTGACCACCGGCACCGGCCCCCAGTGGTTCTTGTAGCTCTCCGCACCGCGCAGCAGGCTCAGCACCGCGCGCCCACCGTCCGAGGCCTGCTGGGCGACCTCGCGCAGCAGCAACGTCGACACATCGACCTTCCGCTCGCGCAGCGCCGGGTCCGCACCGTACAGATAGCCGCCCGTCAGCCGTCCGGACTGCAACGACAGGTTGGACGCCACCACCTCGCCGTTCAGCCGGAACTCGGTCATGGCCGCCGTACCGTCACCCACCATCCGCCCCACCGACCGGATCAGATGGTCCGAGAACCGCGCCCGGAGATGCTCGGGGTTGACCGCCCGGCCCTCCCACTGCCGCTCGTGCAGCCGCAGCAGCGTGCCGATCGCGGCCGGCACCCCCTCCCTCGGGATCCGGCGCGCCTCGACGCCCAGGGCGTCGACCTTGCGCAGCTTGGAACGCAGCCGCTGGCCTCGCGAGCCCGTGAGCCGTGCCACGGCGTCGCCCAGCGGCACGGCCGGCAGCTCCATGCACGTCGAGTCCGTGAGCCGGCTCCGGGCCCCGGCCCACCGCCCGAACAGCAACTGCGCCGACGCGTCGGGCCTGACCTCCCGCAGGTCCACCACGGTGTGCCGGGCCGCCCGGTCCAGACCGCGTCCCAGCGCCCCCACCGCGTAACCGGCCTCCTCCTCGTCCAGAAGGATGTCGAAGAAGTCGGAGATCGCCCCGCCCATCGGGACGAGCAGCGGCATCGGACGGTGCACCAGCATCAGCGGCGCCGCCCCGATCAGCCGCCCCGCCCGGCGGACCAGCAGCACCCGCAGCCGGCCCTCCTGACCGTAGGAGATCCACCACGAGTGCAGCCAGGCGTGGCTCTGGAACGGGGTCGCGGTGGCGCAGCGGCTGTGCAGCGCGTCCCACTCCCCGGCGAGCGCGCCGAACTCCCCGAAGTCCCGGCACAGGGTCACGGAGAGGCCGCCCGCCCGGGGCCCCGTCATCGGACGAGCTCCCGGTCGTCCTGGGCGACGTTGCCGCCCCCGGCCGTCGGTGCGGGAACCTGCGCCGGGAAGGTCCGGCCCGCCCGGCGCGGCCGGACCACCAGCACGAGGCCGCCCAGCAGCCCGCCCGTCGCGGCCCCCACGGCGGCGCCCAGCGGCACGGACGGCGAGATGGGCTGGTCCGGCGTCATCGCGTGGGTGAACTTGATCAGCTTCACCCCGGTGTCCTTGGAGACATGGCCGCTGCTCACGATGACGGCCTCGATGACCGCGTTGGCGATGTCGGCCGCCTTGTGCCGGTCCTCGGACGTGCCCGTCACCGCGATCATCGGCGAGTCGGGAGAGGTCTCCGACCGGACGTGGGACCGCAGCTCACGCACCGGTTCGCCGGCCGCGCCCCGGGCGTACGAGAGCGTCGCGTCGCTCGTCGTCAGCCGCCCGTACGACTGGGCGTACCCCAGGGCCGCCGAGGGGTCCGTCTCGCCCTCGGCGACCGCCATCGCATAGCTGGTGGCCTCGTACCGGTCCGCGGCGAGCGCACTGTACGAGAGCCCGGACGCGGTGCCGATCAGTACGGAGACGGGCAGCGGCCACCAGTGCGGCAGCCGGGCGAGGGCGGTGCGCAGCCGACGGACGACGACATGTCGGCGCTGCTGCTCGGGTGAGTCGGTCATGAAAGGGCTCTCCGGTTCGGTGGGGCGGTGTCGAGGGCGTACGCGTACACGTCCATCAGGCGCTCGCTGCTGCGCCTGATGTCGTAATGGCCGACGGCCCGGGGCGGCGGGCGCCGGTCCTCGCCGGCCTGTATCCGCTGCCGCAGCCGGGCCGTCAGCTCCTCGGGGCTCCCGGCGATCCGGGTGGCGCCCGGGGCATGGGCGGCGGGCAGGTCGTCGATGGCCGGGCAGGCGTCGTGGAGCACGGGCAGTCCGGCGGCGAGCGCCTCCACGGCGGCGAGCCCGAAGGACTCCTCGCGGGACGTGGAGACGAAGGCGTCCAGGGCGCTCAGCAGCGCCGGCACCCCCGGAACCGGACCGTCCCCGTGCTCGTCGCACTCCCCGAGGAACCGGATCCGGTCCACGGCCCCCAGGCGCAGGGCCAGCGCCCGCAGCGCCCCGGCCTCCGGACCGTCCCCGGCCAGCAGCAGGCGGGCCTCCGGCAGAGCGGCGACCGCGCGGATCAGCACGTCGAACCGCTTGCCCGGCACCAGCCGCCCGACCCCGCCGACGACGAACGCCCCGTCGGGGACGCCCAGTTCCGCCCGCACGGACGCCCTACGTCCCGCGTCGAAGCGGAACCGGTCAGCGTCGATGCCGTTCGGCACCAGCCGGATCCGGTCGGCCGGCACCCCCCAGTCCCGCAGCCGGCCGGCCACGGTGGAGGAGACGGCGACGGTCGCCGCCCCGAGGCGTTCGGTCGCGAGGTAGAGGGCGCGGACGGGGCGGGTGAGGGGGCGGCCCTCGATCTTGGCCCGCCCCAGGGAGTGCTCGGTCGCGACGGTGGCCCGGGTCCCGGCGAGCCGGGCCGCGATCCTGCCGTACACACAGGCCCGGTACAGATGCGTGTGGACCACGTCGTAGCGGCCGTCGCGGATCAGCCGGGCCAGCCTTCCGACGGCGGTGAGGTCCCGGTTGCCGCGCATCCCGAGGTGGGTCACCCGGATGCCGTCGGACCGCAGCTCCTCGGCCACCGCCCCCGGGTTGGTGAGCGTCACGACATCGCACTCCACCGGCAGATGCCGCAGCAGCAGCCGCAACTGCCGCTCGGCGCCGCCGACCCCGAGCCCGGTGATGACGTGCAGCGCCCTCACCGCGGGCCGCCCGTCCGCACCGGCACGGCGGCCCGGGTGCCCGCACCGGGCGCCGCCACCTGCCGCAGCCCGTGCCGCAGGTCCTTCGCCCACAGGCGCACCCCCCGGTCCGCCTGGCTGATGTGGGTGCGGGGCAGCGCGAACCGGCTGAGCAGCGGGCCGGGAGCCAGCGCGCACGCGTAGCCGTAGCCCGCCGAGCGCGCGGCCTCGGTGACCCGGCGGTCGAGGATGCCGTACGGGTAGCAGAAGCCCTCCGGGAGCGACCCGGTGAGATCGCCGATCAGCTCCCGGCTGCGGGCGGTCTCCCGGCGCAGCTCCTCGTCCGGAAGGGCCGTCAGGTCCTGGTGGTACAGACCGTGCGAGCCGACCTCCATGCCCGCCGCGGCGACCCGCCGGACGCCGTCCTGGGTGAGCAGCGGCTTGCGCGGGCCGAGCGGATCCCACTCGTTGACACCCCCCGGCCGGCCCGGGAGGACGAAGACCGTCGCCCGGAAGCCGTGCTTGCGCAGCACCGGCAGCGCCTCGTCGAGGAAGTCCGCGTACCCGTCGTCGAAGGTCAGCCCGACCAGGCCGCGCCGCCCCGCGTCCCCCGCGCGCAGCAGCTCGGACACCCCCACCCCCGTCAGCCGCCGGCCGCGCAGCCAGGACAGCTGCTCGTCGAGGCGGTCGGGGGAGACGGTGATGCCGTACGGATCGTCGCTCGGGTCCGTTACCGAGTGGTACGTGAGGATCCACGGCCGACGGCGGGTGTGGGGGTGCGGGCGGAGCCGGGACGAGGGAGCGTCGGCGCGGTGTGCCGAGGATTCAGCGGCCATCAAGGAACCTCCGTCGGGTGAGTGCCAGCAGGGAGACGACCTCGGGCGAGCGCAGGGCGAGCCCGGTCAGGAAGAACACGGCGGGGACGAGAAGACACCCGGCGGCCAGACTCAGCACCGGATCGGGGACGAGAGGGGCGCAGGCCCAGCCGGCCGTGCCCGCCGCCAGCGACGCCCCGGTGAGCCGGCCCAGCGAGAGGGCCACGGCCCGCGTCCGGATCGGCACCACCCGGGTGCCGAGGCCCATGAGGAGCAGCAGCGCCGTCGTGCTGATCCCGATCGCGTTGGCGGTCGCGATGCCGTCCACGCCGAAGCGGTACGTCAGGGCGTACCCGGCCCCCATCGTGACCAGCAGCCCGGTGCCCATGGCGAACGCCGGGAACCAGGTGGGCCGCCCGGACGAGAAGAACGGGCGGCTCAGCGCGCCGACCAGACAGTGGCCGAGCAGCCCCAGTGCGTACACCCGCATCACCTGGGCGGTGGACGCGGTGTCGGCGGCGTCGAACGCGCCGCGCTGGAAGAGGACCTCGACGATCCGGGGCGCGTAGCCGAGGACGACCGCCGTGCCGAGCAGCACCACCATCCCGGCGAGCGCCAGGTCCCGCTCGACGCGCAGCCGGGCCTTCTCCCGGTCCCCCGCGGCCATGGCCTGCGCGACCACCGGGAAGGTCACCGTGCAGATCATCAGCGACAGCACCATCGGCAGCTGCGCGACCTTCTGCGCGTAGTTCAGATGCGAGATCGCGCCCGCCGGCAGCGTGGAGGCCAGGAACCGCTCGACCAGCACCTGGGACTGACGGCTCACCACGAACAGGACCACCGGGGCCAGCACCGCGAAGCCCAGCAGCGGAACGGCCCGCGCCGCACGCCGACCCCGCCGCAACCTCGGCAGCCGGGGCCGCGCGAGCGGCACCAGCCGCAGGAACATGGGCAGTTGGGTCAGGATCATCAGCACACTGCCGACCGCGACCCCCACCGCCGCCGCCCGTACCCCCCACGTCGCGTGCAGCGCCAGCGTCATCCCGATGATGCCGAGGTTGTACGCGGCATAGACCCCGGCGGGCGGCAGGAAGCTGCGGTGCGCGCGCAGCGCGGCGCTGAAGTAGCCGGTGATCCCGAAGGTGAGGACGGTGACCGCGGTCAGCCGCGTGCAGTCCACCGCGAGCCGCGGATCGGCGAGGCCCGGGGCCAGCACGCCCACGACCCACGGGGCGCCCGCGACCAGCAGCGCCGCGCCGCCGGAGAGCAGGAGGAACAGCCGGGGGAGCGTGGCCGCCACCAGATCCCGTACGGGGTCGGATCCGGGAGCCTCCCCGGCCGCCGCCCGCCGGGTCAGGGCGAGACTGAACGCGGGGACCAGGAGGAGCGCCATCCCGTCCTCGATCAGCAGCGTCGCCGCCATCTCGGGCACGGTCCAGGCGATCAGGAAGGCGTCGCTCGCGTCGCTCGCCCCGAAGTACCGGGCGATGGCCTGGTCCCGCACCAGACCGAGGACGGCCCCCACCACGGTCAGCACCGCCGTGGCCGCCGCCGCCCGGGCGAGGAAGGACCCGAGCCGGGGCGCCTCGCCGCCGGCCGTCCCGGGTGCGACGCCGGGGGAGAGGGACTCTTCGGCTCCTCCTCCCGGGGCCGGGCGCGGCGGCGGGGCCGCCGCGCCCGCCGGACGCGCCTCGGCCTCCGTCCCCGTCCCCGTGCCGGTGTCGCTCATGCGGCGCTCGCCCGGTCAGGACCGGCCAGCGCCCACCAGGCGGCCAGCCCCAGCACGACCCCGCTCAGCACCGTGGTGGGCCCGCCGATGTCCGCGTACAGGAAGTTGACGCTCTGCCAGGTCATCAGGGCCACCGCTACCAGCCCGCAGTCCAGGGCCGCGTGTCCGCGCGAGCGGGCGACGTACAGTCTGCGGACCGCGCCGACCAGGATCGCCGCCCAGCTGCCGACGAGCGCGGTCAGACCGATGAGGCCCTGCTCGCTGAGGACGAGGAGATACATGTTGTGCGGGGAGAGGAGCGCCTGCCGGCGGAACTCCTGGCCCGCCCCGGCCGTGTCGCTGCCGGAGGAGAGCCCGATGGAGGCGTGTCCGTCACGGTGCGCGGGGAACCCCTTGAGGCCGACCCCGGCGGCCGGCCGCTCCCGCCACATCGCGCCCGCCGCGCTCCACATCGCGTAGCGGTCGCTGACCGACCGGTCCGGGGTGCTGGCCACCCGGGTCACGCTGGCGGCCCGGTCCGCGATCATCTCGGAGCCGATGCCGAACCCGCCGACCAGGACCACCCCGGCGGCGCCCAGCACGGCCAGCGACGTCCAGGCCTGCCGCCGCCCGGCCAGCGTCAGGGCGACGAGGACCGCGACGCCCGTGGCGATCCACACGCCCCGGCTGAACGACAGCGTCAGGGGCACGATCAGGGCGACGGCCAGGACGGCGGCACAGGGCCGCAGCCAGGCCGGGGCGTTCCGCGGCGTACGCAGGACACAGGCCGCGGCGGCGAGCAGCCCGTAGGCGACGACGGTCGCCATCCCCATGATGTCGCTGGGCCCGAACGTGCCGACCGCCCGGACGTCCTCGCCCATGTAGGAGGCGCCCGTCCCGGTGACGTACTGGTGGACGCCCGTGACGCCCTGCACGGTCGCCAGGAGGACGAGCGAGCCGGCGACGATCCGGAACCCGTGGGCGTCCCGGAGCAGCAGGTACACGGCGATCGGTACGAGGACGAAGACCTGGAGATGGCGGACCAGCCCCGGCAGGGCCGCGGCCGGGTCCGCCGCGGTGATCGTGGCCACCGCGAAACCCACGGCGGGCAGGCCCAGGACCAGCGCGGCGGTGGCGCTCAGCGGACGCTGCCGCAGATACAGCAGCCGTCCCACGCACACCAGCACCGCGAGGCCGGATGCCACGTCGGCCGGGCCGCCCCCACCGGAGGCCCCGGAGGGCAGGGCGGGCAGCAGGACGGTCGCGACCAGCGGCAGCAGCGGCCAACGGCTGCGCCAGCCACCCCACGGGGAGCGGCGGGTGGCGGCGCGGGGCCAGGCCGCCGTCGACGGCGCGGGCGGGGTCAGCACAGCGGCCATGCTCAGCTGCCTCCGAGCCGGAACAGGGAACCCGCGGTCCGCGCGAGCACGCACGCGTCCTGCCACAGCGACCAGGTCTCGATGTAGCGGTTGTCGAAGCGGGCGCGCTCCTCGATCGAGGTGTCGCCGCGCAACCCGTTCACCTGGGCCAGACCCGTGATGCCCACGGGCATCCGGTGGCGGGCCTGATAGCCGGGATGGGCGCGGCTGAACTGCGCCACGAAGAAGGGGCGTTCGGGGCGCGGGCCGACCATGCTCATATCGCCCCGCAGGACGTTCCACAGCTGGGGCAACTCGTCGAGGGAGGTCCGGCGCAGCACGCGGCCGACGCGACTCATCCGCCCGTCGGACGCGACGTTCCAGCGGGTGGCCGACTCCTGAACGTCCGCGGGCCGCAGCGTACGGAACTTCAGCAGGACGAAGGGGCGTCCGTGCCGGCCGACGCGTTCCTGACGGAAGATCACGCCGGGCCCGTCGGAGAGCCGCACGGCCACGGCACAGGCCGCCATCACCGGGGCCGCCAGCAGCAGTCCGACCGCGGCCAGGGCGGCGTCCATCGCCCGTTTCGCCCGGTGGCCGAGAGGACGGTTCGCCCTGTCGTTCAGCGGCTGGACGGTGAAACCCCACAGGTGATCGGGGCGGCCTCCCGCCGGGAGCCCCGCGACGGCGCCGGGACCGGTGACCAGCCACACCCGGCAGCCGTGACCGGTGAGCAGAGCGAAGAGAGCGGCGCCGTCCGGGGTGGACTCGGGCGGCGCCGTGAACACCGCGTGCCGCACGCTGTTCTGGACGACGGCTCGCCGCACCTCCTGGGGCGCGGCCAGGACCGGCAGCCGCACGGGGCCGGAGCCCGTCGGCAGCTTCTCGCCCCCGGACGCCGGGGGCGCGACCAGACCGACCGGCCGCAGCCCGTAGGCGGGGTGGTCGTACAGGGCGGCCGTCACCTGACGGGTCAGGGGCCCCTGACCCACGACCAGCGTGGACAGCGGGCGGCGGACCGCGGCCCACCGCCGCGCCCGGTACACGGACGCGCGTCCCGCGCAGGTCAGCGCGGTCTGCGTGGCGGCCCCGTACGCCAGCACCGTCCAGCTGATCGCCTGGTGCGGCGCCCAGGCGGCCAGCACCTCCATCGTCACGTACCACTGGAGGAGGGTGAGGCCGAGCAGGGCGGGGAGTTCGGAGAGGACCGAGGGGGACAGGCGCATCCGGTGCAGGCCGCGCCGGGCGAAGAGCAGCACCTGCGCCACCGCCTGGACGGCCACCAGCATCCAGGGCCACGGGGCCGGGACGACCAGGGCGAACGTCACGGCCGGGGCCAGGGCGTCCACACACAGGAGCGGCGCGAGACGGCCGTACCGGACGGTCCGGCGCTTGCCGGGCCGCGCCTGCGCACCGCCGCCGCCTCTTCGCGGCGGATGAACCGTGTGAGCCTGCACGGCTGTTGCCTGACCAGCGCCGGGAACCGGTGCACTCTCCATCGTCATCGCTCGGTGCGCTTCCTCGTGGGGCCGGACACGCCGACCAGTTCCTGGTAGAGACCGGCGACGGCCCCCGCGGTCCGTCGGACGTCGAAGGCAGCCCGGGCGTGGCGCAGGGCCCGGCGGGACAGCGCGTCGCGCAGCTCCCGGTCGGCGAGCAGGGCGGTCAGCGCCGCGGCCAGTGCCGCCGGATCCTCCGGAGGCACCAGACAGTGGTCCTCGTGGCCGGGCGGCAGGCTCTCCCGCGCCCCGTTCACGTCGGTCATCACGACGGGGCGCCCGCAGGCCATGGCCTCCAGCGGGGCCAGTGCCATGCCCTCCCAGCGGGAGGGCAGCACCAGGACGTCCGCCGCGTGGATATACGGCCGCACGTCCTCGCAGGCTCCGGTGAACAGCACGCCCGGCGGCGCCGATGCCTCCAGTCCGTGCCGGTCGGGCCCGTCCCCCACCAGCACCAGACGGGCCCCGGCCGCAGGCATCCGGCGCCAGGCCCGCAGCAGCACGTCCTGCCCCTTCTGCCGGGTCAGCCGCCCGACGCAGACGACCAGCGGGGCGTCCGCGCCGACGCCCCCCAGGAAGGGCAGCGAGGCGCGGGCCTCCGCGCGGTCCCCGCTTCCGCCGGGACGGAAACGGTCGAGGTCGATGCCGTTGTGGATGACCGACCAGCGGGCGGCGATGCCCGCCTCCTGTCCGGTGCGGCGTTCGGACTCGCTGACGCACAGGATGTGATCGGCCCAGCGCGCGCCGAACCGCTCCCAGCCGAGAGCGAGTTGTGTGGCGCGCCCGCCGACCGCCTCGAACGACCAGGCGTGCGGCTGGAACACGGTGGGGATCCGGCCGCGTACCGCGATCCGGCCGGCCAGTCCCGCCTTGGCGCTGTGGGCGTGCACCACGTGCGGGCGGCTCACGCGGACGATCCGGCCCGCGGCGGCCACCTCACCGGCCAGCCGGGGCCCGGGGGCACGGGTGACGGACCAGCCATGGACCTCGGCGCCCGCGGCCGCCGCCCCGAGGGCCAGCGGGCTGCCGGGCGGGCAGGCCACCACGGGGCGCAGCCCGGACCCGGCCTGGGCCCTGACGAGATCGGTGACGACCCGGGCCACTCCGCCGTCCACGGGCTGAACCAGATGAAGGACCGTCAATTGGCTTTCTTCAGTACGACGCATGTGCAGCACGACGGCTCTCTTCGCTCAATCCGGTGAGTAAGCCCCACCGGCAATTGGGGGTCTAAGCCGAAGTGCACTTTGGCAGAGTTGTGGCGAAATCGTGCGCGTGACTCGCTCATACGATCACAGGGGGATGACGCGTGAAGGAGGGCCGTTCGGGTGGTCGCGCAGCAGATCGACGTAGGACCGTCGGCCCTTCACGGGCAGCAGGTGAAAGGGCTTGCCAAGAGTGCTGGCACGGAATGGCGGAGGTGATCCGTACGCATCCGGCCGCTTATATCTTCAGCCGTTTTCCGGCATGCCGTACTGCGCCGATCGCCGCACCGGATGGCGGCACCATCTATCGGCCGGCTAGGCCGTTCTCGTGGTGGCGGACGCAGTGGCGAAAGAGACGGTCGCGGCGCGCGCCACGATTTCCACCTCGTCGCCCAGAGCCCATTCGGCCACCCGTGACGCCATGGCCGCCGGCACCACGTCACTGATGTCCGGCGCGGCGGGGATGTCGTACGTGGCGTGGGCGTCATGGGGCAGGACGACCCGGTAGTCCAGCTCCAGGGCCCGGCGGGCGGTGGCGAGCACGCACATCTCCGACATCACCCCGCAGATGGCGAGCGCCCGGACGCCCGCCGCTCGCAGCTCGGCCTCCAGCGACGTCTCCTCGAAGCCGTCGTCCTCGCTCTTGCGGATCACGGTCTCGGCCGGCCCGGTGCGCACGGGCAGGTGCAGCTCCCACCCGGGCGTCCCCGGCTCGTCGGACTGTCCGGCCGGGCCGTCGTTCTGCAGGTGGACGACGAGCGCCCCGGCCTCCCGGGCCCGCCCGATCAGATCCGTCACCCGGTCCAGCAGCCGGGGCGCGTCGGGCACGGCCGCGTCCCCCGCGACGAACGCAGACTGGACGTCGACGACGAGCAGCGCTGTGACGGGAGCGGGAAGAGCAGTCACGCCGGGGAGTCCTCACGTCGTCGTGGCGGGTGCGTGGGCGAAGACACGCCCGGGCCCATCGTGCCGTACGCGGGACCGTGGCCGCCCGCCGTTTTCCGGCGGGCGGCCACGGGTCAGCCGGTGCGGTCCACGAGGTACGGGATCAGCGTGAGCAGATCGCCACGCGCGCCCTCCGCCAGCGGAACCCGGTCCAGACAGGCGCGGGCCGCCGCCAGGTGCTCCTGCGCCTCGGCGACCGCGGCCCGCCGCCCCCCTGCCTCGTCGATCAGCTCGGCCGCACGGCGCGCGGTCGGGTCGTCGAGCGGCCCGGCGGAGGTGAGCAGCGCGTCGAGACGCCGGGCCGCCGGGTGATCGGCGGAGAGGGCCGCGAGCACCGGGTACGTCTTCTTGAGCCGCCGCAGGTCGCTGTGTACCGGCTTGCCGGTCACCTGCGGATCGCCCCAGATCCCGAGCAGGTCGTCCACCGCCTGGAACGCCACCCCCACATGCCGCCCCGCCTGGTCCAGCGCCTCGACGGTGCTCGCCGGGGCGCCGGCCAGCACCGCGCCCAGGGCAGCGGCGCAACCGAGCAGGGAGCCCGTCTTCTGGGTCGCCATCGACCGGTACTCGTGCGGCAGGACCGCCCCCGGCCCGGTCCACGGCCGGGACTCGAACAGCAGGTCCTGCGCCTGACCGCTCACCAGATCGCCCAGCGCGCCCGCCAGTCGCCGGACCGCCGCCGCGCCGCCCGGCCCGGGAGCCTCCGCCAGCGTGGAGACGGCCAGCGCGAACAGGGCGTCCCCCGCGAGGACGGCCGGGCCCGTGCCGTACGCCTTCCACAGCGTCGGCCGGCGACGACGGGTCTCGTCCCCGTCCATGATGTCGTCGTGGATCAGCGAGAAGGTGTGGATCAGCTCGACGGCCACCGCGCCGAGCACCGCGTCCGCCCCGCTCCCACCCGCGGCCTCCGCGCCGAGCACCGCGAGCGCCTGGCGGACCCCCTTGCCCTGCGATCCGGGCGCCGACTCGCCGCCGGTCCCGTTCCAGCCCAGCGAGAAGGCCGCCGTCTCCGCGTGCCAGGGGTGCAGCCGCCCCACCGACTCCACCAGGGCCGGGCGCACCAGTTCGCGGCAGCGGTCCAGTATCTGCGGTGCGCTCGCCCGGCTGGTCGTGGAGAGCGTCATCGGCGGCCGTCCCTCTCGCCCGCGGAGGCCGGTTCCACGCCGAGTTCGGCGTACGCCTTCTCGACCATCTCCCGGGCGTTGAGCAGCCCGATCCGGCTCAGCCTGCCGCGCAGTTCGTCCAGCTCGGCGGCGGTGGCCTCGCGGTCCCGGCCGAGCCTGGCCCGCGCCTTGACCAGGCCGAGGGAGGCCAGCGCCTCGCCCCGCGGCTCGTCCATCGCACGGAACTCCCCGAGCGCCTGCTCGTACACCTCGCGCGCCTCCTCGTACCGCCCGGCGCGGAACAGCACGTTGGCCCGCATCTTGTGGTTGTACGCCAGGGCGCTGGAGAGGTTCATCTCGCGGCAGGTCGTCTCGGCCTCGGAGAGCAGGTCGAGTGCGCGCCCGGTCGCCCCGTCCCGGAGGGAGACGATGTCCGCGATGCCGCGCAGGGCCCAGGCCCGGCCACGCCGGTCGTCCGCGTCTCCCGACAGGACGGCCGCCTCCTCGAACATCTCCAACGCGGTATCCAGCGAACCGGTGTTGCGGTGGATCTGCGCGATGCCCTCCAGCGCCCAGACGGTGTGCCGGGCCTCGCCCCGGGCACGGGCCTCCGCCAGCAGCTGTTCGTGCAGCGTCGCGACGGTCGCGTAGTCGCCCTGGATCCGTCCGGTCTCGGCGAGACCGGCCAGCGAATAGCCCCGGGCGACCACGTCCCCGCCCCGCTTCCCCAGCTCCGCCGCGAGACCGAGCAGCCTGAACGCGAGGCGCAGCGAACCGCGTTGGCGTGCCAGCGTGCCCCCGCTCCACAGTGCCCACGCCATCGCCCCGGTGTTCCCGGCCGTCCGCGCGGCCCGGTAGCTGGCCTTCCAGGCCCGGTCGGCCTCCGCGACCTGTCCGAGCCTGCGGTGCGCCTCGGCCACGGCGAGGCCCGAACGCGCCACCTCCTCCTGCGATCCGGAGAGCTCGGCCTGCCTCAGGTGGCGTACGCCTTCGGCCAGTACGTCGGTGAGGGAGGCGTTCACCGACATCTTGGTGAGTGCTCCCTGGTACTCGGGCGCCAGTGCCTTGGTCTGCATGGGGGCCTTCCGCGCGGTGCCGGGCCCGCGGCGCGCTGACTATACCTTCCATGTATACGCGGGAGGTATAGTCCGGCGGTCGTGCGGGCCCGGATCTTGTGGGGGTTGGGCGCCGCACGTCACACGCGGCGCACCGTCCTGTCATGGATCAAGACGGCGGCCCGGCGAGGAGGGTTGCTCGGGGAGCCCAGGTCGTTCCGCATTCCGCTCCAGGCGGGCGAGGAGGGACGGGGCGACGGCGGGACGACCGGGCGGTCTGCGCAGGCAGCGGGTTGTACGGGGCGACGGGGGTAACAGGCCCATGCGTGCCCCCGGGGCGGCCACGAGGGGTTTGAGCATTCGCTCAAACCCCTCGAACGGCGGCCCCTGACGCGCGACGGAACGGCTGCCGCGCTCGAATGGACGGGTGACGGCGCCCCCGGACGACTGCCTCGCCCGTAACGAGTGGATCTGCGGGGCCTACCTCTCCAGCCGCCGCGAGATCCTCATGGACGCGGTGCTGCAACACCTCCAGCTGACGGCCGCCTCGGTGGCCATCGCACTCCTGCTCGCCGTCCCCCTGGCGGTGGCCGCCCGCCGGTGGCGCTGGGCGGCCGGCCCGGTGCTGGGCCTCACGACGGTCCTGTACACGATCCCGTCGCTCGCGATGTTCTCCCTGCTGCTGCCGCTGTACGGACTCTCGGCCGCGCTGGTGATCGCGGGGCTCGTCCTCTACTCCCTGACGCTGCTCGTCCGCAACATCCTGGCCGGGCTCAGGGCCGTCCCCGAGGAGACCCGGCAGGCCGCACGCGGCATGGGCTACGGGCCGCTGCGTCTGCTCATCGCCGTGGAGCTCCCGCTCGCCCTGCCCGCCGCGATGGCCGGGCTGCGCATCGCCACCGTATCCGCGGTCTCCCTGGTCACCATCGGGGCGATCGTCGGCCACGGGGGACTCGGCAACCTCATCTACTCCGGCATGAACACCTACTTCAAGGCCCAGGTGCTGACCGCCTCCGTCCTGTGCGTCGTCATCGCCGTCGCCGCGGACCTGCTGCTCCTGGGAGCGGGACGGCTGCTGACACCCTGGGCCCGGAGGCGGGCGTGAACACGCCCAGCAGGGGGGCGCGGACGTGAACACCCTCTCCGACACCTGGTCCTGGCTCACCACCGCCGCCCACTGGTCCGGCCCCGACGGCGTCGGGAACCGGCTCGGCGAACACCTCTACCTCACCGTCGTCTGTCTGCTCATCAGCTGCCTGATCGCGCTGCCCGTCGCCCTCGTCCTGGGCCACCTCGGCAAGGGCGGCGCGCTCGCCGTCAACCTCTCCAACGTCGGCCGGGCCGTGCCCACCTTCGCCGTACTGGTCCTGCTGCTGCTCACCCCCATCGGGACGCACGGGCAGTGGCCGACGGTCATCGCGCTCGTGCTCTTCGCCGTGCCGCCGCTCCTCACCAACGCCTACGTCGGTATGCGCGAGGTCGACCGGGACGTCGTCCGGGCCGCCCGGGGCATGGGCATGACCGGCCGCCAGCTGCTCCTGGGGGTCGAACTGCCGCTCGCCCTCCCACTGATCCTCACCGGCGTGCGGATCGCCGCCGTCCAGCTGGTGGCCACCGCCACGATCGCGGCGCTGGCCGGCGGCGGGGGACTGGGCCGGATCATCACCGCGGGCTTCAACCTCGCCTCCACCCCGCAGGTGGTGGCGGGGGCGATCCTCGTGGCCGCCTTCGCCCTCCTCGTCGAGAGCCTCTTCGAGGCGGGGCAGCGTCTCGCCCTCCGGCGCGACCGGGAGGCCGCATGAGCCGCGCCCGCCGGGCCCTGGCGGCGCTGGTCCTCCTCGCCGCCACGGCCTGCACCGCCGGCCCGGCGCTGGAGAACCAGGGCGAGGTCACCGCACCGCCCGGCGACAGCGAGCACCTCACCGTCGGATCGGCCGGCTTCACCGAGAGCGACCTGTTGGCCCAGCTGTACGCGCTGCTCCTGGAGCACGCCGGGTACTCCGCCGACATCATCTCCGTGACCAATCGCGAGATCTACGAACCCGCCCTGGAGAACGGCCGGATCGACGTGGTGGCGGAGTACGCGGCGACCTTCGCCGACTGGCTGAACGCCAAGGCCAACGGGGCCGACGCGCCCCCGGTCGGATCGCCCGACCTCGCCACCACCATGAAGGAGCTGCGCTCGCTCGCCGCCCCGCGCGGACTCACCGTGCTCGCCCCCGGCCGGGCCGTCGACCAGAACGCCTTCGCCGTCACCGCCGCGTACGCGAAGGAACACGGACTGAGGACCCTCAGCGACGTCGGCGCCGCGAAACTGCCCGTACGGCTGGCGGCGGGCGACGAATGCGTCCAGCGGCCCTACTGCGCCCCCGGCCTGCGCAGGACCTACGGCATCGACGTCGTCGCCGTCGACCCGAAGGGCGTCGGCACCACCCAGGCCAAGCAGGCGGTGCAGACCGGTCAGGACCAGATGGTCCTGACCACCACGACCGACGCCACCCTGGACCAGTTCGGCCTCGTCCTGCTGGAGGACGACAAGAAGCTCCAGAACGCCGACTACGTCGTCCCCGTCGTCAACCGCGCACGCGCCGGAAGCACCGGGGTGCGCGACGCCCTCGACCGGCTCAACACCGTGCTGACCACCGCCGACCTGGCCTCGATGAACGAGCGGGTCGACAGCTGGCGCAGGCTGCCCGAGGACGTCGCGCGCACCTACCTGGAGTCGAAGAAGCTCCTCCCGGAGGACTGAGCCGCCCGACGGCTCAGGAGGCGGGCGGTGCCGGGGGCCAGGGCACACCGGCCAGCAGTGGCAGGAGGTGCTCCTCCTCGTAGTCGAGGTGGGCGGTCAGCTCCTCGGTCATCCGGGCCAGTTCGGCGCGGAAGCGGTCCGGCTCCGCGACGGCGACGTCGGCCAGCAGGGCCGCGAGCGTCGACTGGACGGCCCCGATGCTCCGGTGCTCCTCCCGCAGCCGGTCGAAGACGTGCCGCAGCTGGGGGTGGTAGCCCTCCATCGTCGGGAACATGTGGCCGTCCTCGGCCGTGTGGTGGAACTCCAGCGCCTGGCAGAAGGCCAGACAGCGCTGCCGGATCTGGAGCCCGAGACCGGGCGCGGGCGTCTCGCCCCCGCCCGGGTGTCCGGTCCGCGCGGCGAAGTGCGCCTCCGTCTCGTCGCGCACGTGGAGCAGTTGACCGCGCAGCCAGGTGTGCACCTCCACCAGCTTGTCGGCGAGCGAGGTGATCGCGGGGGCCGTCGCATCGGGCTCGGGCTGTTCCAGGACCACGACCGGCAGCAGCCGGTCCGTCGCGTCCTGGTAGTCGGCGTACCCGGGCGCCGCGGCGACGACCCGGGCGAAGATTTCGTCGCGTCGCGCCCCTTCGGCCGGTACGGCGAGTGAGTCGAACGCCTCGTCCCCCACCTCGACCCGCACGGTGGGGCGGGCGAGGAGATTGCGGTACCAGTCGGGGTGGAGCGGTGCGCCGAGGTTGGAGCCGACGACGAGCAGGCAACGGCCGTCGCGCACGTATCCCAGTGGTGTGGTGTGCGGCTTCCCGGAGCGGGCTCCGGTGGTGGTGAGCAGCAGGAGATCGGCGCCCTCGAAGGGGCCGCCGACCTTCCCCGCGTTGGCGCGGAACTCGGCGATGACGGACTGCTGGAAGGCATGGGACATGGAGGTTCTGGGTCTCCCGGAAGGAAAGCGGGCGGCGAAGGCCCGGCGTCGCGGGGTGAATGCCCGCGGCGAAGCGTTCGGAGGCTGAGGTGCTCAGAGGCAGGGGGCGATGAGTGGACTCACGGCGTCATCCCTGGGAAGAAGGTGCTGGCTTGATCGCCGGCCGGCCCAGATCTTTTTGGCCGACGTCACGCTGCACGCACACATAACAACCCGGGCGGTGCGGGTCTGTCAACGCGAGGAGGGGCGGCGCCGAAAAGGCGTTGCCCCTCCTGCGGACGGCTGCGACGCTTCCGCCCATGCCCGCTGAACAAGAGACCCTCACGCCGCCGTCGCAGACCCCTCGGACCCACCGGGTCGAAGCGCTCTTCTCGCACGGCCGCCTGGTCGCGATCCCGCGCAGGGAGGCCCGGCGGGAGCAGTTGCTCGTGCACCTCGCCGACACGCTGTTCGAGC
The DNA here is from genome assembly GCF_000377965.1 of Streptomyces sp. CNB091. Taxonomy (NCBI): domain Bacteria; kingdom Bacillati; phylum Actinomycetota; class Actinomycetes; order Kitasatosporales; family Streptomycetaceae; genus Streptomyces; species Streptomyces sp. CNB091. The sequence goes on from NZ_KB898990.1 coordinate 799,499, forward strand.
GGGAGCGCTCGTACACGGAGCGCGAGGTGAACGAGGCGCTCCTCACCGTCCACAAGGACTGCTCCGCCCTGCGCCGCTATCTCGTCGTGGCGGGGCTGCTGGTCCGGCCCCGGGACGGCAGCAGCTACCGCCGCGGACGCTGACCGGTGAACCGGGTCAGCTGAGGGGGCCGGGGCCCGGTGCGCATGCCGCGGCCGGAATCCCTGGCGTACGACGTTGACTGGCGTCAATAACCATTGCGCGCGCGGGCTACGTGTAAAAAGCGCGGGCAACGGGTGCCGGGGGCACCCCTCAAGGGTGCGGATGCGGGGGCGCCCCTACGCGTCCGCCACGGAATCGAACTCCACCTCCTCGCGGCCCACCCCCTGCGCGTCGGCGTCCACCGACCGGCGCAGCGCCTCGTGCAGCTTGGCGGGGGTCAGCACCCCGAGGAACCGGGCCCCGTCCAGCACCGCCACCCACCCCGCGTCGTGCTGGAGCATCTCGCTGAACGCCTGCTTCAGCGGGGCGCCCACCGGCACCCACGCGTCCATCCGGCGGGCCAGGCCGCCCACCGTTCCCTCCTCCCCGGCGGACCGCAGCGCGTCCGCCGACACCCAGCCGTGCAGCTCGCCCGCGCCGTTCAGGACCACCGCCCAGCGGGCCCCCGCAGCAGCCAGCCGGGCCGCCGCGGCTTCCGCGTGCTCCTCCAGCCGGGCCACCGGCGGCCCCTCCAGATCCTCCGGCTCGATCGCCGTGACCGACAGCCGCTTCAGCCCCCGGTCGGAACCCACGAACCGGGCCACGTACGGGGTCGCCGGGGTGCCGAGCACGGCGGCCGGGGTGTCGAACTGCTCGATGCGCCCCTCCCCGTACACCGCGATCCGGTCGCCCATCCGCACCGCCTCCTCGATGTCGTGCGTCACCAGGAGCACCGTCTTGCGCACCCGCTGCTGGAGCGCCAGGAACTCGTTCTGAAGCCGCTCCCGCACCACCGGGTCCACCGCGCCGAAGGGCTCGTCCATGAGCAGCACCGGCGGATCCGCCGCGAGCGCCCGCGCCACGCCCACCCGCTGGCGCTGCCCGCCGGAGAGCTGCGCCGGATAGCGCGATCCGTACGTCTTCGGGTCCAGGCCCACCAGGTCCAGCAGCTCCGCCGCCCGCTCCCGGGCCCGTGCGCGCTTCCAGCCGACCAGCGCCGGCACGGTCGCGGTGTTGTCCAGGACGGTCCGGTGCGGGAAGAGGCCCACCTGCTGGATCACATAGCCGATCCGGCGGCGCAGCTTCACCGGGTCGATCCCGGCGATGTCCTCGCCGGCCACCAGGATCCGGCCCGAGGTCGGCTCGATCAGCCGGTTCACCATCATCATCGTGGTCGTCTTGCCGCAGCCGGACGGTCCCACCAGGGTCACCAGCTCGCCCTCCGCCACCTCGAAGGACAGCCCGTCGACCGCCGTCGTTCCGTCCGGATAGACCTTGCCGACCTGCTCGAACCGGATCATGCCTGAACGCTAGGGGGTGTCTGGCACTTCCGCGCGGGCGGGCGACGTCCGGCACGGCACCTCGCGGCGTTACCGAAAAGCCCTAGTAGCTCCGCTACGAGGACTTTCCGGCGCCTTGCGATGCACCGCACCGGACGCCGTCCGCTCATCCACGCGGAAGTGCCAGACACCCACTGGAAGCCCCCCGGCCGCCGCGCACACGGGCCGGGACCGTCCGGGGCATCCCCCGAGGGCCCCTCCCCGGACCGGTGCGGCCATGTGCTGAACTGGCCCTTTCGCCCGGATCAGTCCGCACCCCGGATTCAGGAGTTCCCGTGATCAGTTACCGGCAGCCCGGCGTCGTCCTCACCGACCGGCGTTTCACCGTGCCCCTGGACCACAGCGACCCCGGTGGCGAGCAGATCGAGGTCTACGGCCGGGAAGCGGTCGCCACCTCCCGGGCCGGCGAGGAGCTGCCCTGGCTGGTCTACCTGGAGGGCGGCCCCGGCTTCGGCGCGCGCCGGTTCGTCGGCACGGAGGCCTGGCTCGGCCGCGCCCTGCGCGAGTTCCGGGTACTCCTCCTCGACCAGCGCGGCACCGGACGGTCCACCCCGGCCAACCGGCAGACCCTCCCGCTGCGCGGCGGCCCCCGCGAACAGGCCGACTACCTCGCCCACTTCCGCTCCGACTCCATCGTCCGCGACTGCGAGCTGATCCGGCCGCAGCTCACCGGCGGGGCGCCCTGGACGGTCCTCGGCCAGTCCTTCGGCGGCTTCTGCGCCGTCCGCTACGTCTCCTCGGCCCCCGAGGGCCTCGCGGCGGTCCTGATCACCGGCGGACTGCCCTCGCTGGACGCCCACGCGGACGACGTCTACCGGGCCGCCTACCCCCGCGTCGAACGCAAGGTCGCCGCCCACTACGCCCGCTACCCCCAGGACGTCGAGCGCGCCCGCGCGATCACTGCGTACCTCGCCGAGCACCGGCCCGAGAGCGCCGGGCACCGGCTGACGCCCGAGGGCTTCCAGTCGCTCGGCATCATGCTCGGCTCGGGCAGCGGCAGCCACCAGCTCCACTACCTGCTGGAGAACGCGTTCGTCCGCACACCGGGCGGCACCGAACTCTCCGACGCCTTCCAGGAGGCCATGCGCACGGCCTCCTCCTTTGCCGGGCACCCGCTGTACGCCCTGCTCCACGAGGCCATCTACGGGCAGGGCGGGCGCCCCACCGCCTGGGCCGCCGAGCGTGTCCGCGCCGAGTTCCCGCAGTTCGACGCGGCGGCGGCACTGGCGGGCGACGGTCCGGTCCTCTTCACCGGCGAGACCATCCACCCCTGGCACTTCGACGTCGACCCGGCCCTGCGCCCGCTGCGCGAGACCGCCGAACTCCTCGCGCAGCGCACCGACTGGCCCGTCCTGTACGACCCCGAGCGGCTCGCCGCCAACGAGGTCCCGGTCGCCGCGGCCGTCTACCACGACGACATGTACGTCGACACCGCGGACGCGCTGCGCACGGCGGCGGCGATCCGGGGGCTGCGGACCTGGGTGACGGACGAGTACGAGCACGACGGCGTGCGCGCGGGCGGCCCCCGCGTCCTGGACCGGCTGCTGGCGCTGGTCCGCGACGAGGCCTGACCCGCCCCGGACTCCGCGCGCCCGCCCCGGGGCCGGTCGTGGACCGGTCGGCCCCGTCGGATCAGCGCTGGAGCTCCTCCAGCGTGGCGTCCAGGTCGCCGACGGCGCGCGGGGCCCGGTTGTGCGGCAGCTTCGAGAGGACCGCGGCCATCCCGCACGTGTTGCTGAGCGCCGAGTGCACCAGGCCCGTGCCGACGCCCGCGGACAGCCAGCGCGCCGCCGGGAAGCGGATGCCCGCCACCAGCCCCGCCACCACCAGCGAGCCCGCCGCGAGCCGCACCTGACGCTCCATGGGCCAGGTGGTGCGCGCGCCCTCGGGGCGGTCCAGGCCGCGGCCGTCACCCTCCCAGGCCGACGTGCCGCCGGTCAGCGTCACGGCCTCGATGTCCGCTCCCGCGAGGATCTCGCAGGCCCGCGTGGAGCGGACCCCGGAAGCGCACACCACCAGCAGCGAACCGCGCGCGGAGGCGGACTTGAGCGCGGGCAGCGCTTCCGGCAGCTTGTCGAGCGGGATGTTCAGGGCGCCGGGAACGTGTCCGGCGGCGTACTCGCCGGGAGCCCGCACGTCGATGACGGTGAACTCCTCCAGACGGGCTGCCGCCTGGGCGGGGGAGAGGGATGCGGGGCTGGGCACGAGCGGGTTCCTTTCGTTCGCCGGAGCGGCCGGGTGCGGGGGCGCCCCCGCACCCGGCCCGGACGGGCGGGGCGGCCGTGTTCGCGGTGACCGTCACCGGACTCCAGCCTCGCATGCCCGGCGCCGGAGCCGGGAAGCCTGCCGTGCAGACGGTACGTGGATGGCCTGCGTGCCGACGGTACGTGGGTAGCCTGCCCGTATGACGTCGCAGCGACTCGAACCCATGCCCGTCGACTGGCAGCGCGCCCTGGCCGTGGTCGCCCACCCCGACGACCTGGAGTACGGAGCGGCCGCCGCCGTGGCGGAGTGGACCGACGGCGGCCGTGAGGTCGTCTACCTCCTCGCCAGCCGTGGCGAGGCCGGGATCGACACGCTGCCGCCCGAGGAGTGCGCGCCGGTGCGCGAGCGGGAGCAGCGGGCGAGCGCCGCCGTCGTCGGCGTGCGGACCGTGGAGTTCCTGGACCACCGCGACGGCGTGATCGAGTACGGCATCGGGCTGCGCCGCGACATCGCCGCGGCCATCCGCCGGCACCGCCCGGAACTGGTGGTCACCCTCAACCACCGGGACACCTGGGGCGGGGCCGCCTGGAACACCCCCGACCACCGCGCGGTCGGGCGCGCCGCCCTGGACGCCGTCGCCGACGCGGGCAACCGCTGGATCTTCCCGGAACTGGGCGAACAGGGACTCGATCCGTGGGACGGGGTGCGCTGGACCGCCGTGGCGGGCAGCGACCGGCCCACCCACGCGGTCGACGCGACCGCGGGTCTCGAACGCTCGGTCCGGTCGCTGCTGGAGCACCGCACGTATATCGAGGCGCTGACCCAGGAGGACCCGGAGCGCTACTGCCGGACCTTCCTGGAGGGCATGGCGAAGGACGCGGCCGAGCGGTTCGGCGGCCGGCCCGCGGTCACCTTCGAGGTCTTCGCCCTCTGACCGTATTGACAAACCGGCTTGCCGATCCTGCAATGGCCGGATGAAGGAACACGACCGGGACGACCCGGAACTGGAGTCCGTCCTCTCCGGCGTCGGCCCCCGCCTGCGCCGGCTGCGCAAGGACCGCGGGGTCACCCTCGCCGCGCTCTCGGCGGCCACCGGCATATCCGTCTCCACGCTTTCCCGGCTGGAGTCCGGCGGCCGCCGCCCCAGCCTTGAGCTGATGCTGCCGATCGCCCGCGCTCACGAGGTGCCCCTCGACGACCTGGTGGGCGCCGCACCCGTCGGCGATCCGCGCGTGCGGGCCAAGCCGATCGTGCAGCACGGCCGGACCATGCTGCCGCTGACCGCCCGGCCGGGCGGCCTCCAGGCGTACAAGCTGATCCAGGAGCCCGGCAGCGGCGGCCCGCCGGAACAGCGCACGCACGAGGGGTACGAGTGGCTGTTCGTGCTCTCCGGGAAGCTGCGACTGCTGCTCGCCGAACACGATCTGGTGCTGGAGCCCGGCGAGGCCGCCGAGTTCGACACCCGGCTGCCGCACTGGTTCGGCCCGGCCGAGGACGCGACGGTGGAGTTCCTCAGCCTCTTCGGTCCGCAGGGCGAGCGCATGCACGTGCGGGCGAAGCCGAAGCGCGCCTGAAGTCCGGGGTGGGCCCGAGGCCCCCGGGGGCTGGCCCGAGGTGTTCCCAGATCGGCAAGCGACCGCTTAGTATGCGGCGCAGCAGTGGTAATGCCGACCGCTCCAGCGGTTGATGCCGACAGTGTTGTGGAGGCCCCTCATGCAGGCATGGCGAGTGCACCGGAACGGCGAGCCGGGCGAGGTGATGCGGCTGGAGGAGACGGACCGGCCCACGCCCGGCGACGGGCAGGTGCTCGTCGAGGTCCGCGCGGCGAACGTCAACTTCCCCGACGCCCTGCTCTGCCGGGGCCAGTACCAGGTGCGGCCGCCGCTGCCGTTCACCCCGGGCGTCGAGGTGTGCGGCAGCACCGAGGACGGGCGGCGGGTCCTCGCCACCCCCGCCCTGCCCCACGGCGGCTTCGCCGACTACGTGGTCGCGGACGAGGCGGCCCTGCTGCCCGCTCCCGACGCGCTGGACGACGCCGAGGCGGCCGCCCTGCACATCGGCTACCAGACCGGCTGGTTCGGCCTGCACCGCCGCGCCCGCCTCCAGCCCGGCGAGACCCTCCTCGTCCACGCGGCGGCCGGAGGCGTCGGCAGCGCCGCCGTCCAGCTCGGCAGGGCGGCCGGCGCGAAGGTCATCGGCGTCGTCGGCGGCCCGGAGAAGGCGGCCGTCGCCCGTGAGCTCGGCTGCGACCTGGTCATCGACCGGCGCGGCGAGGACATCGTCGCCGCCGTGAAGGAAGCCACCGGCGGGCGCGGTGCGGACGTCGTCTACGACCCGGTCGGCGGCGACGCGTACGCCAAGTCCGCCAAGTGCGTCGCCTTCGAGGGCCGCATCCTCGTCGTCGGCTTCGCCAGCGGCGTCATCCCCACCCCGGGCCTCAACCACGCCTTGGTGAAGAACTACTCCGTCGTCGGGTTGCACTGGGGCCTGTACAACACCAAGGACCCGGCCGCCGTCCGCGCCTGCCACGACGAACTGACCAAGCTCGCCGAGCAGGGCATCGTCAAACCCCTGGTCAGCGAGCGCGTCGCGATGGCCCGAGCGGCCGACGCCGTCCAGCGCGTCGCCGACGGCACCAGCACCGGCCGCATCGTCGTCCTGGCAGGAGGAGACCGATGAGCCCCGCCGTCGACGCCGCCGAGGTCCGCCGCCGCACCCGCGAACTGCTCGCCGCGCACCCGCCCGCCACCACCGACCGCACCGACTTCCTGAAGGCCCGCTTCGACGCCGGCCTGGCCTGGGTCCACTACCCGGTGGGCCTCGGCGGACTCGACGCGCCCCGCTCCCTCCAGCAGGCCGTCGACACCGAACTCGCCGCCGCCGACGCGCCGGACAACGACCCGCGCCGCATCGGCATCGGCCTCGGCATGGCCGCGCCCACCATCCTCGGCTTCGGCACCGACGAGCAGAAGCGCCGCTTCCTGCGCCCGCTGTGGGTGGGGGAGGAGGTCTGGTGCCAGCTGTTCAGCGAGCCCGGCGCCGGATCCGACCTCGCGGCCCTCGCCACCCGTGCCGTCAGGGACGAGGGCGGTGACTGGATCGTCGACGGCCAGAAGGTCTGGACGTCCAGTGCCCACCTGGCCCGCTGGGCGATCCTCATCGCCCGCACCGACCCGGACCTGCCCAAGCACCGGGGCATCAGCTACTTCATCTGCGACATGACCGACCCCGGCGTCGAGGTCCGGCCGCTGCGCCAGATCACCGGCGAGGCCGAGTTCAACGAGGTCTTCCTCACCGGCGTACGTATCCCCGACAGCCACCGCCTCGGCCCCGTCGGCGAGGGCTGGAAAGTCGCGCAGACCACCCTGATGAACGAGCGCGTCTCCATCGGCGGCTCCCGCATCCCCCGTGAGGGCGGCATGATCGGCCCGGTCGCCAGGACCTGGCGCGAGCGCCCCGAACTGCGCACCCCCGACACCCACCAGCGGCTGCTGACCCTCTGGGTGGAGGCCGAGGTCGCCCGGCTCACCGGCGAGCGGCTCCGTCAGCAGCTCGTCGCCGGACAGCCGGGCCCCGAGGGCTCGGGCATGAAGCTCGCCTTCGCCCGGCTCAACCAGGAGATCAGCGGCCTGGAAGTCGAACTGCTCGGCGACGAAGGCCTGTTGTACGGCGACTGGACCATGAGCCGCCCGGAGCTCGTCGACTTCACCGGACGGGACGCCGGCTACCGCTATCTGCGCTCCAAAGGCAACTCCATCGAGGGCGGCACCAGCGAGGTCCTGCTGAACATCGTGGCCGAGCGCGTCCTCGGCCTGCCCTCCGAACCGCGCAACGACAAGGACGTCGCCTGGAAGGACCTGAGCCGATGAGCGCGCCCGCCCAGCCCCCCGCCACCCCCGACCTGCTCTACTCCAGGGACGAGGAGGACCTGCGCGCCGCCGTGCGCGCCCTCCTCGCCGACCGGGCCGACGCGCCTACGGTGATCGCGGCGACCGAGTCCGACACGCCGTACGACCAGCGGCTGTGGACCTCGCTCGCCACCGGCATCGGCGCGGCCGGACTCCTCGTGCCGGAGGAGCTCGGCGGCCAGGGCGCGTCCCACCGCGAGGCCGCCGTGGTCCTGGAGGAGCTCGGCCGGTCCGTGGCCCCCGCCCCGTATCTGACCAGCTCCGTCGTGGCCACCGAGACGCTGCTCGCCCTGGGCGCCGAGAACGGTCCGGGCGCCGCGCTCCTGGGCGAGCTGGCCTCCGGCGCCCGTACGGCCGTCCTCGCCGTGCCCTTCGCGACCCCGCCCGCCGGGGCGGACGCGGTGCTCGCCTCACTGGACGGGACGGTACGCGGCGTCGCCGACGCGGCGGTGGCCGATGTGCTGCTGGTGCCGACCGCCGAGGGGCTGTACGCCGTCGGGACGGCCGACCCCGGCGTCGCCGTACAGCCGCTCGTCCCGCTCGACCTGACCCGGCCGCCGGCCGCCGTCACCCTGACCGGGGCCGCCGGGACCCTGCTGGCCGACGCGGACGCGAGCGCCACCGCCGTACGGCGCGGACTGCTCGCCGGGGCCGGACTGCTCGCCTCCGAACAGCTCGGCCTCGCGGAGTGGTGTCTGACCGAGACCGTCCGGTATACCCGGGAACGCCACCAGTTCAACCGGCCCGTGGGCTCGTTCCAGTCGCTCAAGCACCGGATGGCGCAACTCTGGCTGGAGGTCGTCTCGGCCCGCGCCGCCGCCCGCAACGCCGCCGACGCCCTCGCCACCGGCAGCCCCGACGCCCCGCTCGCGGTCGCGGTGGCCCAGGCGTACTGCTCCGGCGTCGCGGTCCACGCCGCCGAGGAGTGCGTACAGCTGCACGGCGGGATCGGCATGACCTGGGAACACCCCGCGCACCTCTACCTGAAGCGCGCCAAGGCCGACTCGATCGCGTACGGCACGGCGGGCCGTCACCGTCAGGCCGTCGCGGAGCTGGCGGAACTTCCGGCTCCGTAGGGGCGCCCTCGGACGCATCGGCCCTGGTGCACCCGTCTCGTCTGTCGAGGCGGGCTGTACCAGGGTCTTTTACGTGATGTTTAATTGCACACTGTTCGCAATAACAGCCGATCTTGAACAGGGATGTGCAGACTATGACGGCCCGATCGATACGGGTGGCGCTCGCCGCGACGATGGCGACCGCACTGTCCCTGACAGCAGCCGCCTGCTCGAACCCGGACACCGCCAGGAGCGGTTCCGGATCGGGGTCGACCTCGGCCGTCGTCGGCATCGCCTACGAGCCCGACAGCCTCAGCCCGCTGCTCGGCTACGGCAAGGACGGCAACTCCAAGATCTTCGACGGACTGCTCGCCCTGGACGGCGACATGAAGCTCCGCCCCGCCCTGGCCGCCGAACTCCCCGAGGTCAGCGCCGACGGTCTGACGTACACGTACAAGCTGCGCCAGGGCGTGAAGTTCAGCGACGGGAAGCCGTTCGGGGCCAAGGACGTCGTCTTCACCTACCGCACCATCCTCGACGAGAAGACCAACAACGCCTCCCGCACCGAGCTGGACGCCGTCAAGGACGTCACGGCGAAGGGCGAGGACACCGTCGTCTTCACGCTGAAGTACCCCTACGCGCCGTTCGCCCAGCGCACCGTCCTGCCCATCGCCCCCCAGCACATCGCGGGCGAGCAGGACGTCAACACCGGGGACTTCACCACCCGCCCCATCGGCACCGGGCCCTACGTCCTCACCAAGTGGTCCAAGGGCGAGAAGATCAGCTTCACCGCCAACCCCCACTACTGGGGCGGCGAACCCGAGGTGAAGAAGTTCACCATGGCGATCATCAAGGACGACGACGTGCGCGCCACCCGGCTGCGCTCCGGCGACCTCGACGGCGCGATCCTGCCGCCCAACCTCGCCAAGGGCTTCGCCGACGACAAGAGCAAGAAGACGGTCGCCGCCACCACCTACGACTACCGCACGGTGACCCTCCCGACCCACAACAAGGTCGCCGGCGACACCGCCGTGCGCCGCGCCCTCGACGTCGCCGTCGACCGCGAGACCATGGTCGACGCCATCCTCAACGGCGAGGGCAAGCCCGCCTACGGGCCCGTCCCCACCGACAGCGAGTGGTTCACCAAGGGCACCGAGCGCCCCCACGACCTCGCCGCCGCGAAGAAGATCCTGGACGAGGCCGGATGGAAGCCCGGCAAGGACGGCGTCCGGGTCAAGGACGGCGTCCGTGCCGCCTTCCCGCTCTGGTATCTCACCGGCGACAAGCTCCGCCAGGAGCACGCCCTCGCCTACGCCTCCGACGCCAAGAAGGCCGGCATCGCCATCACCGCCGAGGCCGGCACCTGGGAGGTCATCGAGCCCCGGATGAAGCACGACGCCGTGCTCGCGGGCGGCGGCTCGCCCGCCGATCCCGACTTCGACCAGTACACCCTGCTGAAGTCCTCCCTCGCGGGCGACGGCTTCAACAACATGGCCTGGTACGACAACAAGGCCGTCGACGCCGCGATCGAGGCCGGCCGCAGGAGCGGCGACAAGGCCGAGCGCAAGAAGGCCTACGACACCGTCCAGCGCGAGCTGGTGAAGAACCCGGGCTACACCTTCCTCACCCACATCGACCACCTCTACGTCGTCGAGAGCCGCTTCGGCCCCCTCACCACCCAGGTCGAGCCGCACGACCACGGGCTGGCCTCCGGCCCCTGGTGGAACGTGGAGAAGTGGTCCACCGAGGGTTCCGGAGGCTCCAAGAAGTGAGCCGAAGCCTCCCCTGGGGGCCGATGGCGCGGATGGCGGGACGGCGAGTCCTGTTCGCCGTCCCCGTCCTCGGCGTCGTCACCTTCGGCGTCTTCGCCGTCGCCGCCGCGTCCCCCTTCGACCCGGTGAAGGCCTACGCGGGCACCGCCGGCCTCACCGCATCGCAGGAGAACCTCGACCAGCTGCGGGCCAACCTCGGCGTCGACCAGCCGCTCGTCGCCCGCTGGTGGGACTGGCTGACCTCGGCGCTCCGGGGCGACTTCGGGGACTCCAGCGTGATGCGCCAGCCGGTCGCCGACGTCATCGCCGAGCGCATGGGCTGGTCCGTCCTGCTCGCCGCCACCGCCTTCCTCGTCGCGATCCTGCTCGGCACCGGCCTCGGCGTCCTCGCCGCCCGCAGGCCCGGCGGCTGGCTCGACCGGTGCGTCAGCTCCGCCGCGTACACCCTGGAGGCCGCCCCCGCCTTCTGGCTCGGGCTGCTCGCCATCTGGTTCTTCGCCCTCAAGCTGGACGTCCTCCCGGCCGGCGGACTCACCGACGCCGGCAGCGACGTCGTCACCTTCGGCCAGGTCGCCTCCCACCTGGTGCTGCCCGCCGCCGTCCTCGGCGTCTCCCAGCTGCCGTGGTTCTTCCTGTACGTACGCCAGGGCGTCGCCGACGCGCTGGCCGAGGACCCGGTGCGCGGCGCCCGCGCCCGGGGGCTGAGCGAGCGCACCGTGCTCCTCGGCCACGCCCTGCGCTCCGGGATGCTGCCGATGCTCACCCTGATCGGCTCCCGCGTCCCCGAACTCATCACCGGCGCGCTGCTCGTGGAGACGGTGTTCAGCTGGCCCGGCATCGCCGCCGCCACGGTGGAGGCCGCCACCTCGGTGGACTTCTCCCTGCTCGCCGCGCTCACGGTGCTCGCCACCGCCGCCGTACTGCTCGGCAACCTCCTCTCCGACCTCCTCTACGGACTCGCCGACCCCCGGGTGGCCTTCGATGGCTGAGACCGCGCTCGCCCTCCCCGGCCGCACCACCCGCCGCGTCCGGATCGTCACCTCGGCCACGATCGTCGTCGCCGTGGCGCTCGCCGTCCTCGTCGTGCCGCCGCTGGCCCAGCTCGACCAGCAGGCCGTCGACCTGGCCAACAAGCTCGACCCGCCGTCCTGGGCCCACCCGTTCGGCACCGACGACGTCGGCCGCGACCTCCTGCTGCGCTGCGTCTACGGCCTGCGCGTATCGCTGCTCGTCGGCCTGGTCGCGGCCCTCACCGCCACCGTCATCGGCACCGCGATCGGCGCCCTCGCCGGGGCGTTCGGCGGCTGGACGGACCGGGTCGTCATGCGGGTCGTCGACGCCCTGTCCTCCGTGCCGCACCTGCTCCTCGGCATCTTCATCGTCGCGATGTTCCGGCCCGGCGTCTGGCCGGTGATCATCTCGGTCGCCCTGACGCACTGGCTGTCCACCGCCCGGATCGTCCGCTCGGAGGTGCTTTCGCTGCGCTCGCGCCCCTTCATCGACGCGGCGGTCTCCGGCGGCGCCTCCCGTACCCGGGTCATCGTGCGGCACCTGCTGCCCGGGGTGCTCCCGCAGGCCGGGCTGGCGGCGGTGCTGATGGTGCCGCACGCGATGTGGCACGAGTCGGCGCTGTCCTTCCTCGGGCTGGGGCTCCCGGCCCATCAGGCGAGCCTCGGCAACCTCGTCCAGTCCGCGCGCGGTTCGCTGCTCGCGGGGGACTGGTGGCCGACCCTCTTCCCCGGCCTCTTCCTGATCATCCCGACCCTCGCGCTCGCGGGGCTCGCCGGAGCCTGGCGCGACCGGATCAACCCGCGCCGGAAATCGGAGCTGATGCTGTGACCCGCGCCCCTGAATCCGCCGTGCCCCCCGTCCTCGCGGTCGAGAACCTCTCCGTCCGCTTCCGGATGCGCGGCGGCCGGGACATCGCGGCCGTCACCGACGTCCGGTTCTCCGTCGCGCCGGGGGAGTGCCTGGCCCTGGTCGGCGAGAGCGGCTGCGGCAAGTCGGTCCTGGCCTCGGCCCTGCTCGGGCTGCTGCCCGCCAACGCGGCGACCACCGGCAGCGCGGTGCTCGGCGGGGACACGGACCTGCTCACCGCCGACGAGCGCACCCTCGCCCGCACCGTACGGGGACGGCGCATCGGCCTCGTACCGCAGAGTCCCGCCGCCCACCTCACCCCCGTGCGCACGGTCCGGGCCCAGCTGGAGGAGAGCCTGCGCGAGCTGACCGGGGTGCGGGGGAGCGAGCTGCCGAAGGCCGCCGTGGCAGCCGCCGACCGCGCCTCGTTCCCCGCGGACCACCTCGACCGCTACCCGCACGAGCTCTCCGGCGGCCTCGCCCAGCGCGCCGCGACCGCCCTCGCCCTGGTCGGCGACGCTCCGCTGCTACTCGCCGACGAACCGACCACCGGGCTCGACCGGGACCTCGTCGAGCGGACCGTCGACGAACTGCGCCGCCATACCGACGAGGGCCGGGCGCTGCTGATCATCACCCACGACCTGGCCGCCGCGATGCGGATCGCGGACCGGGTCGCCGTGATGTACGCGGGCCGGATCGTCGAGATCGCCGCAGCGGGCCCCTTCTTCGGCGCACCCGGCCCCCGCCACCCGTACGCCCAGGGCCTGCTGGACGCCCTGCCCGAGCGGGACTTCGCCCCGATCCCCGGGATGCCGCCGGAGCTGGGGTCGCTGCCCGACGGCTGCGCCTTCGCCGCCCGCTGCGCGCACGCGGACGCCCGCTGCGCCGGCGAACGCCCGGCCTTCGTGTCGGACCTGGCCTGCCACCACGCACTGCCCGGCCGGACGCATCCCCTCAAGGAGGCCGCCGATGCTTGAGCTGACCCGGATCACCGCCGGATACGACCGCCGCGACCCCGTCGTCCGCGATGTCTCCCTGCACGTCGCGGCGGGCGAGGCGGTCGGGCTGCTGGGCCCCAGCGGCTGCGGCAAGTCCACCCTGGCCAAGGTCGCCGCTTTCCTGCACCGCCCGGACGCCGGAACCATGACCCTCGACGGCACGGTCGTACGCGGCTGGCGGCACCGGGCCCCGCGCGAGCAGCGCACGGCCGTCGGCGTCGTCTTCCAGCAGCCCCGGCTCTCCGCCGACCCCCGGCTCAGCCTGCGCGAACTGATCGCCCAGCCGCTGCGGTCCACCGGGCGCCGCCGGGACGTCCCCGAGCGGGTGGCGGAACTGGCCCCCTTGGTCGGTCTCTCCGATGAGCTGCTGGAGCGCCGCCCGCACGCCGTCAGCGACGGCCAGCTCCAGCGGGCCTGCCTGGCACGGGCCCTGGTGCTGGAGCCCCGGCTGCTGATCTGCGACGAGATGACCGCGATGCTCGACGCCTCCACGACGGCCGCCCTCGTCGCCGTGGTCGAGCGCTACCGCTCCGCGTCCGGGGCGGCCCTGCTCGCGGTCGGCCACGACCGGGTGCTGCTGGAGCGCTGGTGCGACCGTACGGTCCGCTGGGGCGAGCGGACCGCCGGAAGCGGGCGCGTGGCGGTCGGCTGACCGGCGGCTGTCGCCCGAGCACCCCACGCGAAGGACGCGCAGTGAGCAGCGAACGGCGCACGGGTAACGACGCACCGCGAGCAGCGAACGGCGCATGAGGAACGGCGCACGCCACGGCCCACGGACCGTGGCGCCCGGAGAACAGCCGATGCGGCCCGGCCGACCGGCGGGCGACGGGTCGGCCAACTCTTGGCAGGTACCTGCCCAGCGGTGGGGGTGCGGCTCCATACTCGACGCGACCGTCCACCCCGCACGTACGCCGCTCAGGGAGTCCCCATGGCCCACCCCACCCGCCGCCGCGCGCTCACGGTCGCCCTCGCCACCGCCGCCGTGGCCGTCGCCGTCCCCACCGCGACGGCGGTCGCCGCACCCGCCCGCCCGCGCGGTCCGCGCCCGTTACGCCAGGCACACGCGCACAACGACTACCTGCACCCCGGGCCGCTGTACGACGCGCTCGCCCACGGGTTCACCAGCGTCGAGGCGGACGTCTTTCTCGTCGGCGGCGACCTGCTCGTGGCCCATGAGCCCGCCACGCTCGACCCCACCCGCACCCTCGCCTCGCTCTACCTTGACCCGCTCGCCGCCCTCGTCCGCGCCGGGCGCGGCAGCGTCCACCCGCACCACCGCACCCCGTTGCAGCTCCTTATCGACATCAAGGCCGACGGCGTCGCCGCCTACCGCGAACTGGACCGGCAACTGCGCCGCCACCACCGGATCCTCACCCGCTACAGCCACGGCCGCGTCCACCCCGGCGCGGTCACCCCGGTCGTCTCCGGCGACCGCGCCGCCCGCGTCCCCATGGAGGCGCAGCGCACCCGGTACGCGTTCTACGACGGCCGCCTCGACGACCTCGGCACCGGGGCCCCCGCGTCGTTCGCCCCGCTCGTCAGTGCCAACTGGACCCAGAGCTTCGGCTGGCTCGGCGCCGGCCCCTTCCCCCTGGCCGAGCGCGACCGGCTCCGCACCCTCGTCGCCACCGCCCACCGGGAAGGCCGCCGCATCCGCTTCTGGGCCACACCCGACCTGCCCGGACCCGCACGCGAGGCCGTCTGGTCCGAACTGCTCGCCGCCGGGGTCGACCACCTCAACACCGACGATCTGGCCGGACTCGAACGATTTCTCCGCGCCCGCGGGAACGGCGCCCCGACCCCGTAACGCCTCCCGGCCCGGAAGTACCCGTTCGGCCGACACGCAGGTGCGCCGAACAGCTCCTCCGCTACGCCACACTGGCGGCCGAAAGCCGCAAATCCGGCGCGGCGGAGGAGGTTGGCCATGGCCGTTTCGATCTCGGTGGTCCTGCTCATGCTGATCCTGGCAGTGATCTTCCTGCGCAACGGCGGACTGAAGGTCTCCCACGCACTGGTCTGTGTCCTGCTGGGATTCTTCCTGGCCGGTACGAGCATGGCGCCGACCATCCACGACGGCGTCGGGGCCACCGCCGACCTGGTCAGCGGCCTCCACCCCTGACCCCGGCCCACTCCCGCCCCCCGGGCTCGACACGGAACCCGCCGTCGACACGGAACCCGCCGTCGGCCCGGCCGGGCCGACGGCCCGTCCACGCCGCGCCCGGACATCCCGCACAATGGGCAGATGTCTTTTCCGCCCTCCGGCCGGCACTCGGGCGCCGCCCACCACGAGTACTGCAACACCGGCCTGTGCTGCCGGTGCCAGATGCGGATCTGGACGACGAAGGCGGGCAACGAGCGGCTCTGCGGGCCGTGCGCGGCCTGCTGCCAGTCCTGCGGCCGGGCGCCCGCGCCCCACCTGGACGGGCTCGACGGCGGGCTGTGCGCCGAGTGCCGCGGCCTGTGCGGCCGCTGCCACGCCCCGAAACGGCCCGACGGGACCTGTTTCTGCGACCGCTGGCGGGAGAACGCCAAGAGCAACCCGCGCGGCTACGTCCTCCAGGCGTTGCCTCAGCAGCTCCTCCAGGCGCTCGGCGGCCGGGTCCCGAGCACCGTCCACGACCTGATCCACCAGGAGCTGGCGAACCGCAGCGCGGGTCTCCTCCGGGAACGTATCGAACGCCGCTGGAACCTGCGCTGGGCCCACGCCCTCAACGAGAAGGACGAGGACGGCCGCCGCCGCTGGAGCGCCCAGGACATCGCCGAACAGCTGCTGATGCCCGGCTCGTGCTCCGACCGTCAGTGCGAGGACGGCCACCGCGTCACCACCGACACCCCGTGCCCCCGCTGCCGGCAGCCGCTGCACCGCTTCGTCACCTCGGTCGCCGACCACACCGCGACGCCGGAGCACGCCCGGGCCGCGGCGGCCCGCATCCGCCGGGCGATGCTGGAGAACCGCTCGCACAGGAAGCCTCCGCCGCGCGGATAGGGCGCGGCGCGGTGCGTCGCGGGCGCTGCCGCACGTGGCGCCTCAGCCGTCCACCAGACGGGAACGGATGAGGAACCGCACCCCCTCCGGAGCCTCCAGCGAGAACCCGCTGCCGCGGCCCTCCACCACGTCCACGATCAGCCGGGTGTGGGACCACACCTCGTACTGGCTCCGCGACATCCAGAAGGGCACGCTCCCGGGCATTCCGTCGACGGCGAGGTCCGCCAGCAGCACGTCGGCGTTCCCGGTACGGAACTCACCGGCCGGATAGCACATGGGCGCGCTGCCGTCGCAGCAGCCGCCCGACTGATGGAACATCAACGGGCCGTGGTCCGCCCGCAGCCGTCGCAGCAGATCGGCCGCGGCCGGTGTCAGCTCGACGGCGGGAGATTTCGGGTCACACTCCATGGACCTGCCCCTTCTCGGCTACGGCGACGCCGCGACAACCGGACGCGAGTCAACTCGACCGGACGTTGCGACCGGGTTGCACGCCCTATGCTCGCGGCCATGGAGCAACGGGAAGTCGTGAAGCGCGTGATCGGCATCCTCACAGAGGCGCGCGAAATGCAGCGTCTGCTGGAGGCGGACCTCGAACGGGAAGATCTGGACACGGGAGCGGGCGCCGTCACCGCCCTGTTGAACGAGACGATGCCCCACATCGCCATCCCCGACGACTTCTCCGTGGAGGAGGTGGTCACCGTCGTCGGGCGCGAGGTCGGCGGTGCGGTCGAGCAGCTCGTGAGCGCCTTCACCCTCGCGTTCACGATGCTGGCCCAGGTCCACGACTCCGGGCAGACCGACGTGTCGTCGGCGGACGTCCTCCAGGACCTCGCGCTGCGGGTCGAGGGCGGCGGGCCGGACGACGACGAGGATCCACTGCTGTAGCGGCCTGCGTTCCGCCGCGCGGGTATGCATAGTGGAGGGGGAAGCGCGTATCTCCCTCGCGGCATGGAGGCAGCTGTGGGAAAGAGCACCGACATCGCCCGCGCCAAGGCGCGGAGGCTCAAAGGCATGATCAAGGAATCGGACGGTATCGCCCTCGAGAACGAGCGGCTGAAGGCCGAGGGCAGGAAGGAACAGGCCGAGGCCCGCCGCGAGGAGGCCCTGGCACGCGCGGCGCGGGCGGCCTCCGACCGCTGAGAGGAGCGCGGGTGCCCGTGCCGTCACGCCGGGCACCCGCGAGAGTCCGCTGCCGCACCTCCTGTCGCCGGAGGAAGCCCCGCCGGCCGTACTTCCCATCGTCGCCGGAGGAAGCCCCGTCGCCCGGGGACGCTGCCGTGCGGGGCCCTACGAGGGTCCGACGCGGCCGGCTACTTCCGGGCCTGTGCGTTCTCCCGGACGGTCTCGACGACCTCCGGGTCGAGGGCCGCCCTGACCAGCGCCGCGGCGAGCGCCGCCCGGCTCCGGCCGTGCGCAAGCTCCGCCAGCGTGCCGGGGGAGGTGGGCAGACCGAGCCTCTCGGCTCCCTGGAGGCCCTTCGCTCCGGCCCGGAACCCGGTCTCCGGCCAGAGGTCCTGTACCTCGCGCACGAAGATGTCGGCCCCGGCCGGTCCAATCCCCTGGACCCGCTGGAGCCCCGCACGCACCACCTCCCCATCGCCGTCCGCCTCCGCGCGGAGGCGGCGGAGGTCGCCCTTCCAGACGTCGAGGACGAGGTGTGCGCCCTCCCCGAGCTGGGTGGAGGTCCGCTCGTCGTAGCGGCGGTAGCCGCCCTCGCCCAACGCGTCCACACGCTGCTGCCAGGTCGCGTCGGCCATCCGGCGCGGGGTGCGCATGCCGTCCGCGAACAACGCCCGCGCGGCGGCCACGGCGACCGACGCCCGGATCCGCGCGCTCAGCAGATGACTCAGCACCAGGAGCTGGTAGAGCGGCTGCGGAGTGTCACGCAGCCGGATCCCCGCCTCCTCCGCATACGTCCGCCCGTGCCCCTCCAGCAGCGCGTCGGTGATCCGGAGCGCCGATGCGGACACCTCGCGGCTCGTCATCCGTAGCCGAAGATCCGGGCGAGGAAGAATCCGGCGACCACCAGCGCGCCGATCACGATCAGGGCGGTCCAGACGCCGGGGTGCTCCCAGGGCCCTCCGTCCGGGCGCTCCTGGTGGGCCTCGCCGATGGAACCCTCGGCCGGCGGTGTCTCTCCTGGGGGATTCAGTAGAACAGCCATGAATCAAGGGTCTCTCCGTTCGAGCCCCCGCGCACGCCGTCCGGCCCCTGGGCGGAGCAGAGTCTCACCCTCGACTCCAGGGTGAGACGGGGGGCCACCGGGTCGTCGTCCTGCGCTCGCCGCCGACGCGGAGGCGGCGGAGGACACCCCGGGTCCGGCGCGAGAGGCGCGGGCCGCGCGGGATGCGGAGGCGGCCGGTCGCTGGTTCGCTGGGGGCTGGGGCATGTCCGGCCCTGATCCGCCGGGCATGCCCCAAAGGTCCCCAGCGTCCAAGGAGTGGTGATGAGCGGTCCGGACGAACCAGCCGACCTGGCTCGGCAGATGCGTGAGAAGGCCCAGCAGCTCGCGGAGGCCGCGGAGCGCGCGAGCGACCCGCACGAGCGCGAGCGGCTGGAGAAGAAGTCCCGGACGATCCGGGACCGGAGCGAGCAGCAGAGCGCCATGGAGGCCGGGGACGTCTATCCCGAGAAGTAGCCCGGCCGACGCGTGCCCGCCCGCTCCGGAGAGACCTGCCGAAACTCCGGGCGGGCGGCCGCGCGGGTGGGCCCGGGAGGCCACGCGCCCCCGCGCGGCGACCGTGCGCACCCGGATGCGGTCAGCGGGCCCATTCCAGGAGCCGGTCCGCGCTCCAGGTCGTCACCACTCGGTCGGCCCGCACCCCGCACTCCTCGGCGCGGGCGCATCCCGACCGCTGCCAGGCGAGCTGTCCCGGGGCGTGCGCGTCGGTGTCGATCGCGAACAGCGTCCCCGCCGCGACGGCCGCGCGCAGCAGCCGCAGGGGCGGATCCCGCCGCTCCGGACGGCAGTTGATCTCCACCGCCGTTCCCGCCTCGGCGCAGGCCGCGAAGACCCGGTCCGCGTCGAACCGCGACTCCGGCCGGCCGCGCCCGGCCAGCAGGCGTCCCGTGCAGTGGCCGAGCACATGCGCCCGCGGGTGGCGTACCGCCGCCTCCAGGCGACGGGTCATCGGCTCCGGGTCCATCCGCAGCTTGGAGTGGACCGAGACCACGACCACGTCGAGCCGCTCCAGCAGCTCGGGCTCCTGGTCGAGCGAGCCGTCCGGGAAGATGTCGCACTCGATGCCCGTCAGCAGCCGGAACGGGGCCCACACCTCGTTGAGCCGCGCCACCACCGCGAGCTGCTCCCGCAGCCGCTCCGGCGACAGGCCGCGGGCCACCGTCAGCCGGGGCGAGTGGTCGGTGAGGACGGCCCACGCGTGCCCCAGCTCCGCGGCGGTCCGCCCCATGTCCTCGATCGGGCTGCCCCCGTCCGACCAGTCCGAGTGCATATGGCAGTCGCCCGTCAGCCGGGCGAAGAGATCCTCGCCCCCCTCGACGGGCGGCTTGGCGGCGGCTTCCGCCTCCAGCCGGTCCAGATACCCGGGCGTCCGCCCGGCCAGGGCCTCGCGGATCACCTCGGCGGTGCGGGGTCCGATCCCGGCGACCCGCTCCAGGGAGTTCGCGGCCACCCGCTCGGCCGCCTCCCCGGCGGCCATCGCGTCCACGGCGGCCGCGGCCGTGCGGAAGGCCTTCACCCGGTACGTGGCGGCCTGGGAGCGTTCCAGCAGGAAGGCGATCCGCCGCAGGGCGTCGACCGGGTCCATCGGCACCTCCACCACAAGCGTCCGCGGCCGGCACAGGTCCGCGGCGGGCAGTCCGCCCCCCACCAGGATGGGCGCATCCGCCCCCGGGCGCCTCCGCGCGGAGGCCGCCGCTTCAGGACGCGGCCTCCCCGGCGTCCGGCACCGACACCCAGCGGCCGGTGCCCGTGTCGTAGTCGAGCACCGGCCGCCCCCGCACCCCGCTCGTACGGAACGGCCGCCCGCCGTCGTCGATGCGCACCGTGCCCGACCGGCCGCCGGCGCTCCAGGTCAGCTCCGCGACCCAGTCGCAGTCGCAGCCGACCGTGCGACCCGTGATCAGGAGGACCTCGGGATCGGTGACGGAGACGCTGTACGGGAAGGTGACCGCCTCGATGGGCTCGCCCGAGTCGTTGCCCGCGACCGAGCGGGCGACGGGGCGGGGCGCGTCGAGATCCACGCCGAACATCCTCGGGGTGAGGGCACCGCCGCAGCCGGAGCTCATCCGGTAGACCCGGCCCTCCGCCGGCGAACGACGCTCGACCACGCGGATCCGCAGGGCTTCCAGCACCACGGCCCGCTCGTCCTTGCCCTGCAAGGTGATCCGGACACCGGCCTCGCCCGCGTGCACCGCGCCGAGCGCTCCGGCCCAGGACGCCGCGTCTGCCTCGACCGGGGGCGGCGGGACGGCGGCAGGCGCCCGGTCGACGAGGTAGGAGTGGTCGCAGCCGTTCTTCCAGACGTGGTCGTCGGCGGTCCAGGTGAACGGCACACGTACGGTCTTCGGGCCCGGCGAACCCGCAGACGCCCGGGGGAGCGCCTCCCCGCGCTGTTCGACGCCGGGCGGCACGGTCGCCGGCCGGGCGCCGCCGGACGGCGATCGGCGCGGGGAGGCGCTCGGCGTGCCCTGCGGCTTCCCGGGCGTGAGGGAGCCGGAAGGCGAGGGCTGCGGGCCGGGCGCCGGGGGCCCGTCCGGCCGCTGGGCCACCGACGGGCGCCGGTCCGCGCCCGGGAGCGACGTCTCTCCCAAGGCCGCGACCAGGGTGAGTGTGAGCACCGCGGCGGCGAGGACACCGAGCCCCTGCCCGTACCGGCGTGCTCGACGCGAGCGGGTTCCCGGCCCCCGAGGCGTCCCGTCGATCGTGGCCACCTCACCGGCGACGGAAGCCGGCCCCGGGCGAGGGCCGGTGGGGCCGGACGGCTCGTGGGCCGCGGCCGGCGGCGGACCGGACACAGCTCCGCCGGACGGCCCGGCTCCGGCGTCGTGGGGCAGCGCCGGCCCCCGCCCGGGCGACACCGTCTCCCCTGCTGATCCGTCCACCGGCACGACTTCCGCCGGATCCGCCTCCGCTCCAGCCCCAGCTCCAGCTCCAGCTCCAGCTCCAGCCCCAGCTCCAGCTCCAGCCCCAGCCCCAGCTCCAGCCCCAGTCCCAGTCCCAGCTCCAGTCCCAGCTCCAGTCCCAGCTCCAGTCCCAGTCCCAGCCCCAGGCTCAGCGTCAGCCTTCTCCTCCGGCTTCCCCTCCGCCGCCCCCTGGCGATCGAGGCGTTCGCGGTCCGCCAGGATCCACAGACGGTGCAGTGCCTCCCGCTCCCCGGCCGGTGCGCCGCACAGGCGGGCCAGCCGCTCCACGGGGGCGAACTCCGCGGGCACCGTCCGCCCCGTGCAGTACCGGTGCAGCGTCGAGCCGCTGACCCCGATCCGGCGGGCCAGCGACGCGTACGTCCGGCCCGACCGCTCCCGCAGCGCGCTCAGCCGTTCCGCCAGCACCACCCGCGCGGCCCCCTCGGCGTCACCCGACACGCTCGACCTCCCCCACAGCCGTTCCAGGGCGTTCCAGCCCCCCGAGAACACCCACGTCACCAGGGGTGGGACGGTTCCAGCCCGGCGGGAACCCGTGTCGCGCTTGTCCGCGTCCTGGGCGGCGGCCCAGGCTGGTGCTCGTTCCCGTACCGCTGCCGCAGGGCCCCTCAGCGGGCTCCGCACGCCTCGGCGCGACGCCGTACGACCACCTGACCGCACCATCCGAAACGGGGAAACCTCACCATGCGCACCCTTCGCACCACAGTCCTGACCGCCGCTGCCGCCGGCCTGGCCGTCACCGCACTGGCCCAGGCGCCCGCCGCCGCGGCGCCGGCCCCCGCTCCCGTCCAGCCGAAGTTCCTGAGCGCGGGCCAGCTGCCGGCCTCCACCACACCCTGGACGGCCGGCCCCGTACGCCAGGGAGTGCCCGCGGAAGGGTCGGTGTGCACCGCCGGCATCGCCCCGGCGTCAGGCACCCGCCACCGGGACTTCCGCACCGAACTGGACACCGGCGCCCGCCAGACCATCACGGTCGCCACCACCACCGCCCGGGCCAAGGCGCTCGCCGCCGAGCTGCGCAGCGCCCTGGAGACCTGCCTCGACCGGCTGAAGGAGCAGGACCCCGGCCTGGAGGGGGAGGCACTCTACCACGGCCGTGTCGACATCGAGGAGGGCGCGCACGTCTACAGCATCGACACGTCCTACCCGGAGGTCGGCTCCACCGACATCGGGCTCTACTCCGTGGGCCGCGACGGCAGGGCCGTGACCGTCGTCGAGTGGGGGCAGCTGGGCGAACTCGACGGCGCACCGCTGGAGGGCTTCAGGAACACGACCCGCACCGCCGTCGCCAAGCTGTACTGAGGCCGCGTCCGACGACCGGCCGTCGGGGGGCGGCCGGTCGCCGGAGGTGCGGGGTACCCGGCACCGGGAGCATGCTGGCTGTGTGACCCGGCACGGAACGCCCCGGCATCCCCCGCCCGCCGGAAATGGGGCCGCGGCCGGGGGACACGAGGGTGGCCGAGTGCCCGACGAACTGTCCCTCGTACTCGCGCAGGCCCTAGTCAGCGCCGTCGAGTCGAGCGACGGCCACGCGGGCGGCGTCTACCTCCGCAGTCGGACGCCCGGGCTCCTGCGGCTCGCGGTGCTCGCCGGACTGCCGGGACCGCTGTTCCGGCCCTGGTGGCGGATGCAGGTGAACCGGCCCTTCCCGCTGTCCGAGGCCTACCGCTCGGGCCGGCCCGTGCTGCTCTCCGACGCGGAGGAGGCGATGCGCCGGTTCCCGCAGCTGATGGCCGGACTGCCGTTCCCGTTCGGTTCGCTGTGGGTGCCGATCACCGGACCCCGGGGGAGCCTGGGCGTGCTGGTGATCCTGCGGGCCTCCACGCCGGGGCAGCCGGTGGCCCCCGCCGACGGCGACCGGCTGCACCGCCTGGGCCACCGACTCGGTGACGCGCTCACCGATCTGGACCAACGGGGCGTCGACTGCGTATGGGAGACCGAGCCGGTCCCCGTGCAACTGCCCGCCGCCACCACGCCCCCGGTCCGCGTCGGCCGCTTCGACTGGGACCTGCACTCCGGGCAGGTCGCCGCCGACGACGAACTCTGCTCGATCCTCGGCTTCGAGCCCGCCGCCTTCCCGGGCACCGTGGACGCGCTCGCCGAACGGCTCGTCCCGGAGGACGTGTACGGGCTGTGGGCGCTGGCCCGCCAGACGGTGGAGTCGGCCGAACCGGTCGTCCGGCGGATGCGGCTGCGCGGCCCCGACGGCCGGTCCCATCTGCTGGAGCTGTCCGGGCGCTGGACGCACCCGGTCGGCGATGCGTCCGCCAGCCGTCTGAGCGGCTTCCTGGTCGACCTCGGCGCGGGGCCCGTCGTGGCGGAAGCCGCCGACCGGCTGCCGCGCGGCGTCCTCTCCCTCGACCGGCTGGGCCGGATCACCTACGCGAACGGCCT
This sequence comes from Streptomyces sp. CNB091, assembly GCF_000377965.1. Taxonomy (NCBI): domain Bacteria; kingdom Bacillati; phylum Actinomycetota; class Actinomycetes; order Kitasatosporales; family Streptomycetaceae; genus Streptomyces; species Streptomyces sp. CNB091. The sequence continues at coordinate 823,297 of NZ_KB898990.1, forward strand.
CGCCGAGGAGCTGCTCGGCCACTCCAGGGAGGAGCTCGTGGGCCACGTCGTGTGGCAGGCCCTGCCGTGGTTCGGGCACGAGGCCTACGAGGACCACTACCGGGCCGCCCTGATGGCCGACGAGCCCGTCCACTTCCTCGCCCGCCGCCCGCCCTCGCGCTGGCTGTCGGTCTCCCTGTACCCGGGCCACGACGGGGTGAGCGTCGTCCTCCAGGAGACCGACCGGCCGGACTACGCCCCGGGCTCGGTCACCGCGCCCGGCCTCGGCATCGGCTCGACCGCCGACCGCTCCTCGGCGCTGTACCGGCCGGTGGCCCTCGCCATCGCGCTGACCGAGGCGGTCACGGCACGTCAGGTCTCCGAGGTGGTCACGGAGGAGCTGCTGCCCGCGTTCGGCGGCCGCCGGCTCGCCATCTACCTCCTGGACGAGGGCCATCTCCATCTGGCCTTCGAGACGGGGTTCCCGAAGGGCTTCCTCGACCGTTTCGAAGGGGTCGAGCTCGACGTCAGCATTCCCGGGGTGGAGACCCTGACCACGGGCCGCCCGATGTTCTTCGAGTCCATGCAGCGCCTGGCCGAGGCCTACCCGGGCATTCCGATCGACGCGGACGTCGGGGCCCGCGCGTTCCTGCCGCTGATCGCCTCGGGGCGGCCCGTCGGCTCCTGCATCCTCGGGTTCGACCGCCCTCGCGGCTTCAGCCCGGAGGAACGCACGGTCCTGACGGCACTGGCCGGACTCATCGCCCAGGCCCTGAAGCGCGCCCGGCGCTACGACAGCGAGTCGGCCCTCGCCCGCGGACTCCAGAACGCCCTGCTGCCGCACCGGCTGCCCGAGGTGGACGGGGTGGACACCCTGGGGCGCTACCTCTCCGGCACCCAGGGCATGGACGTGGGCGGCGACTGGTACGACGTCATCGAGACCGGCCACGAACTCGCCCTGATCATCGGCGACGTACAGGGACACGGTGTCTCCGCCGCCGCGACCATGGGGCAACTGCGCAGTGCGGTACGGGCGTTCGCGCTGAGCAAGCACGATCCCCAGGAGGTGATGAGCGGGACGAACCGGCTGCTCATCGACCTCGACCCGGGACAGTTCGCGAGCTGCTGCTACATCGCGCTGGACCCGGTGACCGGAGTGGCCCGCGCCGTACGGGCGGGGCATCCGCAGCCCGTGCTGCGGCGGGCTGACGGCCGGACGGAAGTGCTGGACCTGCCCGGCGGCATCGTGCTCGGGATCGACGGGCAGGCGGCCTATCCGGTCACGGAGATGCGCCTCGAACCGGGCGCGATGCTCGCCCTGTTCACGGACGGGCTGATCGAGCGCCCCGGGACGGACATCGACGAGGGGATCGAGCGGCTGCGCGCCACCGTCGAACGCATCGGCGCGGTCCCCCTGGCCGAGACGGCCGACCAGGTCATCGGAGAGGCCAGGGCGGCCACCGACCGCCCCGACGACATCGCGATCCTGCTCGCCGCCCGGTGGGCCGGGGCCCCGGAGGTCCGCCGGCCCCGGGAGGACCGGGCGCCCGGTCCCGACCTGTGGCGCACGTTCAGGAGGCCGGACCCGGGGCCCACGGCGGGCGCACCGGATCCGGCCCCCTGAGAGTCGTCCTGCCGGTCAGGCGCTGCTGAGGCGTTGATCAGGCGTCGGCCGGCGGCTCTGCCGGCGCGAAGGCGCCGGAGGCCTCCAGCATCCCCTCGCGCTCCACGACCTTGATCCGCTCACGGCCCTGGGCCGCGCCCAGCGCCTGCTCGTGGGCGTCCAGCTTGTGCCAGCCCTCCCAGGTCGTGTAGCGGACGCCGCGGTCCGCCAGGAAGGCCTCGACGGCCTCCGGAGCGGGCGTGGCCGGCTCCGGCAGCCGGCCGGCCGCCCGGTCCTCCAGGACGCAGGCGACCGTCTCGTTCGCGTCGCCCTTGGTGTGTCCGATCAGACCGATCGGACCGCGCTTGATCCAGCCCGTGACGTAGACCGAGGCCATGTGCTCGTCGCCGGCGATGACGCGTCCCGCCTCGTGCGGCACGGTGCCGGAGGCCACGTCGAAGGGGAGCTTGGGCAGCTCCTCCGAGTAGTAGCCGACGGCACGGTAGACGCTCTGCATGTCCCAGTCCGTGAACCGACCGGTGCCCCGGACGTTGCCGGTGCCGTCCAGCTCGGTGCGCTCGGTGCGCAGCGCCACGACCTTGCCGTCCTCGCCGAGGATCTCGACCGGGGACTCGAAGAAGTGCAGGAACAGCTTGTGCGGGCGGTCGCCGACATCGCGGATCGCCCAGTTCTCCAGGGTCTGCGCGACCATGTTGGCCTGCTTGTTCTCCCGGCGGGTCGCGATGGAGCCCTCGTCGTACTCGATGTCCTCGGGGTTGACGATGACCTCGATGTTGGGGGAGTGGTCCAGCTCCCGCAGCTCCATCGGGCTGAACTTGGCCTGTGCGGGGCCACGCCGCCCGAACACGTGTACCTCCAGCGCCTTGTTCTCCTTGAGGCCCTGGTACACGTTGTCCGGGATCTCGGTGGGCAGCAGCTCGTCCGCCGTCTTGGCCAGGACGCGGGCCACGTCCAGGGCCACGTTCCCGACGCCGAGCACGGCGACCTTCTCCGCGGTGAGCGGCCAGGTGCGCGGGACCTCGGGGTGCCCGTCGTACCAGGAGACGAACTCGGCCGCGCCGTAGGAGCCGTCCAGCTGGATGCCGGGGACGTCGAGCGCCCGGTCGGCCTCGGCGCCGGTGGAGAAGATCACCGCGTCGTAGAACGACCGCAGGTCGTCCAGGCCGATGTCGTGCGGGTAGCTGACGTTTCCGAAGAGCCGGATCTGGGGCTTGTCCAGCACCTGGTGCAGCGCCTTGACGATGCCCTTGATCCGCGGGTGGTCGGGGGCCACGCCGTAACGGATGAGGCCGAAGGGCGCGGGCATGCGCTCGAAGAGGTCGATGGAGACCCCCGGGTCCTGGCAGACCTCGGATTTGAGCAGCGCGTCCGCAGCGTAGATACCGGCGGGGCCGGCTCCGACAATGGCGACGCGGACGGGGCGTGTCATGGCGTGGTGATCCTTCAGGGCGGGCGAACGCGGGCAGGTACAGCGTACGTCGGAGGTAAGGGTTGGCTTACTAGTCTCCACCGCACACCGTAAGCGATCGCCCCGCGGGCCCTTCGATCGGCCCTGCCTAGAGTGTCCGATTGGCCCGTTTTCTCGTGCCGGTATGGGCGATTTGTTTCTTTTGGGCATTTTGATCGATAAGCGGCCTATTGGGGCTGCTGGGGCATTTCCGTGGCCTCATTTTCGCCATCACCGCGAGGGAGTGGTGAGCGTCACGTCCGAGACGGACGGACGCGGAAGTGGAAGCATCGGTTCCCTTCTGTGCGAAGAAAGTTGACGACGTGACGGAGTGGCCCGATCCGGCGATTCCGCCTTTCGATCTTGCGTGAAAAAGGGAATCCGGAATGCGGGGCTTGTTCTGTTCGACGTTTCTCGCCTACGGTCACCGTCAATCCGGATGGAACGCCGAATCCTGCCGCCGTCCGGGAATCCGAAACCCACTCACGCACGGCAGGAGCGGGGGACCCAGGTAAGTCGCCGATCCATAACCGGAACGGCTTGGGGTGAAGTCGCACGAGCGTGCGGCCAGACATCTCCCGTCTGAACCCGACAGCTCACCTCGCAGGCGCCGGAGAGGAAATCCCCCATGCCCGCACAGGGTAAGCACCGTCGTTCCCCGTCCACCTCGCTGCGCCGCGGCCTCGCCGCCGTGACCGCCGGTGGAGCCGTCCTCGCCCTCCCGGTGATCGGCGCCACCAGTGCCTTCGCCGCCCCCGCGCCCGCCGCGGCGCCGCAGCAGGCCGTGGCGCCCGCCTCGATGCCCCAGGCGAATTCCGCCGTGCAGGCCGCGCCCGCCCAGCATTCCGTGACGGCCGGTGAAACGCTTTCCAAGATCGCCCGCGAATACTCCATCAGCGGCGGCTGGGAGAAGCTGTACGAAGGCAACCGGAAGATCATCGGAGAGAATCCCGATCTTATTCAGCCCGGTATCAAGCTGAGTCTCGGAGTCAAGGCCGCGGCCTCTTCGGGCGGTAAGGCGGACAAGGCCGCCAAGGCTTCCCCGTCCGCCGCACGTGGTGCCGAAGCGGACCGTGCCGACCGTTCGGAGCGCGTCGACGCCGCTCCCGTGGCAAAGGCCGCTCCGGCCGCCGAGAAGGCCGTCACGTACACGAACGACCTCGACGGCTGGATCAAGGAGTCGCTGGCGGTCATGGCCGAGCAGGGCATCCCCGGCACCTACGAGGGGATCCACCGCAACATCATGCGCGAGTCCTCGGGCAACCCGGCCGCGATCAACAACTGGGACTCCAACGCGGTCAAGGGCACCCCGTCCAAGGGGCTGCTCCAGGTCATCGACCCGACCTTCCAGGCCTACCACGTGCCCGGCACCTCGACCGACAGCTACGACCCGGTCGCCAACATCACGGCCGCGTGCAACTACGCGGCGGACCGGTACGGCTCGATCGACAACGTCTTCGGCGCCTACTGATCCCTGCGCGCCCAATGCCGAGGGGCCCCGGACCTCATGGATGCTGTCGGCCAACAGCATCCTCCTGGTCCGGGGCCCCTCGGGCGTACCGGGAAGTTACCCCGAAGTTTCTAGTGACTTACCACCCCATCGACAGTAGAACCTGTTGCACTCTGTCGAGAGTGAGGTGTGTCACATGAGCGACACCACCATGCGGGATGGCGAGACCAAGGGTGTCTCGCGTCGAAGATTCATTTCTGGAACAGGTTCTCTTCTGGGTGCTGCGGTGATCGCCGGGCACTCCGCACCGGCGTGGGCGGGAGTCCGGGCGGCAGCAGCGCCGATCGGCTCCGGGGCCCGAGTGCCGGTGCTGGTCGTCGGCACCGGATACGGCGGCTCCGTGGCCGCCCTCCGGCTCGCCCAGGCCGGCGTCGACGTCCATATGGTCGAGATGGGCATGGCCTGGGACACGCCGGGCGCGGACGGCAAGATCTTCGCCAACACCACCAGGCCCGACGACCGTTCCTTCTGGCTGCGGACCCGGACCAAGCAGCCGCTGAGCAACTTCCTCGGCTTCCCCATCGACAGGCACGTCAACCGCTACACCGGCATCCTGGACGCCGAGGAGTTCGCCGGCATCACCGTCTACCAGGGCCGCGGCGTAGGCGGCGGGTCCCTGGTCAACGGCGGTATGGCCGTCACCCCACGCCGGGAGAACTTCGGCGCGATCCTCCCCACGGTGAACGCCGAGGAGATGTACAGCACCTACTACCCGCGCGCCAACAGCGGACTGGGCGTCACCACCATCGACCCCGCATGGTTCGACAGCGTCGACTGCTACCAGTACGCCCGGGTCGGCCGGAAACACGCCCAGCGCTCCGGCTTCCCGTTCCTCTTCGTCCCCGCCGTCTACGACTGGGACTACATGAAGCAGGAGGCGGCCGGGACCGTCCCCAAGTCGGCCCTGGACGCCGAGATCCTCTACGGCAACAACTACGGCAAGAAATCGCTCCAGAAGACCTACCTCGACCGGATCAGGGCCACCGGCCGGGTCACCATCTCCCCGCTCCACCAGGTCACCAGGGTCGCCCCGGCCCCCGGCGGCGGCTACACGGTGCTCATCGACCAGCTGGACACCGTCGGCCGGACGACCGCCACCAAGACCGTCACGGCGGACAAGGTGTTCTTCGCCGCGGGCAGTGTCGGCACCAGCAAGCTGCTCGTCGGCCTCAAGGCCACCGGCGCGCTGCCCCTCCTCAACAGCGAGGTCGGCAAGGGGTGGGGCGACAACGGCAACGTCATGTGCGGCCGGGCCAACCACCTCTGGGACCCGACCGGGAAGGTGCAGTCGTCGATCCCCACCGGCGGCATCGACAACTGGGAAGCCGGCGGGGCGTTCGCCGAAGTCGCCCCGCTGCCCACCGGGATCGAGACGTGGGCCTCGTTCTACCTCTCCATCACCAAGAACCCGAACCGGGCCCGGTTCACCTGGAACGCGGCGGCGGGTAAGGCCGAGCTGAACTGGCAGACGGCGTGGAAGCAGCCGTCCATCGACGCCGCGAAGACCATCTTCGACAAGATCAACCAGAAGGAGGGGACGATCTACCGCACGGACCTCTTCGGCGTCCACAAGATCTGGGGCGACCACCTCACCTACCACCCGCTGGGCGGCGCGGTCCTGGACAAGGCCACCGACAACTACGGCCGGCTGCACGGCTACTCGGGCCTGTACGTCATCGACGGCGCGCTGATTCCCGGCAACACCAGCGTGAACCCGTTCGTCACCATCACCGCGCTCGCCGAGCGCAACATCGAACGGATCATCGCCACCGATCTGTAGGCGACCCACGAGACGCGGGGACCCGCAAAGAGCCCGGGGCCGGGAGTGCCAACCCGGCGGCCCCGGACTCCGTCAGTAGGAGCCCGCCCCTCACCCGTGACCGGGCAGGACGCACACCGCGTCGATCCCCAGCACATGGTTGAGCCGCCCGAACGCCAGCCACGAGCCGATGCTCATCGTCAGCTCCACGATCTCCGCCTGGCTGTAGTGCGCGGTCATCCGCTGCCAGAAGGCGTCGTCCAGACCGTGGTGGTCGAGCGTGTACCGCTCGGCGTACTCCGCCGCCAGCCGGGTGCGCTCGTCGAAGGCGCCGGTCGTACGCCACTCGGTCACCGCGCCGGCGAACTCCTCCTCGACCTTCGCCCCGTCCCGCTCGGTCCGCCAGTCCAGGCAGAACAGGCACCCGTTGATCTGCGCGACCCGCAGCCTGGCCGCCTCGAACTCCCGCAGCCCCAGCGTCGTGTGCTCGTACACGGACATCGAGAAGGCGGCGGCGGCCATGCCGATGCCGGGGACCATCTCCCCCCACACGTAACCGATGGGCTCCTGGCCCTCCGGGATGTCGATGATCATGCCGGTCTCCTTCCCAGCCTGCCGACGGCAGGCCGCAGCGGAACGTCCAGTGCGTCGTACAGGCCCGGCTCCGCGTCCACCAGCCAGTCGACGGCGGAGACGAGCCGCCCGACCGCGGTGGCGTTCCCGCCCGCCGACCGGTTCTCGTCCTCGTCGGAGGCCTCGACCGTCACCTCGATACGGGGGCGGCCCTCGATCACCACCCGGTGCGCGCCCACCCCGTCGGGCGGGGACGGCCAGTCCGGGGCGCACGAGGGATGGATCCGGGTGATGTGCTCGATGACGATGCGCGGCACGCCGCCCACGACGCCCTGCACCTCGAAGCGCACCGCCCCCTGCGTGCCCGCCGCGAACTCTCCCATCGTGCGTGTGCGGACCGTCGACTCCAGCGCCCGACGGTCCATGGTCTCGCGGATCCCGTCCAGCTCGACGTCCAACGCCCGCGCCATGAGCCGTATCTGACCGCCCCACACCATCGTCGGAACGCTCTCCGCCAGCATCAGCGGCTCGTAGTCCATCGGGTGCCCCATGCCGATCAGATGGCGCACCGACTCCTCCTGCTCGTACGTGGAGTAGTCGAAGATCTCCTGGCAGCGGATGACGTCCACCTCGGTACCGAGCCCGCTGACCAGCAGGGGCAGGACGTCATTGCCCCAGCCGGGGTCGACCCCGGAGACGAAGAGCGAACCGCCCCCCTCGGCGATGGCGGCCAGGACCGGGTCCCGCAGCTCCGGCGGGGCGTTGCGCTGATCGTAGAGCGGATAGAGGCAGGGCGTGACGACCACCGCGCCGGCCCGGATCGCCCGGCCGATGTCGGCGAGGGCGTCGTCGGGACGGATGTCGCCGGACGCCGCGTAGACCACTGCCCGGGGGCGGGCGGCCAGGACGGCGGCGATGTCGTCGGTGGCCGCGACCCCGAGCGGGCGCCCGGCCCCGCCGAGCTCGCCCGCGTCGCGGCCGACCTTGGCGGGATCGTGCACGAGGACGGCGGTGAGTGCCAGTGCCGGATGGGCCTCGACGGCGCGGATCGCCGCGCGGCCGACGTTGCCGGTACCCCAGACAACCGTGGGAATCATGCGCGGAGGGTAGCCCCGGGCCCCTGCACTTCCCAGAGCCGTGCGGGACCCAGTTCGCCGGGTGGAAAGGGGTGTTCTCGAGAAGAGGTGCTTCCAGGCCGGCGGCGATCAGCCGGCCTGGAAGCGTACAAGCGGCTACCGCTTGTACCGTGCGCCGTTCGGGGCGCCGGTGACCGTGAACTGCGAACCGGGCTCGATGAGTACGTGGCCGTCGCGCGAGTCGGTGATCGTCACGTCTCTGAGCGTCGCGTTGCCGCGCGCGCCGCCCATCGCCAGGATGCCGGATCCGTTGTTGGACTTGTCGATCCGGACGTTCTCGATCGTGACGTCCTGCATCAGGCCGCCGCCCGTCTTGAACTGGATGCCGTCATAGGTGGAGTCGATGATGTCCGTGTCACGGATCGTGACTCCGGGGATCGGCAGGTTCTGCGGGAAGAGGGTGATCGCGCCGAACTCCTGGTCCTCGTTCCAGAAGGCTCCGCCGGTGCGGTACAGGCCGTTGTTGGCGATCAGCGTCTGCCCGGAGAAGGGCAGCGGGTCATGGTCGGTCGCCAGCATGATGGCCGGGTAGTTCATCGTGTCGGAGATCAGGTTGTTCTCGATCTTGTTGCCGTAACCCCCGTAGATCGCGATGCCGTTGGCTCGCCACGGGAGTTGGATGGTGTTGTTGCGGAAGCTGTTGTCGTGGCCGATGTCGACGGACTGGTCCTTGACGTACTTGCTGGACCAGACCGCCAGCGCGTCGTCGCCGGTGTTGCGGAACGACGAGTTGTGGACCGTGGAGTTGCGGGTGCCGTTGGCGAAGTTGATGCCGTCCGCGTACGTGTTGCGGATCCGCATCCCGGTGAACTCGACGCCGTCGCCCGGGTTCCACAGCTCCGGGAGGTTGGTGTAGTCGCGACCTGCCCAGACGCCCACGTTGGCGTGCTCGATCCAGACGTTGCTGATCTTCGTGTCCTTGCCGAACCGGCCGTTCAGCGCGACGCCGCCCTCGTGGTTGCCGTCGCCGCCGCGGATGGTGCCGGAGCCGAAGATGGCGATGTCGGAGATTTGCGTGTTCTCGTCGATGTCGAAACCGAAGTTGCCCTCGTGCGGGTGGTTGATGCCGCCCGCCTCGTGCGGCGGGGTGAGGGTGTAGAGCTGGGAGTGCCACATGCCCGCGCCCCGGATCGTCACATCGCGGATGCCGACCTGGTTGAACTGGCCCCGGTCGAGCGGGTCGTCGGTGAGGATCTTCTGCTCCTGGCGCCACTGGCCGGCCGGGATCCACACGCAGTCGATCCGACCGGTCTGGTTCGCCGTCACCGCGCGCTGGATCGCCGCCGTGTCGTCGATCCCGTCGTTCGCCACCGCGCCGTACGTCGTGATGGACACACAGCCCGGGGGCTGGGACGAGGGCGCCGCCACCTGCTCCAGGTCGATCAGGTCGATGATGTAGAAGGAGGCGTTGTCGCTCGCGTCGCGCTGGAGCCGGAACTTCGTGCCCGCCGGATAGGTCTGCGTGAGCAGGGCGTGCGCCTCGTCGAACAGCCGCCGTGCGTCGCCGCCGGGGGTGTTGGTGAGTCCTTCGGGGCTGTCGGTGTTCCCGTACAGCCAGCTGTGCTTCGAGGAGAGGTCGATCTTGCGGACGAACTGACCGTCGGCGTACAGGCTGATGGTCGCCTCGCGGCCGCCGCCGCCCGGCGCGTCCGGGATCGAGTTGCGCACGACGACCGAGTTCGACGGGGCGGTCGAGGTGAACTCGACGAACTGGCCGGTGGAGTTGAGCCGCACCGACTCGCGTCCTGAGGACTCGGTGGCGAAGTTGGTGTGCCCGAAGGTGCGCTCGGCGTCCGACTTCAGCAGCGTGCCCCGGTAGGCGGCGTTCTCCGCCTCCAGCTCCGTGTACGGAACGGCCGCGCCGCGACCGACCACGATGGAGCGGGCGAAGGTGTTGTTGGTCTCGCTGGTCTCCGTGACCTGGTTCGTGGCGTCCGCGGTGGCGGTCAGCGTCGCGCCGCCGCTCGCCGCCGTCCAGCTGCCGCCGACCGTGACGTCGGCGGTCGCGCCCGCCGCGATGGCCGGTGTGGTGCCGTTGAGCGTCGTGGAGCCGACGGTCAGACGGGTGACCGTGCCCGCGCTCACCGCGCTGGTGCCGCGGTTGTGCACCGCCACGGTTAAGGTGACCGCCGCGCCGACGGCCGGGTTGGCCGGGCTGGAGGAGATGGAGCGGACCTCCAGGTCGGGGCCGGGGCTCTGCCCGACCACCAGCGGGGAGGCCGTGGTACGGCTGTTGTTGGCGTTGTCCGACTCGACGACCGTGTCGGTCGGGTCCACCAGAGCCGAGACGGTGTACGAGCCCTGCGGCCGCTTGCCGGCCTCGACCGCGACCGGGGCCGAGGCTCCCGCGGCGAGCGGGCCGACCGGCGCGCTGCCCACGACCACGCCGCCCAGGCTCACATTGACGGTCGTCGCGGGGGAGGCGGCCGAACCGGCGTTGCGGACGGTCCCCTCGATGGTGATGTCGTCCGTCTCGGACGGGGAGGAGGGGCTCCAGGACAGAGCGCTCACGGTGAGGTCCGGGTTGGGCGCGGCCGTCCCCAGGACCTGGACCTCGGCGATCTGTCCGCCGGGCGCCCCGGTGTTGGCGAAGAACTTGAGCTGGAGGTCGGCGACCCGGCCGTCCACCGGGATCGTCACCGTGTTCTGGTTGCCCGACGGGTTGAACGCGTAGCCGGCGCGGGCCCGGAGCGAGGTGAACGCGGTGCCGTCCTGGCTCCGGCCGAGCACCTGGATGTCCTGCGTCCGGCTGCCCCAGATCGGGTCGGGGTTGAGCTTGACCACCACGGACTCCAGGTCCGCGTCGGCGCCGAGCTTCACCGTGAGGTCGGCCGGCAGCCCGTTCGACTCCCAGTAGCTGTCGACCTTGCCGTCGTTGGCGTTGGCGGCCGGGAACCCGCTGTGCGATCCGCTGGCGACGACGGGCTTGCCCCGGGCCAGATCGGTGGCCTCAGCCGCGCTCGCGGCGACGGGCAGGAGCCCGACCGAAACCATTCCGGCTATCAGCAGCCCGGTGATCGACTGTCCGGTGAGTCGCTTCCATCTCATGACGCCCTCTGCTTCCACGATATTTGAGTGCACAAGTCAATCTTTTGCGGTGAGAGGTTCATAGATTTCTGCCCTGTTTCTGATTTGTCAACGGTCTTCGCATGGTCATGTCATTCGCGTGCCACGGTTGACGTGCCGTCAGGTCACAGATCGGGCGGGGTTGTTCAGGCCCCGGCGGCACCCCGGGCCAGCAGCAGCGCCAGATCCACCGCGGCCACGGCCACCGCTCCGGCCAGGGCGGCCTTGCGCCACCGGCGGCCGAGAGCCGGGCCCGCGAGCGACGCCGCACCCGCCAGGACGAGTGCCGCGGCGCCCGCGGCGTCCACCGGTCCCGGCGGGCCGAACGCCAGCACGGCCGTGGCGCCGAGGAGCGGTACCGGCAGCAGCAGCCGGGTGCCCCGGTCGCCCAGCCGGTGCGGGAGGCCCCGGATCCCGGCCGCCCGGTCCGCCGCGATGTCCGGGAGGGTGTCGGCCAGATGCGCCGCGAACCCGAGCAGTGCGCCGGCCGCCACCGTCCACCACCGGGGCCACGGTCCGCCGGGCAGGGAGAGGGCGACGACGGCGGGCAGGGCGCCGAATCCGGCCACGTACGGCAGCCAGGACAGGGCGGTCGCCTTGAGCCGCAGGTTGTAGAGCCAGGCGGCGGTGACCGCGGCGAGGTGCACCGTGCCGGCGAGGATCCCGCAGGCCAGCGAGAGCGGTACGCACAGGGCGAGCGCGACCGCTGCCGCGGCCCACACCGCACGCGCCCCGACCGTGCCGTCGGCCGCGGGTTTCCCCCGGCGGCCGGCATCGGCGTCACGCCGCGCGTCGTACGCGTCGTTGCACCAGCCCACCGAGAGCTGGCCGGTCAGCACCGCGGCCGTGACCAGCGCGGAGCGGGGGCCGCCGAGGCCGGAGCCGAGGGCGAGGGCGCACGCGAGCGCGGTCACCGCGAGCGCCGGCCCCGGGTGGCACGCGAGCGCGACCCCCACGACCCGGCCGCGTCGCCCCGCGCCGGCCGGCCCCGTCCCGGCGGGCGCCGCTCCGACCGTCCCGGCGTCGGCCGGATCCACTCCGGCCCGGCTCACCCTGTCCGTGGCGTCCATCGGGCGATCGTAGGGGCCTGGCGCCCCGTCAATGCGGCGACCGGGCGGGTCCTTTACGCCGTTCCCTCGAACCTTGTGGGCAGGATGGGGCCATGACGCCACCGAACCAGGAGGCAGAATGACCCGCATCGCCGCGGTTCACGGGGCTCTGCCGCCCCACCGCCACACCCAGCGCGAGGTCACCGACATGGTGGCCCGCACCTGCCTGCCGCCCGGAGCCGACCGCCGTGTCCTGGACCGGCTCCACGAGAACGCCCGGGTCCGCACCCGGCACACCGTGCTGCCCCTGGACGGCTACCGGGACCTCGACGGCTTCGGTGCGTCCAACGACGTGTTCATCCGGTCCGCCGTGGACCTCGGCGCCCAGGCCGTGCGCGGTGCGCTGCGGGCGGCGGGGCTGCGGCCCACCGATGTGGACCTGCTGATGTTCACCTCGGTCACCGGCATCGCCGCCCCCTCCGTCGACGCCCGGCTCGTGGCCCGCCTCGGCATGCGGTCGGACGTCAAACGGCTGCCCGTCTTCGGCCTCGGCTGCGTCGCGGGAGCCGCCGGGACGGCCCGGCTGCACGACTACCTTCTCGGCCGTCCCGACGACGTGGCCGTGCTCCTTTCGGTCGAGCTCTGCTCCCTCACCTTCCAGCGCCACGACACGTCGCCCGCCAACCTGGTGTCGACCGCGCTGTTCGGCGACGGAGCGGCCGCCGTGGTCGCCCTCGGCGCCCGCCGGGCCGTCGCCGGCCCCGAGATCGTGGCCACCCGCAGCCGGATGTACCCGGACACCGAGCACGTCATGGGCTGGGACATCGGCGGCACCGGCTTCACCGTGGTCCTCGACCCAGCGGTCCCCGACGTCGTCCGCCAATATCTCGCGGACGACGTACGGGAGTTCCTCGACGAGCACGGCCTCAAGCCGAAGGACGTCGCCCACTGGGTGTGCCACCCGGGCGGCCCCAAGGTGCTGGAGACCGTCACCGAGGTCCTCGATCTGCCCGACGGCGCGCTCGACGTCACCTGGCGGTCGCTGGCCGACGTCGGCAACCTGTCCTCGTCCTCGGTCCTGCACGTCCTGCGGGACACCATCGAACAGCGCCGCCCCGAGCCGGGCACCCCCGGACTGCTGCTGGCCATGGGCCCGGGATTCTGCTGCGAACTGGTGCTGCTGCGCTGGTAGGAAGGAGAGACCCCCATGACCTCGACCTGGTACACCCTCCTGGTGCTGGCCGTCGCGGCCGAGCGCCTCGCCGAACTCGTCGTGGCCCGGCGCAACACCCGCTGGAGCCTCGCCCGGGGCGGCGTCGAATCGGGCCGCGGGCACTATCCGGCGATGGTCGCGCTGCACACCGCGCTCCTGGTCGGCTGCCTGGCGGAGGTGCGGTTCGCTGAACGCCCCTTCCCGGCCGTACTCGGCTGGACGATGGCCGCCGTCGTCGTGGCCTCGCAGGTGCTGCGCTGGTGGTGCATCCGCACCCTCGGCCCCCGCTGGAACACCCGGGTCATCGTGGTCCCCGGCCTGCCCCGGGCCACCGGCGGCCCCTACAGGTGGCTGAGCCACCCCAACTACGTCGCCGTCGCGGCCGAAGGCCTCGCGCTGCCCCTGGTCCACGGGGCCTGGGCGACCGCGCTCGTCTTCACCGTCCTCAACGCCGTGCTCATGGTGGTGCGGATCCGGTGCGAGGACGGGGCGCTCGCCCGCCTCCCGGCCGCGGACGCACCCGCGTGATCGACGTCCTGGTCGTGGGCGGCGGCCCGGCCGGACTGGCCGCCGCGATCCGGGCCGCTTCGGCGGGCCTGGAGGCGGTGGTGGTCGAGCCGCGCACCACCCCCGTCGACAAGGCGTGCGGCGAGGGCATCATGCCCGGCGGCGTCGCGGCCCTGCGCGACCTCGGCGTACGGGTGACCGGCCACGAACTGCGCGGCATCCGCTACACCGACGGCCGGCGCAGCGCCGAGGCGGCCTTCCGGGGCGGCCCCGGCGCGGGTGTCCGCCGCACCGAACTCCACACCGCCCTGCACGAGCGGGCCGCCGCCCTCGGCGTACGCGTCGTCGCCGCGAAGGCGGGGGAGATCCGGCAGGACGAGGACAGCGTCACCGCCGCCGGGCTCACCGCGCGCTGGCTCGTCGCCGCCGACGGGCTCCATTCGCCGCTGCGCCGCTCCCTGGGCCTCGACCGGCCCGTCACCGGGCCCGGACGCTACGGCCTGCGCCGCCACTACCCGATCGCCCCGTGGACGGACCACGTCGAGGTGCACTGGTCCCGGCACGGCGAGGCGTACGTGACCCCGGTCGGCGACCGCCTGGTGGGGGTGGCCGTCCTGAGCCGCGACCGCCGCCCCTACGACCGGCATCTGGCCGCCTTCCCCGCTCTCGCGGCCCGGCTCGCGGGCAGCGCGGGGGCAACCCCCGTACGCGGGGCCGGACCGCTGCGCCAACGGGCACAGGGCCCCAGGGCCGGGCGTGTCCTGCTGGTCGGCGACGCCGCGGGCTACGTGGACGCCCTGACCGGGGAGGGCATCGCCCTCGCCGTGGCCACCGCGACGGCCGCGGTCGACTGCCTGACCGCCGGGCGGCCCGAGGACTACCCCCGACGGTGGGCGCGGGTCACGCGACGCTACCGCCTGCTCACCGCGGCCCTGCTGGGCGCCGCCGGCCATCCGTCCTCGGGGCGGCTGATCGTCGCCGCCGCCCACCGGGCACCCGTCCTCTTCCGCACCGCGGTCCACGCACTCCAGTGAACCGCACCGCGGTCCACGCACTCCAGTGAATCCGGTCGCTCGCGCGGGCGGCGGTCGCTCGAATGGCGGGGCTCCGGGTTCCGGCATAACGTCGGTCGGGTGAACGCCCGCGTTCATCCGACCGACGCAGAGACCGGCCGCCCGCACCGGGCGCACCGCCCTCGGTACGAGAGACGAACCCCACCATGACGGGCTCCCACGCGACACCCGCCGATACGGCCACCTCCGATCGGCACCGCGGCGGACTGGCACTGCTGGTCATCGCCTCGTGTCAGCTGATGGTGGTGCTCGACGTCACCATCGTCAACATCGCGCTTCCGCACATGCAGAAGGACCTGGGATTCTCCACCGAGAACCTCTCCTGGGTCGTCAACGCCTACACGTTGACGTTCGGCGGCCTGCTGCTGCTCGGCGGACGCCTCGGCGACATCCTCGGCCGCCGTCGGGTCTTCGTCTTCGGCGTGCTCCTCTTCGTCTTCGCCTCGCTGCTCGGCGGGCTGTCCCAGGAGGGCTGGCAGTTGCTGGCCGCCCGCTCGCTCCAGGGCGTCGGCGGCGCGATCGCCTCCCCCACCGCCCTGTCGCTGATCACCACCACCTTTCGCGAGGGCCCCGAACGCAACCGCGCGTTCGGGGTGTTCGCGGCCGTCTCGGCGGGCGGCAGCGCGATCGGCCTGCTCGCCGGCGGGTTGCTGGTGGAGTGGCTGGACTGGCGCTGGGTCCTGTTCGTCAACGTTCCGATCGGTCTGCTGATCGCCTTCGCGACCCCTCGCTACATCCCCGAGTCCGCACGCCGTCCGGGCCACTTCGACATCGCCGGCGCGCTCACCTCGACGGTCGGCATGGTGCTGCTCGTCTACGGCTTCATCCGCGCCTCCGAGGACGGCTGGACCGACGCGCTGACCCTCGGCTCGTTCGTGGTGGCCGTGGTGCTCCTCGCGGTGTTCATCACCGTCGAACGTGGCTCGAAACAGCCCATCACGCCGCTGTGGATGTTCCGCGACCGCAACCGCGCCGGCTCCTACGCGATGATGCTCAGCCTCGCCGCCGCGATGTTCGGGATGTTCTTCTTCCTGACCCTCTTCGTGCAGAACGTCCTCGACTTCAGCCCGCTGCGGGCCGGCCTCGCCTTCCTGCCGGTGAGCGCCGTCATCGCGGTCAGCGCCGGCCTGGCCTCCCAACTGCTGCCCCGGTGGGGACCGAAACCCTTCATGGTGGTGGGCGCGCTGCTGGCCGCAGCCGGTCTCGGCTGGCTGACGCTGACCGACGTCCACAGCTCCTACCTCGGCTCGGTCCTCGGCCCGATGCTCGTGTTCGGCTTCGGCATGGGCATGCAGTTCGTGTCGTTGACCCTCATGGCGGTCTCGGGCGTCGCCCCGAAGGAGGCGGGCGCCGCCTCCGGCATCCTCAACGCCACTCAGCAGGTCGGCGGGTCCCTGGGCCTGTCGATCCTGGTCACGACGTTCGGTACGGCCAGCCGTAACGAAGCCACCGACCAGGTGCCGAGATTCCTCCAGGAAGGCACGCCCGCCCAGCTGCTGGAGTTCCGCAGGACCGGCGAGCTGCCACCGCCCTGGGGCGACCAGGTGCTCACCTCGGGCGTCTCCAGCGCCTTCGTCGTCGCGGCCTGCTTCGCCGTGGTCGCCGCCCTGGTCGCCCTGTTCGTCATCCAGGTCAGGCCCGCCGACCTGGCCCGCCTCCAGGGCGGCGCGGCACCCCTCGCGGGTGAGACGAGGGACGACGCAGAAACGGACGGGACACGGCCCGGCGGCACGAACGCGCCACGGCAGCCGGGCATCGACGAACCACGGCCCGGCCCGGAGGCCGAGCGACCCGCGAAAGAGAGCTGACCCATGGACTGGACCCTCGAAGTGATCGTGCTGCCCGTGACCGACGTCGACCGGGCCCGGGACTTCTACCGGGACAGCATCGGCTTCCACGTCGACATCGACGCCGAGGTGATGCCCGGCGCCCGCGTCGTCCAGCTGACGCCACCCGGTTCCGGCTGCTCGATCGCGCTCACCGACGGACTGCCCAACCCGACCGGAACCCCGCGGCCGGGCACGTACCACGGCCTCCAGCTCTGCGTCACCGACATCGACGCCGCGCACGCCGAGCTCGTCGGCCGGGGCGTCGAGGTCTCCGAGCCGCAGCGGTACGCCCCCGACGACGGGGCGACCTTCATGTACTTCACCGACCCCGACGGCAACGGCTGGGCCGTGCAGGAGTATCGCCGCCGGAAGACCGAACCCCTGCACAAGGTCCTCGCCGACCTGGCCGCGAGCAACGAGGGGGACACGGTGGGGTGAACCGGATGCGGAGGTGGATCGCGCCGCGTCCGGTCCACCAGAATGCTCCCCGTATCGAGTGCAGAGATCCATCAGCGCAAGGGAGCGGCATCCAATGGGCGCCAACGCAGACATGGTGGCCTTCGTCCGGGCGCGGCTCGCCGACGAGGAACACGTCGCACTGGCCGCCGGCGGGGACCGATGGCGGTGCCCGGCCGATGTGCCGGGCGAGGTCCACGACCGCACCGGCGGGGTGGCGTTCACGGTGCGGGGCCGGGGCTTCGACGAGCACATCGCGCTCCAGGACCCCGCGCGGACGCTGGAGCGCATCGAGACGAACCGGGTCATGCTCGGCGAGTACGTCGAGGTCGCCGACCTGGACACCGACCGCCCGGCCGAGGACTTCCGCTCCGGCCGTGCGGTGGGCCTGGGCTTCGCCGTACGGCAACTGGCCGCCGAGTACGCCGGCCACGCCGACTACCAGGCCCGCTGGCTGCCCCGGTTCATCCAGTAGCACCCGGGGGCCCGGGCCGCCCGCCGATCCCGTGAGTGCCGGTGCGTCACCTCCAGTTGCCCCGCAGGGCCGCCCGTCGGGCGACGACCGGCTTCTTCGATCGGTGTGTTTCCGGCCAATGTGCGGACGGCCGTCGACCGGTGCCACCGGCCCCGTCCGCAGCGGGTGGCGGCCTGGGCCCGGCCGCCCCTCCAGGTGCCGCTGGTCCGGTGGGCGCGCGGTGTCGCCAGGGGCGCCGACGGCCCCTGAACGGACCGTAGTCGGTGTGGTACGAGCCGGTGACCGTGAAGGTGATCCACAGCAAAATGGCGTTGCTCTCTGGTGAGGAGTGATCCCGGCGTGTAGCGTCGCCGGAAGATGTCGTGGTTCGCAGTACCTGCCCGCGCCTGGCGCGGGCGTTTTGCTGTGCAGTGCCTGAGAACCAGGGCGATCACCTCCGGGTCCGCGCGGTGCGGATCCGTTTACTGCTGAGAGGTACGGGCATGGCCAGCGGAACCGTCAAGTGGTTCAACTCGGAAAAGGGCTTCGGCTTCATCGCGCAGGACGGCGGCGGTCCCGACGTCTTCGCGCACTACTCCAACATCAACTCCACCGGCTTCCGTGAGCTCCAGGAAGGCCAGGCGGTGACCTTCGACATCACGCAGGGCCAGAAGGGCCCGCAGGCGGAGAACATCACCACCGCCTGATCCGGGTTGACCGACCCTGGAGCCCCGGAGCGCAGCGCGCTCCGGGGCTCCAGGGCGTATCGGGGCTCCAGGGCGTACCGGCCGGCTTCCTGCCGGGCGGTTCCCCGGTTGGGACGGCGCGTGCCGGGTACGCGGTGGATCTCGCACCGGTCGTTCCGGAACTTCCGGAAGGCCGGTCGGGGGAATGGAGGGCGACCCATGCTCAAGGCCATCGCAGATGTACTCCGCTCCATCGCAGGAGCCATCGCCACCGTGGTCACGCTGCCCTTCCGGGCCCTGGCCAGGCTGTTCGGCGGCGCGTCGAGCAGCGCGCGCGGCCACCACTGAGCGCACATGCCCGTGCCCCGGCCCCTTTCGGGCCGGGGCACGGGCATGTCGTGCGCGATGAGCCGTCCGGACTCCTCCGGGGCCGGGGCTCAGGGGCGAGCGTCCCCGGACTCCTCCAGGGACTCTGGCCTGGGGGGGGAGCGTCCACCCGGCCGGAGTCCCTGAGCGCGGACGTGCTCCTCAGCCCGTCGACTCGTCCGGGGTCGGATGCCTTTCGGGGTGCGGGCCCGCGTTGCGCGGCGTGTTCCGGCCGGCGCCGGCCTCGTCCAGGTCGGGGTGTCCGCCCTGGCGGGCCACCCGTTCCGGCACCGGTATGTCGAGAGCGTCCTCGCCCTCCTGCGTCTGCTGGTCCTGCATGTCCGCGGGAACGGGGGGCGGGCTGCCGGAAGCCCCGGTGTAGGCGGTGCCTTCCGGCCTGCGGTCGGTCATGAGAGCTTCCTTCCGTACTGCCCCCGGTGCGACCGGGGGACGGGTGATGCGCCCTGCTGGGTACCCGCTGCCGTGCGGATCACTCCTGGGGCCCGATGAGGGCCGGGACACAGGGCCCCGCTGCCGGGAGGCGGCCGGGAGGCGGCCAGGAGGGGCGGAGAAGATGCGGAGGCCCTGCCCCCCGGCCATATTGGAGCTCCGGCCACCGGCCGGGAGCGCGTCGCGCGGCCCGGAGCGTCGGACGCGGTGCCCTGGTGTGTGGCTTGCCCGTGGGCGGGTACCCGGGGCGTTGCCCACCCGGGCGAGCAGGACACCACGCGATGATGACGGCGAAAGGACGCTCCGCATGCTGATGGCCCATCCCACGGTACTGCGCAATCTGATCGAGCAGTACGAGGCACTGCGTGTGCTGCACGCGGAGAGCGGCGGCGAGGAGGCCCGGCAGCGCATGGACGACGTGGCGTACACGCTGTGCGTGTCGACCGGCACGGGTGACGTCGACAGCGCGCTGGTCGCCGCCCGCCACCAGTTGCCCGGCGCCCGGCCCGAGGACGACTCCGTCCTCTCCGCCTGACCGCCGTCGACCGTGGAAGGGAGGGTGCCGTGGCCCGCACGGTGGGTGTCGAGGAAGAGCTGCTGCTGGTCGACCCGGCGAGCGGAGAGGCACGCGCCCTGTCCTCGGCGGTACTGGCCATCGCCGAGAAGAAGGCGGTCGGCGAGTCGGCCTTTGAGCCGGAACTGCACAGCCAGCAGCTGGAGTTCTCCACGCACCCCTGCGCGGACATGGGTGAACTCGCCGCCTCGGTCCACCAGTGGCGCACCGAGGCGGTACGGCACGCCGCGGACGTCGGCGCGTCGGTCGTGGCCCTGGCGACCTCGCCGCTCCCGGTCAGCCCGACGATCGGCACGGGGGAGCGGTACCGGTGGATGGCGGAACGCTACGGGCTGACCGCTCAGGAGCAGCTGACCTGCGGCTGCCACGTCCACGTCTCGGTGGAATCGGACGAGGAGGGCGTAGCCGTGATCGACCGGGTGCGCTGCTGGCTGCCCGTCCTGCTCGCCCTGAGCGCCAATTCCCCGTTCTGGCAGGGGCGGGACAGCGAGTACAGCAGCTACCGCAGTCGGGTGTGGGGGCGCTGGCCGTCGGCCGGCCCGGTGGAGGTCCACGGCACCGCCGAGGCGTACCACGCCCAGGTGCGGTCCCTGATCGGCACCGGGGTGCTCCGGGACGAGGGGATGGTCTACTTCGACGTGCGCCTCTCGCACCGCTACCCCACGGTGGAGGTCAGGATCGCGGACGTCTGCCTGGACCCGGCCGACACCGTACTGCTGGCCACGCTGGTACGAGGGCTGGTGGACACGGCCGCACGCCAGTGGCGGGCCGGTGAGCCGCCCCCGGACGTCAGCACGTCCCTGCTGCGCGTGGCCTCCTGGCAGGCGGGCCGTTCGGGTCTGGAGGACCGGCTGGTCCACCCCCGCACCCTGCGCCCGGAGCCCGCCCCCGATGTACTGCGCGCCCTGCTGGACCATGTGCGGGACGCCCTGGAGGACAGCGGGGACCTGGAGGACGCGGAGCGGGCCCTGGCCGACGTGGTCCGGCGCGGGAACGGGGCGCGGATCCAGCGCGAGATCCTGGCGCGGACCGGGAGCCTGCGCGACACCGTCGCCGCGTGCGTCCGGATCACGGCCGGATGAGCCGCCCCCGGGCCCCTGCCGGCCGATACGGCGAAACGGGAGCCGCCGCGACGACACGACACTCACTCCGGCGTACGAACGGCGACGGAAGAACGACACCACAGGAACGGAGCAGCCCATGCCCACCACCGCTCTCGACGACCGCCGGATCCTGGCCATCGTCACCAACTACGGAGTCGAGCAGGACGAACTCGTCGTCCCCGTGAAACACCTGCGCGGACACGGGGCGCAGGTCAGCGTGGCGGCGGTCTCCGCCGACGGGATCCGCACCCTCGTCGGTGACCGCGACCCCGGCGAGACCGTGCGGCCCGACCTCACGCTCGACGACGTGGACCCCGCCGCGTACGACCTGCTGCTGGTCCCGGGCGGCACGCTGAACGCCGACTCGCTGCGGCTGGAGGACGCCACCACCCGGATCGTCAGCTCGTTCGCCGCTTCCGGCCGGCCGGTGGCCGCCATCTGCCACGGGCCGTGGGCGCTGGTCGAGGGCGGCTACGTCCGGGGCAAGACGCTGACCTCGTACGCGTCGCTGCGGACCGACATCACCAACGCGGGCGGCACCTGGGTCGACAAGCCGGTGGTCCGCGACGACGCCTCCGGCTGGCCGCTGATCACCTCCAGGAACCCCGGCGACCTGGACGACTTCCTCGGCGAGATCGACGCCGTGCTCGACGAGTCCTGAGCCCTCCGCTACGGACGGTCCCGCCGCCCGGTCAGGGCGGCGACGGCGGCGGACGCCGCCTTCGCGATCAGCGTGTTGTCGTAGTCGGCGTCCGCGTCCGCCCGGTTGGAGAGCACCGCCAGCACCAACGGCGCCGCGTCGGGCGGCCACACCACGGCGATGTCGTTGCGCGTCCCGTACGTACTGCCCGCCCCGGTCTTGTCGCCGACGGTCCACCCCTCCGGAACCCCAGCCCGGATCAGTTCGCCGCCGGTGGTGTTGGTGGTGAGCCACTGGGTGAGCCGGGCCCGCTCGGGCCTGCCGAGGGCGTCGCCCAGGACGAACGCCCGCAGATCCCCGGCCAGGGCCCGGGGGGTGCTGGTGTCACGGGTGGCTCCGGGAGTCCACTCGTTCAGCTCGGTCTCCCGCCGTTCCATTCGGGTCACACCGTCCCCCAGCTCCGCGAGCACCGCCTGCAGCTTCCGGGGCCCGCCGACCGCGTCGAACAGCAGATTGCCCGCGGTGTTGTCGCTGAAGCGCACGGCGGCGTCGCACAGATCGCCCAGGCTCATTCCGGTGGCCACGTGCTTCTCGGTGACGGGGGAGTGGTCGACCAGATCCTCACGGCGGTACGTGACGACCCGCTCCAGCCCGCCCAGCCCGTGCTCGCGGAGCACGGCCCCCGCCGCGAGCGCCTTGAACGTGGAGGCATAGGCGAACCGTTCCCCGTCACGGTGGGCGACCGTGCGCCCGGTCCCGGTGTCGACGGCGTACACGCCGAGCCGCGCCGCGTACTCCTTCTCCAGCGCCGCGAAGGCGAGCCCGGCGCCCCGCGCCGCGGCCGAGGGAGTTTCGGCCGCAGTCCCGGCGGGCGAGGGCGAGGGCGAGTCGGATTCCGTGCCACAGGCCGCGAGCGGCACGGACACGAGGGCGCCGCCCAGCAGACGGAGTACGGAACGCCGGGCGTGGGGGTTCGGCAGTCGGTTCATCCCGTCATGCTAGGACGCACATGCCGTCCGGCCGGTCAGTCCAGCGTCTGCGTCAGTTCACTGCGCGTCGCCGTGTGGACGACCCGGCCCCGCGCCCCGTTGACCAGGGGGAGATACGGCTGCACATGGCCGCACTCGACGTCGGCGACGATCGGCACGCCCAGCGGTCCGAGCGCGTCCAGCACCGCCTGACGCTGGGTGAGCGAGCCGCTGTCCGGGGCCGAAGTCCGGGCCACGAGAACGGCGTTGGCCGCGTCGAAGAACCCGGCCAGCCGCATCCCGTGCAGATTGCGGCAGATGGTGAACGCGTCGTGGCCGCCGGCCTCCACATACACGAGGAGGCCCTCCGGGGCATGAGCCCGGGCGAAGGCGGAGGTGTCGAGGTACGGCGTCCCGGTGAGGTTGCTCAGCATCTCGATACAGCCTCCGATCAGCCGCCCCTCGACGTCCACGTCGCCGCCGCCGTCCAGCCTCCTCCACCGGCCCGGGGTGTCGAGCGTGAACGTGCGGACCTCCGGGTGCTCGGCGTAGTCGTCGTAGCCCGTGGCCCGGTGACGCTCCGGCGGAATCTGGGTGAACCGGTGACCCGGCGGCGCGGCGACGACGTCGAGCCAGGACACCAGCCCCTCCGGCACCTGATAGGGGGTGTCCAAGAGGTTGTTCCCGTGCACGGTCGCCGACCCCGTGAGGAGGGTCAGCGGCGTCATGACGGTCGACATGTCGGAGTAGCCCACCACCCAGGTGGGCTCGGCCCCGCGCAGCCGGTCCCAGTCGAGCAGGGGCAGCAGGTCGATGGCGGTCTCCCCGCCCCACGGGGGCACCACGGCCCTGATGGCGGGATCCGTCAGCATGGCCGTCAACTCGGCCGCCCGGTCGGCCGCGGACGCGCTGACGTGCCCGCCGCCGTCCATGCACCGGCCGGTCACGACCTCGTACCCCCGTGCCTCCACATCGCGCACCGCGACGGCGAGCCGACCGCCCAGTTCCCCGGGCACTCCGCTGGACGGGGAGGTGACGCCGATCCGGTCACCGGGGCGCAGAGGGCGTGGATATCGAACGGACATGCGTCGGATCTTGCCACAGCGCCCGCCCGTACGACCGATGCCGTATCGAACTGGCACCCGTGAAAGGTTAGGCTGGCCTAAGTCAATTCGGTTCTCTCGTCCCGGCGGGCGAGGCGCTCAGGCCGACCACGCGTACGAAGGGGCAGAGTCCATGACGATCCACCGAGCCGTCGTTGCCCGAGTGCAGCCGCTCACCGGGACCATGACGCGCGTCACCCTCCACGGAGAGGGTCTGGCGGGCTTCAGGACCACCGGGGTCGGTGACGAGTACGTACGGATCTTCCTTCCGCACGGCCCGGACCGCACCGAGGTCTCCCTGCCCCGGACGACCGAGCAGGGCGGGTGGGAGACCCCCGAGGGACAGCCCGTCGCGCCCATGCGCACGTACACGATCCGCGCGGTGCGCCCGGAGGCGGGCGAGGTCGACATCGACTTCGTGCTGCACGAGGGCGGCGTGGCGTCCGGCTGGGCCGCCGAGGCGCGGCCCGGGGACGTCGTGGGCGTCAACGATCCGACGGGCCTCTACAGCCCCCCGGCCGACCTCTCCTGGCAGGTGCTGGTCGCCGACCAGACCGGTCTGCCCGCCGCCGCGCGGCTGCTGGAGAACACGCCGGACCACGTCAGGACCCGGGTGGTGCTGGAAGCGCCCGCGCCCTCGGCCGTGCTGCCCCTGCGGGAGCCCTCCGACTCCAAGGTGACCTGGACGTACGGCGGGAACGGTCACGGCCCGAGCCGCCTGGCCGACCTGGTGGCCGCCGCCGTCCCGCCCGGCACGGACCTCGCGGGCGGGTACGTCTGGGTCGCGGGGGAGACCAACGCCCTGCGCTCGGTGCGCCGTTACCTCCGCCGCGACCTCGGGCTCCCGGCGGACCGCTTCAAGGTCGTCGGCTACTGGATACCGAACTCCGACACCTGGTCCGAGCGCTACGAGGCGCTGCCCGACGCCGTGCGCTCCGAGCTGGAGGCCCTCTGGGACAACCCGGCCGGCGACTCCGAGGACCTCACCATCCGCTACGAGGCCCGTCTGAGCGACCTCGGGCTCTGACCGGGCCGATCTCGCCACCGGCCTGGGCGGGCGGCGGTGGCGAGCGCCGGGCCCATCCCGTACTTCGCGCCGGCCGCCCAGTCAGCGTCGGCCCCGCCCACCCGTATGCGGGGCCGCGTCCGTACTCACCGGGCAACCCCTAGGCTGCGACCCTGTACCGGTACCGACCCAGGAGCGCACCCGCATGCACGACCCCGCCCCCGGACTCCCCTTCCCCGACGCCCTCCACCCCGGAGCCTCTCCCGCGCCGCATCCGCTGCTCGCCCCGGTGACCGGGTTCATCGGCACCTGGCGGGGCACGGGCCGCGGCGGATATCCGACGCTGGAGGCGGACTTCACCTACGCGCAGGAGGTCACGTTCAGCCACGACGGGCGGCCCTTTCTCGCATACGAGGCCCGGGCCTGGCTGCTCGACGCGGACGGGCTGCCCCTGCGGCCGTCCGCCCGCGAGACGGGATGGTGGCGTCTGCGGCCGGACGGTCGGGTGGAGGCCCTGATCACCCAGCCCACCGGCATCGCGGAGATCTCGGTCGGCCACGCTCGCGACGGCGTTGTGGACCTCGCCACCGAGCGGGTGTCGCTAGCCCCCACGGCCAAGGAGGTCGACGCCACCCGCCGCCGCTACACCCTGACGGATCCGGACACGCTCGCCTTCGTCCACGATCTCGCCGCCGTCGGCCGGCCGCTCCAGCACCACCTGTCGGCGCGGCTCCGCCGGGAAGCCTCTGGCCAGGGCATTTAGGCCTCTCGTTGCCGGAGTGTGACCAAAGGCGTGCATGGCGGACGGGCCACAGGGCAGGTGGACGGGAAGCCAGGAGAACAGGAGCACTTCCCCGATGTCCCTTCCCTCGTACCCGGATTCCCCGTACCCGGGGCAGCCCGCCGCCGACCACGACCCCTACGGCGGCCAGGCGCCCGCCCGGACGAACGGCTTCGCGGTCGCCGCACTCGTGCTCGGCCTCATCGCCTGCCTGTTCTTCTGGACCGTCGTGGCCGGGCTGCTGCTCGGCCTGCTCGCCGTCGTCTTCGGAATCATCGCCGCGCTCCGTACCCGCCAGGGCCGCGCGCCGCGCCGGGTGATGGCGATAGTCGGCGCGGCGTTCGGGGCGCTCGGGCTCATCGGTTCCGCCATCGTCCTCGTGGTGGCCGTCTCCGTGCTCGACTCCCAGGAGTTCAGGAACCTTGAGGACTGCATGAACCGGGCCAACGGCCAGGCGGCCGAGGACCGGTGCGCGGAGGACTTCGTCGACGAGCTGATCAACTAACGGATCCGCACACCTGTCCGTACGCGCCCGGCGGCGCGCCGCCGGTTGCACCCGCACCTGGTGTTTGCCACGGTGTCCATGGGTAGGCGGCCCGGTGATCTCCGGGCCTCACCGCCCGGTGGACCGTCCGCAACGGAGTACAGAGCAGAAGAAAGAAGGAGGGTTCGATGTCATCGAAGCGACGTCGTAAGAAGAAGGCCCGCCGCAAGAACGCCGCGAACCACGGCAGGCGCCCGCAGAGCTGAGGCGACGCCGCGGCCCCACCGGGCGGAGGAGCCAGGTGGGGCCGCGGCGGCTTCCGTGGGCCGGGGGAGGGCCGTGCGGAACTCGGGTCCTGAGGGTGATGCCCGATGTGTGCCGGGTTCACACCCCGACCGGGGCCGTGGGTTCCGTTCCCGCCCTGGCACAGACCGCCGTGCCCCTCGCGGCCGCGTACTCCAGCATCGCCCGGCGTCACCGCCGGCCGGTACCAGATCCACCAGCGCCTCACCGAGCACGAGGACGGAACCGGGATCCGCGGCAGGCGAAGGCACGGAAATCCGTCACGGCTCCACCACGATCTTGCGGCCGATACCCGCCCGGAAGCGCTCGATCGCCTGCGGATACTGCTCCAGCGGCAGCCGGTCACTGATGAACACCGACGCGTCCAGCGCCCCGCTCGCGAAGAGCGCCGCGGCCCGCTCGTAACTGTGCAGGACCGCCATCGAACCGGTGATGGTGATCTCCTGGTTGTAGATCCGGTACGGCTCGATCACCGCGGTGGTGGCGTAGTCGGCGACCCCGAACTGGAGGAACGTGCCGCCTTTGGCGACCCTCCCCAGACCATCCTGAATGGCCGTGGCGTTGCCCGTGGCGTCGATGACGACATCCCAGCCGCCCGGACGGTCCAGCTCATCCGCACGGGCCGCCGCGCCTGTGCACCCCAGAGTCGTCGCGGTGGCCAGCCGCTGGGCGTTGACGTCCAGCATGTCCACCGACGCGGCGCCGGTGCGCTTCGCCAGCTCCAGCATCATCAGCCCCATGGTTCCGGAGCCGTAGATCAGCACCTGCGCCCCGAGATTGCCGTTGAGGACGTCGTAGCCCCGCACCGCGCAGGACAGCGGCTCGATCAGCGCCGCGTCCCGGACGTCGATGTGCTCCGGCAGAGTGACGCAGTTGGCGACGGGTGCCACCGCGAACTCGGCCGCGCCCCCGGGCACGGTGACGCCGATCGCCGCCCAGTTGTCGCAGAGGTTGCCCCGGCCCGAACGGCAGTAGCGGCACTCGTGGCAGTGCAGCGAGGGGTCGACGGCCACCTTGTCGCCGACGGACAGCTCCGTGACGTCCGCACCGAGGCTGACGACCTCCCCGGCGAACTCGTGCCCGGGCACGATCGGCAGGGTCGGGGCGAACTCGCCCTGGAGTATGTGGAGATCGGTGCCGCACAGCCCGCACGACGCCACCTCGACCACCACGTCGCGGGGGCCGGGTGACGGGTCCGGGACGGTGGTCACGGAGACCTTGCCGGGGGCTTCGACGATGGCTGCCCTCATTTGACTGCTCCCAGAGAGAGGCCCTGGACGAGTTTGTCCTGGGCGGCGTAGCCGGCGACGAGCACCGGCAGGGACACGACCACGGACGCCGCGCACAGCTGGGCGAGGAAGAGGCCCTGGCTGGTGACGAAGGTGGTCAGATGGACGGGGGCGGTCCCGGCGACGACGCCGGTCAGCACCCGTGCGAACAACAGCTCGTTCCAGCTGAAGATGAAGCAGATCAGGGCGGTCGCGGCGATGCCGGGACCGGCGACCGGGGCGACGACACGGCGCAGCACCGTCGGCAGCCGGGCCCCGTCGACCTGAGCCGCCTCGATGATGGAGACGGGGACGTCCGCGAGGAAGGACTGCATCATCCACACCGCGATCGGCAGGTTCATCGCGGTGTAGAGGAGGACCAGCAGCCAGATGTTGTCCAGCAGCCCCGTGTTCTTCGCGAACAGATACACCGGCAGCAGCCCGGCGACCACCGGCAGCATCTTGGTGGACAGGAAGAAGAACATCACGTCCGTCCACTTGCGCACCCGCCGGATGGACAGCGCGTACGCGGCCGGAAGCGCGAGCAGCAGCACCAGCACGGTCGAGAAGAACGAGGCCGCGAGCGAGTTGACCAGCGGCGGCCACGGCGTCGGGCCGCCTCCGCCGCCGAAGAAGGTGCGGTAGCCGTCCAGCGTCAGCGCGGCGGCGATCGACGGCGGGTTGGTCGCGGCGTCGGCCTCCGCGTGGAAGGACGTCAGCACCATCCACAGGGCGGGCAGACAGAAGCCGATCCCCACGACCCAGGCGGCCACGCCCAGGGCGGCGGAGCGCCGACGGGCCCTGCGCGTAGCGGCGTTGACGGATGCGGATGCGGATGTCGCGGTCGAGGCGCTCATGCGCGGCTCGCCTCCTCACGGAAGAGGGAGGAGACCGTCCGGAGCGCGAAGGTGGCGATGACGATCGTGCCGATCACCACGACCACGCCCGCCGCCGATGCCAGCCCGTACTCATGGGCCCGGTAGAAGGTCTCGTAGACGGTGTAAGGGAGGTTGGCGGTGCCCAGACCGCCGGAGGTGATCGTGAACACCGCGTCGAAGTTCTGCACGATGTACACCGACCCGAGCAGGACGCCGAGTTCGAGGTAGCGGCGCAGATGCGGCAGGGTCAGATAGCGGAACATCTGCCAGGGTCCGGCCCCGTCCAGCCGGGCGGCCTCCATGATCTCGGCCGGCCTGCTCTGCAGCCCGGCCAGCAGGATCAGCATCATGAACGGTGTCCACTGCCACACGAGCGACGCCTCGATGGCGATCAGCGGCATCTGGGACGTCCACTCGGGCTGCGCGGTCGACTCGATGCCGAACAGCTCGCCGAACCAGGTGAGCGCCCCGTTGAACAGCCCGTACTCGGGGTTGTAGAGCGCGTGCTTCCACAGCAGCGCGGCGGAGACCGGCACCAGCAGGAACGGGGTGATCAGCAGGGTGCGTACGAACCCCCGGCCGAAGAAGGCGCGGTCCAGCAGCAGGGCGAAGAGGAGCCCCAGCACCACGCTGACGATCACGACGGACACGGTGAGGACGACGGTCGTCACGACCGATTCGCGCAACGCCTCGTCGGTGAAGACGGAGGCGTAGTTGGAGAACCCGGTGAAGTGGCGCTTCTCCGGCTTGAGGGAGTTCCAGTCGAAGAGCGAGATCACCAGGGTCGCCACGAAGGGCAGTTGGGTGACGGCGATCAGGAAGACGAGCGCCGGCAGCAGGGGAGCGCGGGTCGCCCAGGCACGCCGCCGGCCACCACCGCCCGGCCTCTTCGCAGGGATGGACGGGGACGTGGTCTCTCTGGTTGCGGTGACGGTCATCGGTACTCCTCCGCGACCTTCTCGGCCAGCTTCTGGGAGGCGGCGAGCGCGGCGTCCACCGACTGGCGGCCCGCGATGGCGGCGCTGATCTCCTGCGCCACCCGGGTGCCCAGGTCGGTGAACTCCGGTACACCGACGAACTGGATGCCCGCCGTCGGGCGGGGCTGCGTGCCCGGATTCCTCGGATCGGCCTCGGAGATGGCCCGCTGGGTGACGTCCGCGAACGCGCCCGCCTCGGCCCGGTAGTCGGGGTTGGCGTAGGTGGAAGCCCGTTTGCCGGCGGGTACGTTGGACCAGCCGCTGGTGGCCCCGACGAGTTCCTCGTACTCCTTGCTGGAAGCCCAGGACACGAACTTCCAGGCGTCGTCCGCCTTCTTGGACGCCTTCTGCAGCCCCCAGGCCCAGGTGTAGAGCCAGCCCGAGCTCTTGGTCTGCTCCACCGGGGCGGGAACATACCCGATCTTCCCCCTCACCGGGGAGCCCTCCGCCTCCAGGGACCCGGCGCCCGCTGTCGCGTCGTACCACATGGCGGTCTTGCCCTGGGTCATGTTGTTCAGGCACTCGGCGTATCCGGACTGCGGAGCGCCGAGCTGTCCGTGCTTCCGCACCAGGTCGACGTAGAACTTCGTCGCCTTCTTGAACTCCGGCGCGTTCAGGCGCGGTTCCCAGTCCTCGGTGAACCAGGTGCCGC
Organism: Streptomyces sp. CNB091; assembly: GCF_000377965.1. Classification (NCBI taxonomy): domain Bacteria; kingdom Bacillati; phylum Actinomycetota; class Actinomycetes; order Kitasatosporales; family Streptomycetaceae; genus Streptomyces; species Streptomyces sp. CNB091. Next base: position 853,211 of record NZ_KB898990.1, read on the forward strand.
CCATCGTGTTGACGACCGTGGTGAGCGGGGCGATGACCTCGCCCCAGCCCGGGAGCCCGCGCAGGCAGATGCCCTTCATCCCGCGCTCCGCCCCGTCCGCCCGCTCGGCGAGCTTCGCCACCTGCTCCCAGGTCGGCTTCTCGGGCATGCTGAGGCCCTGCTCCTCGAAGACGTCCTCGCGGTACATGAGGAAGGACGACTCGCCGTAGAAGGGCTGGGCGTAGAGCTTGCCGTCCTCGGCGGTCAGCGACTCCCGCAGTGGTTGGAGGATGTCCTCCTGGTCGAAGGCGGTGTCGGCCTGCGCGTAGGCGTCGAGGGGGTGCAGCCAGCCGTTCTTCGCGAAGAACGGCAGCTCGAAGTTGCTGATGGTGGCGACGTCGTACTGACCGGCCTGGTTGGAGAAGTCCTGGCTGATCTTGTCGCGTACGTCGTTCTCGGGCAGCACCGTGAAGTGGACCTTGATGCCGGTCTTCTCCGTGAAGTGCTTCGCGGCCAGCCTCTGCAGCTCGACCATCTGCGGGTTGTTCACCATCAGTACGTTCAGCGCGTCGCCGCCCCCGAAGGAGGTCCCGCCCGCTCCGGCGCAGCCGGTGGCGAGCAGGGCCAGTGCGGCGGTCACGGCGCGGGCCCGACCGCGTACGCGTGGTCGGCTGCGGCGTCCTGGATGGGGCATGGGGGCTCCTGATCCGTCGTAGCGGCTCGGTGATCGGGTCGTCGCGGGCATGGCGAAGCGGGCTCCGGCGGTGCGGGGGAGCGGTGATACGGGGTGTGGGTGCGGGAGCCGTGCGGTCGGCGGTGCGTCTGGCGGGCGGGCGGGCGGGCTGGTGGGGGCGGGCCGGTCGGGCAGGGGCGGTCGGCCGGGCTGACGGGGGCGGTCAGACGCGGATGACCTGGGGTCCCAGGAGGGAGTAGCGCTGAGCCTCGGCCGAGGAGAGCCCCGCGTCGGTGACGATCGCTTCGAAGTCGCCGACCCCGGCGAACCGACAGAAGCTCACCGCCCCGAACTTGCTGTGGATCCCGGCGAAGATCCTGCGCCGTGAGCTGCGCAGTGCCTGCGCCTTCACCTCGGCGACGGCGGGGTCCGGGGTGGTGAGGCCGTACTCGCGGGAGATGCCGTTGGCTCCGAGATACGCGAGGTCGATGACGAAGTCCGCGAGCATCCGGGAGGCCCAGTGGTCGACGGTCGCCATCGTCGAGCCGCGTACCCGGCCGCCCAGGAGCAGCACCGAGGTCTTCTCGGCCCCGGCGAGGGAGGTGGCGACGGTCAGGGACGCGGTGACCACGGTCAGGGGCCGGTCCTGGGGGAGTGCCTCGGCGATGAGCTGCGGGGTGAAGCCCTCGTCGACGAAGACCGTCTCGGCGTCGCCGAGCAGATCGGCGGCGGCGGTCGCGATCCTCGACTTCTGCGGAACGTTCCGTGTGGTGCGGACGGCGAGCGTGGTCTCGAAGCCGGCCGACTCCACCGGGTAGGCGCCACCGTGGGTCCGGCGGACGAGTCCGTGCTCCTCCAGTACATGCAGATCGCGGCGGACGGTCTCCTTGGCCACCTTGAACAGGTCCGCGAGGGCGTTCACTCCGACCGACCCCTCTCGCCGGGCCGTGTCCAGAATTCCCCGACGGCGTTCCTCGGTGTCCACGGCGCACTTCCCTGGTCGCTGCTGGGCCCGTTACGGGCGGAGCCCGTCTGTCCGTTCGGGCTCATGTGTCGTTTGTACAAGCAGTACCGGGGCTACTACCAGCCGCTTCACCAGATCCCCTCAGTCCGATCGTGCCCGTTTCCCGCGGGTGACGGCGCTGGTCATGCCCGGGACGGTCGCGGGTCCGGTCACTGGGGCTGCCCGCTCTCCTGCGATCCGCGCCCGAATGGCGCCCGAAGTGCGGAGCCCCGGCGTCCGCGGTGCCCGGGAAGGGCACGCGTAGGCCGGGGCGAGGGGCGAGGCAGCGCTTGGGCAAGGGACGAGGTAACGCTGGGGCAAGGGAGGCAAGGGACCGGCAACGACGGGGTACGGCGCCCGGGCGGGCACAGGTCGGCACTCAGGTCGCGTCAGGAGAGAACGGCACTGTCCTCGCCCTCGCTGCGGCGCGGGCGGGTCACCGCGGACCTGCCCGGCGCCTCCGGATAGAACCGCTTGGCCCAGCGCCGGAACGGGCCGATCGGTCCGTCACCGGAAGCCAGCCGGGGTGGCTGCTGATACTGCTTGTGGTGCCAGATCGGGAAGTCGGCGGCGGTGAACTCGCAACTGGCCCGGAAGACGGGGCGGTCCAGGAGCCGCGCCGCGGTACGGCTGACGATTCGGGCGAGCCCGGGCGGCAGTCGGCCCGGCTCGTCGAAGGCGATGCGGTTCAGCTGGCGGAACTGCATGCGGTTGGGCCCGATGGCCGTCGGCATCACCATCGTGCACATCCGCAGCCCGAAGCGGGGCGTGTGGACGTCAGCGTGCAGACAGCCGAGTCCATAGCCGTCCACCTTCACGTCGACGGTGAAGTCGCCCATGAGCGGCGCCGACTCATAGGCCCGCATGGCGACATGGAACGTCGCGTCGTCGTACGCCACAGGGCCGTCGATCTCGGCCTTCGCCCAGCCGTGCAGGGTGGCGAAGTGTCCGAGGTCGACCGAGTTCTCGATGACCTCCTGGACGTTGCCTGCCAGCTCCCAGGCGGCGGTACGCGCGGGCCTGCGCCCGATCTCGTGCCACTGCGGGACGGACCAGTCCGGATCCCGGCCGTCGTGGTGCCGCCAGACGAAGACGCCCCCGTTCACCTCCTGGACGGGCAGCTGCGTCAGCGGTGACCGCGGCGGCGGCGTGCCGTACCCCGTGCGCACACAGGTGCCGTCGGGTCCGAACGAGAAGAAGTGGAAGGGACACGTGAGATCCTCCCCCTCGACCTTCGCCAGACCGAGATGGGCCCCCAGGTGCGGGCAGTACGGACGGACGGCGCGGAGTGCCCCCGTGCCGGTGCGGTACAGGACGACGTCGCGCCCCGCGAGTGGCCGGGTGAGCACGGTGCCCGGCCGCAGCTCGTGCGAGAAGGCCAGGGCGGACCAGCCGCTCGGATAGGGCAAGGCGGGCGCTCCCGCCGTATCGGCCGGTGTCGGACCCTCACTGATGGTGCGCCCGTACTCACGTGCCACTCCCACGACTTCCCCTCCACGGTCGGTTCGCACGGAGGCTGCCCAGAGCCGCCCCGAAATCCTCCCGACACGCCGCACCGCACCCGAACGGGGCAATGGGTGCGACGTGTTGACGGTCCGGGTCCGCGCCCGTCAGAGCTCGTCGCCGAAAGCCTCGGCCAGCTCACGCCATGCGGCACGCGGCAGGCCGCCGCCGCCCTCCTCGGCGGTGAGCACCTGCAACGCGACGTGGTCGGCGCCGGCGTCGAAGTACTCCCGGGTCCGGCGCCTCACCTGCCCGGCGTCGCCCAGCGCGAAGAGGGCGTCGAGCAGACGGACGCTGCCGCCGCCGTCGAAGTCGCCTTCCGTGAATCCCAGACGCAGCAGGTTGTCGGTGTAGTTGGGCAGCCGCAGATACATCCCCAGCATCGTCCGCGCGGTGGTGCGCGCCCGGTCGAGATCGGTGTCCAGCACCACCGTCAGCTCCGGGGCGAGCAGCGCGTCGGGGCCGAGCGCCTCACGGGCCTCCGCGGTGTGCTCGGTGGTGACGAGATAGGGGTGCGCCCCCAGCGACCGGCCGGCCGCGAGCTTCAGCATCTTCGGACCGAGGGCCGCCAGGACCCGATGACCGGAGCCCACCGACGGTTCGGCGGCGTCGAGCGCGTCGAGGTAGGAGACCATCGCGCTGTACGGCTTCGCGTACTGCGGCACCATCGGACCGTGGCTGACGCCCAGACCGAGGACGAAGCGACGGCGCGCCGCCGGATCGATCGCCGCGATCGCGGCCGCCACCTCCTCGGCCGTGTGGTTCCAGATGGACAGGATGCCGGTGGCCACCGTGATGGACCGGGTGGCGGCCACGACGGCCGCCGCGTCCTCGGGCGTCGGGCTGCCCCCGATCCAGACGGTGCCGTACCCCAGTGCTTCGAGCTCGGCGAGCGCCTCCGCGATCGCCTTCCCGCCCGCGTCGTCCACCCGTGAAGCGTGCAGGGCGCCGCTCCAGATCCCCACGCGTCGAAACGCCCTGCCCGTTCCGGAAATCTCAGAAGTCATGGTGTGGTCAACTATGGCCGGGCCCACGTATTCCTGACCTGACGGCGATTCACTCGTCCGGACGCGCGGAGTGGGCGGAGGAGCTCTCCGGCGCGTGTCACGAGCGTCTTCACTCCCCCTGAACGTTCCCCTGAACGTCCCCCTGAACGTCCTTCATGAACACGACTCCGTCGATACGGGTCAGGTGCGCCGGGTCGAGCGGGGCGTACCCGAAGTACGGGGAGGTGCGCCGGACGAGGTCCGTGGCACCGAGGACGGCGGCCAGTTCGGAGGCGTCCACCAGGCAGGACTCCTCCGGGAGCGCGTACAGGGTTCCTTCGAGGGTGCCCGGCGGCGGAACGTCGACCCCCTGGTGCCTCATCGTGCCGAAGGCGGTGGCCAGGAAGCCGTACTCCTCGCCCAGGCGGGCGTCGACGACGGCGCCCGCGCTCCACCACTCCAGCCGCCGGCCGCCCATCCGCATCGAGCTCATGTCCCGCTGGAGATGGCTGTTGTGGGCGTGCGCCAGAACCGGCCCCCGCTCGGCGAGCGCGAGGAGATTGCCGGCCATCATCTGGTCCCGCAGGCCCGTCAGCCGTGACAGCCGGCTCGGTGACGTGTCCGCCATCCAGAAGTGGTACCGCAGCAGCCCCGAGGCGGCCCGTGCGTACAGCAGCGCCCGGTCGAACGCGTCCCGCGAGGCCACCGCGATCAGGTGCGGCGTCCAGGCGTCGAGCAGCACGCCCAGGTCATCGGCGAGCAGACGCAGTCGCCCGGCCTCGGCCGACCGCCCGAAGGACGCGGACGGGTCCAGCATCGCCGCCGGGTCGGTCCACCGGTCGTCCGGGCCGAGGAGGCGGTCGAGCGTTGCGGCGGTGCAGGGCAGCAGGCCCGGGTCCACATGGGCGGCGAGAACGCGGTGGAGCGAGGTGAGGGCCTCGCGAGGGCTCGCCGCGTACGCCATCTCCAGCGGCCCGTCGAAGCCGGCGAAGCGGACCCGGTCGGGCGCGGGCCGGCCGTCGTTGAACGCGCGCATCCAGCTCACCAGTTGACGATTGGCCGCCGACTCGCCGAGTCCGTGGCCGAACCCCCGCCCCATCGCCTCGTCGAGCGTGCCCGCGCCCGTCGTCACGTAGTCGTCCACCAGCAGCCCCGCCACACAGTCGCTCTCGATGGTGATGGTGCGGTAGCCCTCCCGTTCGACGAGCTGCCGGAAGAGCGCGTTGCGCAGAAGGAGAGGGGCGTCGACCCCGTGGGTGGGCTCGCCCAGAGTCAGCACCCGGGGCGGGGAGGCGAACAGCCTTATGACGGAAGCCGCGTCGACGGCGTGGGCGATGTCCTGGATGTCGTTGGCCATGGCTTCAACCGTATCGTTGAACCCTCGGTTGAGACTTCTACACGATATCTTGGGATGCATGAGGCAGAACCCTCAAACAGTAGGACGACTCCGGCCCGTCGATCTGGCCCGTCGGCACGGATTGTCGACGCAGGCCGTCAGGAACTACGAGGCGGCGGGAATCCTCCCGGCCGCCGGGCGCACCCCCCACGGCTACCGCACCTACGCGCCGCTGCACGCGTACGCCCTCGCGGCGTTCCTCGCGCTGGTTCCCGGGCATGGGCACGGGACCGCCGCGTCGATCATGCGGGCGGTGAACCGCGACGATCAGGAGGAGGCGTTCCGCATCGTCGACGAGAGCCACGCCCAGCTCCTGGAGGACCGGCGCACACTGCGAGCGGTCGAGCGGGCCCTCGGTGATCTGGGGCCCGGCGTCACCCCCGCACCCGACGGCGCGGCGAGCGCCGACGGGGTGTTCGTCGGACCGCTGGCCAGGAAGCTGGGAATCAGACCCGCCACGCTGCGGAAGTGGGAGCGCGCCGGACTCGTGACCCCGCGCCGCGACCCGCGGACCGGCTACCGGGTGTACACCGAGGCCGACGTACGGGACGCCGGACTGGCCCACCAGCTCAGGCGGGGCGGCTACCGTCTTGAGCAGATCGCACCGTTGATCGCGCAGGTCCGGGCGGCCGGCGGTCTGGAGCCGCTGGCGGCCGCCCTGCGCGACTGGCACGCCCGGCTGGCCGCGCGGGGGAGGGCGATGCTGGCCGGGGCCGCCGAGCTGGACGCCTACCTCCGCCACGCACACGACGTCCCCTGACGGAACGACAGCGGGCCGCCGGCACGGGCCCGTACGCCGGGCGGGGGCAAGGCGCCCGCCGACCCGCCCGGTCGCATCAGGCGGGCGGCCGCCTCTCCCCGGTCGCATCAGGCGGGCGGCCGCCTCTCCCCGGTCCCGTCAGGCGGGCAGCCGCCTCTCCCGGGCCCCGTCAGGCGGGCAGCCGCCCCAGCAGTGCCGCGAAGTCCGTGCCCGCGGGAAGCGTGCCGAAGGCGAGGCCCTGGTCCCCCGCGAGGCGGGACGCGCAGAACGCGTCGGCCACCGCCGCCGGTGCGTGGCGCACCAGCAGCGATCCCTGGAGCACGAGGGCGGCCCGTTCGACGACCCGGCGGGCCCGGAGCTGCGCGTCCTGAGTGCGCGCCAGCTCGGCCCGCAGCTCCCGCCAGGCCGTGTCGAGGCGCGCGTCCGCCCCGGCCGCCGCCTCGATCTCGGCGTGGAAGGCCTCCAGCGACGCGGGCTCCCGCGTCAACGCCCGCAGCATGTCGAGGGCGTTGACATTGCCGGAGCCCTCCCAGATACCGTTGAGCGGGGCCTCGCGGTACAGCCGAGGCATGCCGGACGCCTCGTCGTACCCGTTGCCACCGAGGCACTCCAGCGCCTCGGCCACCGCCACGGGCTGCCGCTTGCACACCCAGTACTTGCCGATGGCCGTGGCCAGGCGCAGGAAGGCGCGCTCCCCGTCGTCGCCCCGGTGGGCGCGGTCGGCGGCTCCCGCCAGGCGCAGGGCCAGGGTCGTGGCGGCCTCGGACTCCAGGGACAGGTCCGCCAGAACATTGCGCATCAGGGGCTGGTCGAACAGCCGGGCGCCGAACACCGAGCGGTGGCGCGCGTGGTGGGCCGCCTGCGCGAGCGCGGCACGGATGCCGGCGGCGGAACCGAGCACGCAGTCGAGCCGGGTCATCGTCACCATGTCGATGATGGTGCGCACGCCCTTGCCCTCGTCACCGACGAGCCAGGCCACAGTGTCGTCGAACTCGGGCTCGCTGGAAGCGTTGGAACGGTTGCCGAGCTTGTCCTTGAGCCGCTGGATGCGGAAGGTGTTCCGGCTCCCGTCCGACAGCACGCGCGGCACCAGGAAGCACGACAGACCGCCGGGCGACTGGGCGAGCACCAGGAAGAGATCGTTCATCGGCGCGCTGGTGAACCACTTGTGCCCGCGCAGCCGCCAGGTGCCGTCGGCCTGCTCGGCGGCGGCCGTGGTGTTGGCGCGCACATCGGTGCCGCCCTGCTTCTCCGTCATCCCCATGCCGGCGAGCAGGCCGCGTTTGCCTGCGGGGGCGCTCAGCCCGGGCTCGTACACACGGCTGGTCAGGAGCGGTTCGTACGTCTTGGCGAGGCCGGGGGAGCGGCGCAGCGCCGGGACGACGGCGTACGTCATCGAGACCGGGCACAGGTGGCCCTGCTCCAGCATCGTGGCCAGCATGAAGCCGCCGGCGCGGGCGACATGGGCCCCGGGGCGCTGGTCGGCCCAGGCGGCGCCCGCCAGCCCCGCCCGCACCGAGGCGTCCATCAGGCAGTGGTAGGCGGGGTGGAACTCGACCTCGTCGATGCGGTGGCCGAAGCGGTCGTGGGTACGCAGCTCCGGCTCGTGGCGGTTGGCCTGGTCGGCCCAGTGCTGCGCCTCCTCGCTGCCGACGTACCGGCCGAAGCGGTGCAGCTCGTCCAGGTGCCATGCGGCGCCCTCGCGGCGTACCCCTTCGAGCAGCACCGCGTCCTCGGCGGCGTCGTGACCGGTGAGCGGAGGCGGCTGGTTCGTCACCTCGTGGGTCACCGCGGTCGGGTTGCTGCGCGGTGCGGTGGGCGTGGGCATCGGTTCTCCTCCGGGAGACGGGACGGCGGGTTACGGCACACGGGGTACGGGACGAGGGGGTGCGGCCCGGGTCAGGGAGGCGGGGAACGGTCAGGGGCCGCACCGGCGCAGCGCAGGGCCACGGCGGCGAGGCGGGTGACGAGCCGGTCCGTGTCGTACGCGGCCGAGGTGCTCAGCGGGTACACGAGCACCTCGCCGATGGCGCCGGTCAGCGCCGCGGCGGTGACCTCCGCGTCCTGGTCCGGCAGCAGCCCCGCGGCGACCCCCTCGCCGATCACCGCGGCGAACAGCGACCGGTAGCGGCGCCGGAAGTCGAGACGCTCCGCGCCGACCGCGGGTTCGGCCGGCGCCGCGAGCAGCGCGTACGCCAGACCGTGGTTCTCCAGGGCACGGCGGGCGAACACCTCCACCCCCCGGCGCAACCGCTCGGCGGGGTCGCCGTCGCTCGTCAGCACCTCACCCAGCACGTCCACCTCGCGCTGTGCGGCGCGCCGGAAGACCTCCACGGCCAGCGCGGACTTGGACGAGAAGTGCTGGTAGACCGAGCCGGCGGCGATCCCGGCAGCGTCGGCGACAGCGGTCACGGACGCCTGCGCCCATCCGACCTCCGCCACGACCTCGGTGGCGCGGGCGACGAGACGCTCCCGGGCGGCTTCGAGCCGGCGGAGCTCGGCCGGTGTCTTGCGGTAGGCCATGAATGAAGTGAACCAGCATTCAGAGTTTCCCGCCAGGCTCGGCCGGTGAGGCGGTGCGCGACCGCGCACGGCCCGGTGCGGGTCTGCGCGGGTCAGTGCGGGTCAGTGCGGGGTGGGCCGGTAGGTGAGCTCCTGGGTACGGCCGTCGAGCGTCCGGCTCCCGATCAGTTCGAGGTCGAAGTCGGCCGCACCCCGCAGGACCGGTTCCGTACCGGTCCGACCGGTGATGACAGGGAAGAGCGTCACCTGAACGCGGTCGACCAGGCCTGCGGCCATCAGCGCCCGGTTCATCGACAGGCTGCCGTGCGAGCGCAACGGCACATCGGACTCATCCTTGAGACGGGCGACGACGTCGACGGCGTCGCCGTTCGCGACGGTCGCGTCCGGCCAGTCGAGGGGCTCGTCGAGGGTGGTCGACACCACCGTCGCCGGCAGGCTCCTCATCCGCGTGACCCATGCGTCACCGACGCCGGACTCCTTCGTGCCCGGGCCCAGCAGCCGCACGAACTCCCGATAGGTGCGGGCCCCGAAGACCATCCGCTGCTCCTCGCCGTACAGCGACAGCCGGTGTTCGAGCAGTTCGGGCCCTTGCTTGCCCCAGTAGCCGCCCCAGTCGCCGTCGCCGTTGTAGGAGCCGAAACCGTCGAGGCTGGAAAACACGTCGAAGGTGTAGGTAGCGGTCATGATGCTCTCCTGGTGAGTCCGGTCGATGGACATAGGTACAGACTGCGTCCGGTGGGAGAACTCATCGGGTGGAAGGCCACCGGGCCACCGCCCCTCTGCCCCATTCCCTCGTCCCCCTGTCCTCGTCCCCCGTCTTTCTCCCCTCTGTGCAAGGAGTACGTACGTTGTCGTCGCCGTCCGGCCCGGTCGCCGCCATGGAACGCCACCAGGTCGCCGTCTATGTGGGAGCCCTGGCCGCCGGGGGCCTGGTGGGCCGGGCCGCGCCCGGTGCCGGGCCGGGCCTGGAGCACGCGATCAACCCGGTGCTGGCCGCCCTGCTGTACGTGACGTTCCTGCAAGTGCCCGCCGCCGAGCTGGTCCGCTCGGTGCGGGCGGGCCGCTTCCTGGCCGCGACGCTGGTGGTGAACTTCGTCGTGGTGCCGCTGGTGGTCGCCGCGATGTTCACTTTCCTTCCGGACGACCGGGCGGTCCGCCTCGGCGTGCTGCTGGTCCTCCTGGCACCGTGCGTCGACTACGTGATCGTCTTCAGCGGGCTCGCCGGCGGCAGCGGCGAACGTCTGCTCGCCGCCACCCCGTTGCTGCTGCTGGCCCAGATGGTGCTGCTGCCGGTCTATCTGTTCCTGTTCATGGGCCCGGACCTGGCGGAAGTGGTGGAGGCCGGACCGTTCATCGAGGCGTTCGCCGTGCTGATCGTCGTTCCGCTCACGCTGGCCTGGCTCACCCAGGCGTGGGCCGCACGCCGCCCGGCCGGGCAGCGGACCGTGGACGCGATGGGCGCGACCATGGTGCCGCTGATGGCCGCCGTCCTGCTCACCGTGGTCGCCTCCCAGGTACCGAAGCTCGGCGACGCCGACAGCCTCGGGGACGTGGGCCGTGTCGTGCCGTTCTACGTGCTCTTCCTCGTCGTGATGGCGTTCGCCGGGCTCGGTGTCGCCCGCCTGTTCCGCCTGGAAGCCCCGGACGGGCGGGCGATCGTGTTCACGGGCGCGACCCGTAACTCGCTGGTCGTCCTGCCCCTCGCCCTGGCGCTGCCGGACACGCTCGCCGTCGCCGCCGTGGTCGTGGTCACCCAGACCCTGGTCGAGGTGATCGGCATGGTCGTCTACGTGAGAGCCGTGCCCCGGCTCCTGCCGCTGCGGAGCTGATCCGCACCGGCGCGCGACGCCCCCGGTCCGGGGCCGCCACCGATCAGCCGCCCGCCACGACCATGGAAGGTGACGAGGCGTCGCGCAGGAGGAGGCTCGGCCCGGTGGCCGAGGCGCCGACGGGGACGGTCCAGATGTCCGAGGAGCCCTTGGCCCGGCCCGGAAGGGCGTACGCGAGGGTCGATCCGTCCAGCCACGCCGCCTGGTCGTCGACGCTGCGGGTCTCGGCGACGGGAGTCTCACGCATCGTCCCCAGGTCCAGTACATGCAGTCGCCACGGGTTCCGGGCACCCTCGCGGACCCGCTTCTTGAAGGCGATCCGGGTCCCGTCGGGCGAGAGGGACGGGCATTCGACGTTGCGGCGGAGTGTGCGGGCCTTCCACGTCTTGATGTCGCCCTCGACCAGGTACGTCTTCCCCTTGGTGGCCACCGTCGCGTAGAAGCGGTTGTCGTCGTCCGCGAAGGTGATGCCCCAGTAGTTCACGTCCGGCGCGTGGTAGCGCCGACCCTCCAGGTAGAGCTGGAGGGTCTCCACGTTCTTGACCAGATAGCCGGTCCGGGTGTCGAGGATGCCGGTCCGCGTCGAGAAGGAGGACGAGGCGTACGAGTCGCCGCTGACGAACAGCGTCCACGCGACCATCCGGCCCGAAGGAGAGACCCGCGCCCGATTGGGGATGCCGCCGACCACGACGGACTCACGGATGTCCAGCTCGCGGTCGAGGACGCTCACCTTCGTCTTCTGCGAGATGCCGGGGTGGCTCGCGATACAGACGGCCGTCCGCCCGCTCGCGTGGAAGCGGTCGCACGACAGCCCGGTGTTCCTGCCGCGCGCCCCGTCGGCCGCTCCCGCACCGGAGGAGCTGTACGGCGCCGAGAACACGTTGCCCTTCCGCGCCGCGTGGTAGAGGCCGGGCGCGTTGTCGAGTGTGAGGTTTGGAGCGGCGACGGGCTCCGGCGACCGGCCGTCGCCGTCCGCTGCCGCGACCGTGTAACCGACGGCGACGGTCGCCAGTACGGCCGTGGCCGCCGTGAGAGCGATGATCCGGGCGCGCAGGGAGAGAGGAGGCAGGGTCATGAGGGCTCCGGGGCGGTGACGGGTACGGGGGCGGCGGGCGTGGGTGCGGCCGGAAGGAGGACGCAGGCGAGGACGAGTACGGCGCCGAGCGCCGCGGCGGCCAGGACGAGGGCGTTGTCCATGCCCCACAGCGTCCAGACGGCTCCGAACCCGACGGACGCGAACAGGCGGCCCAGACTCTGGCCGGTCTGCAGCAGCGCCATCCCGCCCGCGCGCCGGTCCGCCGGCACGACCGGGCCGCCGAGCGCCATGAGGACCCCGTCGGTCGCCGCGTAGAACGTGCCGTGCAGGACGAGCACCAGGATCGTGAGCGGCCAACCGGGCACCGGGGAGAACAGCGCGACGTACACCCCGAGCAGGGCGACATGCCCCAGCAGGTACGGGATACGGCGGCCGATCCGGTCGGCGGCCCGGCCGAGGGGAACGGCGAGCACGAGGTAGACCGCGGCGCTGCCGAGCGGCAGCAGCGGGAAGTACTCCACGTCGAGGGCGAGCCGCTTCTGCAGGACCAGGTAGAGGAACCCGTCGCCCACGCCGGCGAGACCCAGCAGCGTGGCCGCGACGAGGATCCGGCGGAAGGCGGGGACGTGGAAGAGCCGCAGGGTCTCCCGCAAGGTGGCCGCGGCCCTGCCCGGCGGGCGTGCCGGCCGGGCCTCGCGGCCGGGGACGAACGCGAAGAGGATCAGTACACCCAGCAGGCCGAAGCAGAAGCTGACGACGAAGACCGCGTCGTAGGCGTCGACGGTCGCCCACAGGACGGCGAAGGCGACGAGCGGTCCGAGCATGGCGCCCGTGGTGTCCATGGCCCGGTGCACACCGAAGGCGCGGCCGAGGTCCCGTTCGTCGCAGCTCAGTGAGATCAGGGCATCGCGCGGTGCTGTCCGCACGCCTTTGCCGACCCGGTCGGCCGCGAGGGCGGCGGAGAGGGCGGGGGTGGAGCTGCCCGCGAGGAGCAGGCCGAGTTTGCAGACGGTGGACAGCGCGTAGCCGCTTCCGGCGACGAGCTTGTGCCGCTGCCAGCGGTCGGCGGCGTGGCCGCCGGCGAGCCTGACGAAGGCGGTGACACCGTTGTAGAGGCCGTCGAGGAAGCCGAACTGGAGGGGGCTGAGTCCCAGACCCAGGACGAGGTAGAGGGGCAGTACGGCGGTGACCATCTCGGACGAGATGTCGGTGACGAGGCTGACCGCGCCGAGCGCGACGACGGTGCCGGTGAGGCGCCTTCGGCCGGCGGGCCGTACGGCTGAGGGGGTCCGGTCGGGGGCGGTTGGGTCCGGTGGACGGTTCCTGCCGACGGCAAGGTACATACAGACGCTCCTGGTAAGCGGTGCCCGGAGCTCCGGCGCACAACCGGTGCTCCGGGCGGGTTCGCCGGCCGGGCGTGGCCGGCCGCCGGAGCACGGCGGCCGGACCACGACGGTCGGGGTGGGGGTCGGTGACAGGCGCGGAGATCAGTGGCAGCTGTACGTCGGGCCGGTGTCCAGGACCGTTCCGTCGGTACCGACGAACTTCGAGGTGAAGGTCGTGTCGGTGAAGTCGAGCTGCATCACGCCGAACTTGTCCCAGATGCGCTTCTGGCTGTTCTTCTGCACGGTGTCACCCTGGCCGTACAGGTCCTTGCCTCCCATGCCGCCGAGGATCTCGACGATGCCGTTCGGATCCGCCCGGCCGTCCGGGCTCTGGGGGGCGAAACGCTCGTAGTGGTGGTCGTGGCCGCTCAGCACCAGCTCGGTGCCGGCTGCCTGCAGCATGGACCAGATCGGCTTGCTCACGGGGTCGTTGCCGTGGCTTCCGGAACTGAACAGCGGGTGGTGGAAGTAGGCGGCGACGCACTTCTTGCTGTTCTTGGCGAGGTCGGCCTTCAGCCAGTCGAGCTGTTCGCGCTCGTCGAACCGGTTGGAGTTGAGGGCGACGAAGTGCCAGTTGCCGTAGTCGTAGCTGTACCACATCTTGCCCTGGGGAGTGGCTCGGTCACCGAAGTACTGCCGGTAGGCGGCCTCGTCCTGGTTGTCCCAGTCGTCGTACGCCTCGTGGTTGCCGGGCACGGGGTGGGTCTTGTCCTTGAACTGGCCCCAGGACTTGTCGTAGTAGTTGCGGAAGTCCTCGATGTGGGCGTCGTCGTACTGGTTGTCGCCCATGGTGATGTAGAAGGCCGGGTCGATCGCCATGGCGCGTGCGGCGGTCTTGAAGTGCTGGCATCCCGGATCGCTCTTGTTGCACCGGTCGGCGATGTCGCCGGCCCCGACCACGGTGAACGCGCCCTTCGGGGGCGGGTCGGTGGGGGTGGTTCCCCCGACGCTGCCGTACACGTCGGCCTCCCACAGGGAGTAGCCGTACGGGGTGCCGCGTGCGGTGCCGTACACGCGCAGGTAGCGGCCCTTGCCGGTCAGACCGGTCCAGGTGTCGCTCCCGCCGTCGCCCGCCGTCTCCGTGGCGAGCCCGGTCCAGTTCGTGCCGTCGGCAGACATCTCCAGCCGGTACTGCTTCGCGTACGCGGCCTCCCACGTCAGCTCGACGCGGGAGACGGACGCCCCTTCGCCGAGGTCGATGCGGAGCCACTGCGGGTCCGCCCCTTCGGCGCTGGCCCATCGGGTGGTCGCGACGCCGTCGACGGCCTTGCCGGGCGCCAGGGCGGAGGTCTCGGACGACGAGGCGGTGGCGGGCCTGCCGCGCGATATCAGTGTCTCGGCGCCGGACGGGCCCGTCGGTTCCGGGCCTGGCCGGGGGTCGCTGTCGATACGGAAGTCCTCGCCGTAGACGGCCCAGGCCAGCGGGGTGTCGAGGTCGAGGTTGCCGTTCCTCAGGAACACGCGCTGGGCGGTGTCGACCCGGCTGGTGTCCTCGTGCGCCGCCTCCTTCTTCATCTCCACGACACGGGCGTCGAGGAAGGCGTCGAGGTACCGGGTTTCGTCGCCCCCCTCTGCGGGCGTACGGGCGTCGGCCCTGGCCTCGGCGCGGATGCTGTCGAAGCCCGACTGCCCGTGCATGACGATGGCGTCGTAGTAGGCGAACTGCCCGAGCACCCGCAGCCCGTCGCTCTTCGCCCGGGACACGGAGGGACCGAAGTAGACGCGGTCACGCTCGTGTTCCTGCGCCGCCCGGAACTCGGGGGTCGCCGCGGCCTGCTCCCACGCGGCCGTGAAGCCGGGGTCCAGGCCCTCGTGGGAGTCGCTCCCGTCGACCGCGCGGAGCGCCGGGAGGTACTCGGCCAGCGGGTTGTCCGGCACCTTGTCCGTGTAGTACTCGACGAGTTCGAGCATGTCGTGCGTACCGGAACAGAAGCCGATGACGCCGGCCGTGTAGCCGCGCCCGTCGCCGATGTCCTCGATGTAGTCGAACTGCTCGCGCCACTGGAGCGAGGAGTTCTCGGCCGTCGAGACGATCTGCATGGCGATCTCCTTCTTCACCGGATCGTCGAGGCCGGAGGCCGCCGCCTGTCCGGTGTTGAGGGCGACCACGGCGGGGATCGCGGTCAGCGCCATGGCCAGGGCGATCCGCACGCCGGTGCGACGCCGGCGGTGCGCGGGGCGGGGTGGTCGTTCCGAACGGGAGACGCGCCGGGAAACGCGGTGGGGCATGCGCATGCGCACGTGGTTCTCCGATCTCTTGCGACATGCCGGACGCCGAACGCACAAGGGCATCGTGGAGGGGCGTACGGACACAGCTCAGCTGGGAGGGCCAGCTCTATTAGGAAAGTTTCCTTTCCATTGAGTCGCGTCCATTGGAGCGCGCCGCTCCTCTTCTTGCAAGGGTCATGACAACAGCAATCCGGTGTGGGGTGAACCTCCGCCGTGCGCGAGCCCGTTGACGCCTACGGGGTCTTCTGTACGTGAGTGGTGTCGCTGTCCAGCGGGGCGCCGTCCGTGCCGGTCGGCGTGAGGTCCGGCACGGGATCGCCGTGCCGGTCGACCAGGACGGAGTGGGGCTCGCCCGGCGCGAAAGCGTGCCGCTCGCCCCATTGGCGCAGCGTGAGGATGACCGGGAACAGTGCGCGGCCGGCGTCGGTGAGGGCGTACTCCTGGCGGCGGCCCGACGGTGCGGTGCGCTGGGTGAGGACCCCGTGGGCGAGGAGCTTGCGGAGGCGGTCGGTGAGGATGTTGCGCGCGATGCCGGTCCGCCGCTGGAACTCGGTGAACGAGGCCGCGCCGTCCATCGCGTCACGGATGACGAGAAGGCTCCATCGGTCGCCGACGAGGTCGAGGGTGCGGGCGACGGGGCAGTCGGGGTCCGACCACTGCGTGTCCGGGGCGTGCAGGGGTGCGCCTGACATGACACCTCCCAATCAGTTGCAGATTGAAACCATCATGCCGTAACGTTCAAACGGTTGCAAAATGCTACTGATTGAAGGGGGCTGTGATGAACGCAGGGCATCGAGTGCTGCTGGCGGTGGTGTGCGGCGTCGCTGTGGCGAGCGTCTACGCCGCGCAGCCGGTTCTGGAGCCGATGGGACGCGACCTCGGCGTGCCGAGCGAGCTCACCGGCTGGTTCGTGGCCACCGGTCAGTTCGGCTATCTGGCGGGACTGTTGCTGCTGGTGCCGCTCGGCGATGTGGTCGACAGACGCCGTCTCATCGCGGCGCAGTTGGCGGTCACCTCGGTGGGCATGACGCTCACGGCCTTGTCGTCGGCAGCCTGGCAGGCGCTCGCAGGGCTCGCGACGGCCGGGGTGTTCGCGGTCGTGGTGCAGATCGCGGTGGCCCACGCGGCGTCGGCCTCCCCTCCCGCAGAACGTGGCCGGAACATCGGGGCGGTGACCTCGGGCGTAGTGGTCGGCATTCTGGGTGCGCGGGTCGCTACCGGCGCGCTCGCCGACATGTGGGGGTGGCGCAGCGTCTACGCCGTGCTCGCGGTGCTCTCCCTCGGTCTCGCCGCACTGGTGTCGGCCGTACTGCCTCCGGACCCGCGTGCGGCGTCCCTCGCGAAGTACCGCGAGGCCGCCCGCATGCTCGGCCGGCTGCTGGGTCAGCGCACCTTCCTGACGCGCGGCCTCATCGCGTTCTTCCTGTTCGCCTCGTTCGGAACCCTGTGGAGCGGGCTGTCCACGCCGCTGGCGGGCGGACCCTGGCAGCTGAGCGAGACGCACATCGGGCTGTTCGGCATCGCGGGGCTGGCCGGCGCGCTCGGCGCGGCGCGCGCCGGACGGTGGGCGGACGCCGGGCGCGCGACCCCGGTCAGCGGCCTCGCGCTCGTCCTCCTGATCCTTTCGTGGGCGGCGATTGCCCGGCTCCCGTGGTCCCTGTGGCTCCTGATCATCGGGATCGTCGCGCTCGACTTCGCGGTCCAGGCCGTGCATGTGAGCAACCAGCACGTGCTCACCGCGACGTATCCGGAGCGCTTGAGCAGCGTCATCGGCGGCTACATGGTCTTCTACTCACTCGGCTCCGCCCTCGGCGCGGCGGCGACCACGGCGACCTTCGCCACCTACGGCTGGACGGGCTCCAGCCTCCTGGGATGCGGGTTCGCGGCCTGCGCGCTGGTTGTCTGGCTGGCCGTCAAGGCGGGCTCCCGGAGCGACACCGCGGGCGCGGTCCCGTTTCGCGGTGGCCGGGCGCCGCAATCGGCGGTCGGAACGCCGGCGGAGTGACGCGCGGCAGCCCTCACCGCATGTTCCGGTTCCTGGCTGAACCGCTCCGGACGGCCGGCTCGGCTTCGGGGGTGCGTGAGGCCGGGGCCCGGAGCTCGGGGTTCCCTGGGCTGTGGTGAAGGCGGCCAGTCCGATGGTCAGCCAGACTCCGGCCCCATGGGGTGATCCCCGGTCAGCGGCGGCCGGCGGTAAGGACGACGAGGAACTGGCCGCCGCCCGCCTCGATGCCGGCGGTCACCGGCAGCCCCGGTACCAGTCGGGAAAATCGGTCCACCAGCCAATCCGCCGCTTCTTGGGCGTCCTGCCTGGTCGGACAGCGGCCCACCATCTCGCGGCCCCCCTTGCGCTCCAGGCGGGAGGCCACAGCGATCAGCGGCGCGGGCTCGACCACGTACAGGCGGTCCGACCAGGCGATGGACACCTTGACCGCGCCCTTGCGGGAGTTGCACCCGCGGTGCGCGAGTCGCTCGGCGACCTTGGCCTTCCGGTCGGCGGTCCGGCTGTCGACACTGGGGCCCTGCTGGTCGTTGACCGACTTGTCGGGGTCGACCGGTTCGTCGCACACCCAGCACAGCCAGCCGTCGCGCTCGGCCACATCATGGAGAAGGCTCATCCGAGCAAACTAGCCCCTCAGGCCGCCACCCCGTGCACCGGGCCACGGCGGAGTCCCGCGGAGGCCACGGCCGGAGCCCGTCGCCTCCGACCGACCTCGCGATCCGCGGCGCGGCCTCGGCCCGCTTCGTCGTCGCGCGGGTGGACGAGGAAGTCCCGACGCGGCGACAGACCACCGCAGCGCTCGTAGGATGCTCGGATGCCCCAGCAGATACGGACGACGAGTCGCCGCATGTGGATTACGGCGTGGGTGGTCCTGTGCGTGGCAGGCCTCGTCGGCACTGCCGGATTGATGGCCTCCTCGGCACCGGACCCGCGGCCCGGGCAGCCTGTCGGTGCGGAGTGCGGCGAGTACATCGCGAACATCGAGGCACAGTTGGCCAAGGCTGATCAGGAACGTAAGGAAGACGGAGTACTGGGATTCTCGGGAATCCGGGGCGCCACGGAGGATGACTGCCGCGACGAGCTCCGCGACCACTTCCGTGGCGATCGATGAGCCGCACCTGGCTCGCCGCGATGGCAGGGCGACCCTCGTCGGGGCCGCGGCGATCGTCACCGTGCACGCCACGTCGGAACCGGAGCCACAGCCCACGCCGCCGCGGCCTCGGCCTTCGACCGACAACGAGCATCGCCGTCAGCCCGGCCGGGCTCAGTCGATCTTCCTGATCACCCGGGCGGGCACTCCCGCGACCGCGGTACCGGCCGGAACATCACGCGTGACCACCGCACCCGCGGCGACCACCGCACCGGCACCGATGGTCACCCCTTGCGTGATCACGGCAGCTGTCCCGATCCAGACGTCGTCCTCGATGACGATCGGGGCGAAGGAGAGGTACTCGCGGCGCTCGGCCAGGGGCAGGGGATGGCCTCCGGTGATGAGGCTGACCTTCGGGGCGATCATGACACCGTTCCCGATACGGATGCCTCCCTTGTCCATGAAGGTGCATCCCTGGTTGACGAAGACGTTCTCCCCGAACGTCGTGTGCAGCCCGCACTCGGTAAAGAACGGCGGGTAGATCACCACCGACTCCGGCAGTGGGCCGCCGAACACAACCGACAGTAGTTCCGTGCGACCTGCGCTGTCGCTGAACGGAAGGACGTTCAGTCGGGAGGTCGCATCGGTCACCTCCACGATTCGCTCCGCGTGACGCGTGAACTCAGGCGTCCGGACATACATGACCTGCTCTGTGCGGGTAGACATGTGCTGATCCCACCACCGTGCACAACACACGATCAAACAACTCTGTGCCCGAGAGGCACAACCAATGGTTGTGCAATCAGGGTGGAAGCGTTGGATGTCAGCGCCGCGGACGCTTGTGGCCGCCGGAACGGGTGGACCACTGACCGGACGACCGGACCGCCGGCACGCTCGGGCATCGCAAGCCCCTGGGGGCCTGGCCTAGCGGTAGCCGGTGAGGCCGTCCGCCAGCTCCTCCTCGTCACCGTCGCGATGTGCGTAGAGGGCCTGTTGGAGGGCGAAGGTGCCACGGATCGCGGTGATCCGCCCGGCCGTCGAGGCGTCGTTCCAGCCGCCGAGCGCCAGCACCCGGTCCAGCAGCTCCTCCCCGTGGCCGGCTCCGACGGCTGCCAGGTCCTCGGCGGGGTCGCCCAAGGTGACCTCGTCCCAGTCGATGACCCCTCTGAGGCGTGGCACACCGTCCGAGAGCTCCCACAGGACGTTCTCACCGCCGAGGTCGCCGTGGACCACTGCGGAAGTGAGCGGCGGAAGGCCGTCGAGCGCGGCGAGTTCGCGCGCGGCACGCTCCCGGCCGCTGTCGGACATCAACGGGAACAGCTCGGCGCGCACTCCCGCCGCGAACTCCTGCCACTGACGCTCGGGGGCCGCCGAAAGCGCGGCGCGCGCCCTCTCGTCCCTGCCCGCGGCGATGAGTCCGGAGAGGAGTCCGGCGTACTGCTCGGCCACCGCCTCGGCGACTTCGGCGTCTTCGAGCGCGGCATCGTCCAAGGGCGCCCCGGGGATCCGGCTCAGCACGAGGTAGGGGGGTTCGCCCGCGCCCGGGCCGCCGCCCTGGGCGAGCGGGCGCGGGGTGCGGAAGCCGAGGTCGAGCCCGGCGAGGGCGCGCAGGGCGGCTGCCCGCGCGGGCAGCCGCCCTGCGGCGTCTTCGGTGCGGGCGAAGCACACCACGTGCTCCGAGCCGACGACGACGTGGTGGAACTGCCCTTGGTGGGTGGTGAGTTCTTCCTGCTTGTCATCGGGCAGCAGGCGGCTCACGAGGTCGCGGTGCGTCTCCATGATGCCCATGATGGGGCAACGCTCCACTTCTCAGGCTTGCGGAAGCTCTCGACGTAGAAGCCTCGACGTACATGGCTCGACGGACATGCGCCGGCGTGCTGCCTCAGCTGAATCAGCTGAGGCAGGGGTACGTCGAGGGATCCGGTCACGTACGGGATACTGCGGCACCGGGCTCACGTGGTGGGTTCGACAAGTTTCTCGGCCCCCAGCGGTGGTGGCTGCCCTGGCGCGACTGTCCGGGGCCGATCACGTCCAATAAATGATGGGGCCAAAGCGTGGCAATGGCCGATCATGTGCGTATGACCGATCAGCTGACGATGAGTACCTTGACCTTGCAGCACAGGATCCCGGACGACTGGGCGGCGGACCCCTGGGCCGAGGTGCGCCCCTTGATCGACGGCGTGGACGTTCTGAGGGCAGTCCACCCGGAAGCGATGGCACTCAGCCGCCGGCACTGGACAGGTCCTGCCGAGAGCTGGCCGCTGGCGGTCACGGAGGAGCCGCGCGGGGTCAACATCGGCGAGCCGCCCTGCACCGCCGGCTGCTGCGGCGCCCTGTACGTCACCATGCGCCGCGAGGGAGACCGGGTGATCTGGGACGCCTGGGAGAACACCAGCAACGTCACTGCCGTGCCCGCGGACTGCTGGTTCGACGCGGCCCAGTACGAAGCCGAACTCGCCCGGGCCGCGGCCGACCGCAGCTGGGAGGAGCCGGTGGACACCATCGCCCGGCTGCTTCATCAGACCCTTGCGGACAGCGGCTGGTTCGAGCGGTGGGGTTGCGTCCTCACGAATGTGTCGCCACGACGCGAGGAGCCCGACATGCCCGAGGAGCTCACCAGCCCCGAGGGCGTCGATGTCAGCTTTGACGAGGTTCAGGCATCGGGGACGCGTGCCAGTTTTCACTGGCACGACTTGTTCACCACCCACCAGGAACCCGTGGAGGAGCAAGCGCGGCAGCTCGCGGCCCGCATTCTGGCGGACGACCCGCGGAAGACCGCTGAGCGCGAAGAACACTGAGGACCAGGCGAGGGACCGCACGAGCCGAGAGAGGCCACGTCCTCAACGGGCCGCCCCTGCCGAGGCGGCTCCGCCTTGACCGACTCGGCAGGGGCGGGCGACCCGTGCGACGAGATTCCGGCTGCGGGGCCGGCGGCGTACTCGATTCCGGCGGTCATCCCCCGGCAGCACCGGCTCCAGAGCAGAACGGGTAGAGAACTCAGCCCGCGAACGAGCCTGGTCTGCCGCCAGTCCAACTGGTCTGCCGGTACGGCGAGCCGGATGTCGGGGAAGCGGGTCAGGACCGCGTGGAGGGCGATGTGCGCTTCGGCTTTCGCGAGTGGTGCGCCGACGCAGCGGTGGATGCCGTGGCCGAAGCTGAGATGACCGGTCGCCTCCCGGTCCAGGCCGAGCTGGTCCGGTGCGGTGAAGCGCTCCGGATCGCGGTTGGCCGCACCGAGGGCGACGAGTACGGGGACACCTGCGGGGATCTCGGTCCCGCCGAGGGACATGGCTTCCGTGGTGAACCGGAAGGTGGAGGTGCCGGCGTTTCGAGCCCTTGCCGGCGAAGAAGGCGGCGGTGTCCTTGGAAAGCCGCACGTCGCAGAGAGCCTGCCGGGCTTCCGCGTATCCGGTGACCAGGTAGCTGTCACGTCCGTGGGACCCGGATGCCACAGCCCGCACCGGGCATGCGGACCGCATGGCCTTGTACCCGGGATAGGGGTTGAAGGGGCCGGAGGTAGACCGTCCGTCGTCGGAGGCGTCGTTCATGGTGTCAGGATCCAACCGAGTATCGCCCGTGCCTTCACAGGGCACGACACCGCGCCGTCGATGTGCGCCGAGGGGGCACTGCTGCTCGACGCCGACGGGACAGGAGAACGCGACGCGGCGGGTGGCCCGGTCTGGGAGGGGTACCGCCGGAGCGGACCGCGTAAGACGGCCTGAACGCGTCGCGTCCAAGGAACTCGTGCACGGTCGGCCGGCCCGGCGGCCGGAGTGGCAAGCGCGAAAGGCCGCGGGGTCGTCAGGGCACCGAGCCGCCGCTCCGCGCACCCCTTTCCGGCGGCCCCGGGCCCCGGGACCGGTTCGCGCGCAGTTCTCCCGCGCCCGTCCGGGGGTACGGGGACAATGAGCGTATGGGTACACAAGGAGAGTTGGGCGACTTCTTACGCTCGCGGCGGGCTCGGATACGTCCCGAGGACGTCGGTTTCGCCTCGGGTTCCGGCAAACGCCGCGTTCCGGGCCTGCGGCGGGAGGAGCTGGCGCATCTGGCAGGCGTGAGCGTCGACTACTACGTCCGGCTCGAACA
The DNA here is from genome assembly GCF_000377965.1 of Streptomyces sp. CNB091. NCBI lineage: Bacteria > Bacillati > Actinomycetota > Actinomycetes > Kitasatosporales > Streptomycetaceae > Streptomyces > Streptomyces sp. CNB091. The sequence goes on from NZ_KB898990.1 coordinate 875,691, forward strand.
GGGCCGCAACCACGGGGCGTCCGATGCCGTCCTCGGAGCCGTCGCCGTCGCGCTCAGGCTGGACCGGGACGAGCACGACCACCTCGTACGGCTGGCGCGTCGGCAGCGGAACGGAGCCGCTCGTGCTGGGTCAGGAGCGGACCGTACGGCTCGGCCCTCCCCGGCGCTCGCGTCGGGCGGTGGTGAGGCCGCACGAGCCGGGGTGCAAGACCTGCTGGACTGGATCGCCGCACCCGCCCTCGCCATGGGGCACCGGATGGACGTCGTCGCCTGGAACCGTCCCGCCTGCGCCCTCATCACCGACTTCGCCCGGCTCCCGCCGCGGTCCCGGAACATGTGCCGCCTCCACCTCGTCGACGAAAGCATCGGCAGCCGCTACCCGGAGCGCGACACGATCGCCCGGGAAGCCGTCGGCACGCTGCGGATCGCAGCGGGCCGCTTCCCCGAGGATCCCCTCCTCGCGGAACTGATCGACGAACTGAACGCGGCGAGCCCGGAGTTCCGGCGCCATTGGGCGGCGCACACGGTCCGGACGAAGGCGTACGGCGTCAAGCGCATCGATCACCCGGAGTTCGGCCCGCTCGCGCTCGGGTACGAGATCACCACCTTCCCTCAGGATCCGGAGCTCAGCCTGCTGGTCTACACCGCGCCGCCGGACACTCCGGAGGCGAAGGCACTGCGCGCGCTTGCCGAGCGGTGACCGCGACGGATCGGGCCGGGTGCTTCGGCGTGCCGAGCGACGGTAGGTGCGGCGTACCCAGGTACGGCTCGACCGGGGGACAGCGCGACCGGGGGACAGCGCGATCTGAGGGACGACACAGCAGCGGGAGGACAGGACACCCCGGCAGACGATGGCATCGCAGCACGGGAACAGCGGAGCACCGACGGCCGTCGGTGCTCCGACGCCATCGAGAGGGGTTCCACACCTCATGCGCCTGCTCGTATCCGCCGTCGTCGCGGCGCTCACAGCCACATCGCTCGCCCTGGCCCCCGGCGAGGCCGCTCCGCCCGACCGGTACGTGGTGCCGGGCGACCGGGCCTTCCCCACCGGTCTCGCCATGGACTCGGCGTCCGGTCACTTCTACGTCGGCAGCGCCGAGAGCGGCACGCTCTACCGCGGCCACCTGTCGGAACCGGCGGTCGAGGTCTGGTCGCCCGCGGGTCAGGACGGACGCACCTTCACCTCGGGAATGAACATCGACTCCGCGGGCCGTCTCTTCGCCGGGGGCGGCGAGACCGCCACCCTGCGGATCTACGACACGCAGAGCAAGGCCCTACTCGCCCGGCTGAAGGGCAGGACGGGCGGATTCGCCAACGACATAGCCCTCGACGGCGACGGCACGGCCTACGTCACCGACTCGTTCAAGCCCCTGATCTACCGCGTGACGCAAGCACCGGGCGGGCGCTGGACGATGCGCCCCTGGCTCGACGTCGAGGCGGCGGGCGTCGACTGGGTCCATGGGCAGCACAACCTCAACGGCATCGTCTACGCGGGTGGCCGGCTGCTCGCCGTCCAGAGCAACACCGGGCAGCTCTGGCGGATCGATCCGGCGACCCGGGAGATCGCCGAGGTGGATCTCGGCGGCGGGAGCCTCCCGGGCGGCGACGGCCTCGCATGGCGCGACGGCCACCTGTACGTGTCGCAGGGCGGTCTTTTCGAGGGGCCCGGGGCACAGTCCCGCGTCGCTGTCGTCGAGCTGAGCCAGGACCTGGCACGAGGGCGCGTGGTGGACGGGCTCGCGCCGCCGGAAGGGCTGCTGCACCCGAGCGCGGTCGCCCTCACCGGCAGGGCGGCCGACGGCGCGGCCGCAGCCGGTCGGGTGCTGGTGGTGAACAGCCAGTTCAACCGCTGGTCCGCCGGGCTGCCGCCGACGTCGCTGCCCTTCACCGTCTCCTCGCTGCTCCTTCCCGCCCGGCCCCTGGACGGTGCCGCCCGCTCCTCCCGCTGAGCCGTTCTCCGCGCACGTGCACGACCTGGGCGGTGCGGGGCGGCTCGGGAGCCACCCCAAGGCCCTGAGCGTTGCGGGGCGCATCGGGATTCCGGATGCGCCCCGCAACGCCACTTCATGGCCGCTGCTGTGCGCCGGCACGGCCGTGGTGGAGGCCTCGGCAGCACACCATGTGACGCTGACTCGTGCGTCGTTCGACACGAACGGTCCAGCGATGCGTGACGACCGCCGAAGCGTATGTACCTGCTGGTAGCAGCTGGTCCCTGATGTGGTGCCGTCATGAGCTCGTGACCCCCGTGTGCCGAAGACCAACGCTTCTCAGAGCGTTGGCCAGACCTGGGTCAGCGATGCCGTGGTGAGGACGTGGTCCGGACGCCCCTGCCCGGCGAGGCGGCCCTCCTGGAGGAGGAGGCAGGCGTCCGCGGTGCGCGCCACCTCGAGATCGTGCGTGGCCTGGACGATCGTCACCCCGTCGGCTACGAGCGCCGTCAGCAGCGCGCCGATTCGCTCCCTCGCCTCCGGATCCAGGCCGGTGGTCGGCTCGTCGAGGAGCAGGAGGTCGGATTCCTGCGCCAGGGCCTGCGCGATGAGCGCGCGTTGACGCTGTCCGCCCGACAGCTCGCCCAGTTGGCGTGGGGCGAGGTCGCCGATGCCGAGCCGGTCGAGCACCGCGTCCACGGTCGCGTGGTCACGTGCGGTCAGCCGGCGCCACGGACCGCGCTCGCCCCAGCGCCCCATCTCCACGGTCTGCCGAACGGTGAGGGGAAGAGCGTCGCCGACCGCTCCGCGCTGCGGCACGAAGGCCGGCGGACGGCCACCGGTGCGGAAGAGATCGCCGGATGTCGGCTTGATCACACCGGCGAGCACGGCGAGCAGGGTCGACTTGCCGCTGCCGTTCGGGCCGACGAGTGCCGTGGTGGTCAACTCGGATATCTCTCCGCTGACTTGATGAAGCACGGGACGCCCTGGGTAGCCGGCGCACAACCCCGAGAAACGGAGGGGGGTGGTCCGATCGAGGGGCGGGGCGGATGAGAGGGGCTGTGTATTGAACATGATTTTCATTGTAGTGTCCGGGCCATGGAATGGTTGACGGTCCCGTTCGAGGTGACTTTCGTGCAGCGAGCCCTCTGGGGCGGGATGCTGGTATCCGCCATCTGTGCCCTGGCGGGCACCTGGGTGGTACTGAGAGGGATGGCCTTCCTCGGTGACGCCATGTCCCACGGGCTGCTGCCGGGCGTCGCGGTCGCCGCGCTTCTCGGGGGGAACCTCATGGTGGGCGCGGTGGTCAGCGCTGTCGTCATGACGGCAGGCGTCACCGCGCTGGGCCGTACGCCGAGGCTGTCGCAGGACACCGGCATCGGGCTGCTGTTCGTGGGCATGCTCTCGCTCGGCGTGATCATCGTGTCCCGCTCGCAGTCCTTCGCGGTCGACCTGACCGGATTTCTCTTCGGGGACGTCCTCGCGGTCAGGCAGCAGGATCTCCTCGTGCTCGCGGCGGCGTTGCTCGCGGCGCTGGCCGTGTCGGTCCTCGGCCACCGTGCCTTCCTGGCCCTGGCGTTCGACGCGCGCAAGGCCCACACCCTCGGGCTGCGGCCGCGCCTGGCCCACGCTGTGCTCCTCGGCCTGCTCGGCCTGGCGATCGTCGCCTCGTTTCACATCGTGGGAACGCTGCTCGTCCTCGGACTGCTCATCGCACCGCCGGCGGCCGCTCTGCCCTGGGCTCGCTCCGTGCGTGGGGTCATGGTGCTCGCCGCCCTGGTCGGCACCTCGGCCACGTTCGGCGGCCTGCTGCTGTCCTGGCATCTGAGTACCGCGGCCGGCGCGACTGTCGCGGCCCTCGCGGTGAGCCTGTTCTTTCTCTCCCACGTGCTGTCCGGCCTGCGTGACCGCTGTACGCGCCAGGTTCACTCCCCGCCGGCCCCCCTGATCGAAGCCAACTGAAAGAAGCCAGAGGCGATCACCATGACCGTCCGCAGGAACCTCCCTCCGTGGGCATCGGCAGCCCTGGTGCTCACCGCGCTGCTCGCCACGAGTTGCGCCGGTGAGGAGCGCGTCACCGTACGGCCCGAAGCGAGTTCCCCGTCTCCCACTGCCCATGGGTACGTCGAGGGAGCCCAGGAGGCCGCCGAGCAGCAGTCCCGACTTCTCCTGAACGACCCCGGCAGCGGGAGAACCGGGGTTCTCGACCTCGTCACCGGCAAGGTGCACAGGACGGCCGACGTGAAGAACGCCGTACGGCTGGGCACGGACGGCAGGTTCGGCTACCTCCACGCCCCCGACCGCACCCATGTGATCGACAGCGGCGCCTGGATGGTCGACCACGGCGACCACGTCCACTACTACAGCGCGGCGACGCGGGACGCGGGGGAGATTCCTGCGGGCAGCCGAGCACAGATACGCAGTGATGCCGCCGTGACCGCGGTGACCGACGAAAACGGCCGCGCCGTCCTCTACGACCGCAGCAAGCTCGAGAAGGGCCAGATCCCAACTCGCCGGACGCTGCACGGCACTTACACCGGCGTCGTCGTGCCGTACGAGGAACACCTGCTCGCTTTCGCGAACAAGGGCGGCACCACGGAACTCGTCGTCCTCGACCGCGAAGGCGAACGCATGGCTCCCCCGGACGTGACGTGCGAAGCACCCCGAGGAGACGCCGTCACCCGGCGCGGCGTGGTTCTCGGCTGCGCGGACGGCGCCCTGCTCGTGCGCGCGCAGGACGGCGCGTTCACCGCCGAGGAGATCCCGTACGGAAAACACGTCCCGGCGCAGGACCGAGCCACCGCCTTCCGCCACCGGCCCGGCAGCGACACCCTCACCGCCCCAGCCGGAGACGGCGCCGTCTGGGTCCTCGACGTCACCGAGCGGACCTGGAAGCGGGTGGACACCGGGCCCGTCGTCGCGGTCAACACGGCCGGAGAGGGATCCCCGTTGCTCGTTTTGGAGACCGACGGATCGGTGCACGGCTACGACATCGCGACCGGAGAACAGACCGCACGTACCAAGCCCCTGCTGACAGCAGGGAAGCAGGACGACTCCAACGGCGGTGCCCCTGTCATCGAGGTCGATCGCAGCCGCGCCTACGTCAACGACCCCGAGGGCAAGCAGGTGTTCGAGATCGACTACAACGACGGCCTTCGCGTCGCGCGCTCCTTCGACCTGGACGTCAAGCCGGTCCTCATGGGGGAGACCGGACGATGAGCCGAACCGAGGTGAACCACCGCCCGAGGGTGGGCACCGCTCGCCCGCGACACCTGATCGCGGGGCTGCTCGCCCTCGTTTCCGCCATGACCGTCACCGCCTGCACCACCGACGAGGACCGGCCCAGCATCGTCGTCACGACCAACATCCTCGGCGACGTCACTCGCGAGATAGTCGGCGACGAGGCCGACGTCACCGTCCTGATGAAGCCCAACGCCGACCCGCACTCCTTCGGCCTGTCGGCGGTACAGGCAGCCGAGCTGGAACAGGCCGATCTGGTCGTCCACAACGGCCTGGGCCTGGAGGAGAACGTACTGCGGCACGTGGACGCCGCCCGCGCATCCGGTGTCGCCACCTTCGCGGCCGGCGAGGCGGCCGACCCGCTCACCTTCCACACCGCCGACGACGGCGGCCCCGAGGGCGAGGAAGGGCAGCCCGACCCGCACTTCTGGACCGACCCCGACCGGATGCACAAGGTCACCGGCCAGATAGCCGACCAGGTCATCGAGCACGTCACCGGCGTGGACCCCGGCACGATACAGAACAACGCCGACCGCTACGCGAAGCAACTCGCCGACCTCACCACCTGGATGGAAGAGTCCCTCGGCCGAGTCCCCGCGGACCAACGGGCCCTGGTCACCAACCACCACGTCTTCGGCTATCTCGCCGACCGCTTCGGCTTCGAGGTGATCGGCGCCGTCATCCCCAGCGGCACCACCCTGGCCTCACCCAGCTCCTCGGACCTGCGCTCCCTCACCGAGGCGATGAACGGCGCAGGCGTGCGCACCGTCTTCGCCGACTCCTCCCAGCCCAAACGGCTCGCCGAGGTACTGCGAGCGGAAATGGGCGGCGAGGTCCGTGTCGTCGAACTCCATTCGGAGTCCCTGACCGCCAGGGGCGCGGGCGCGGACACCTACCTGCGGATGATGCGCGCCAACACCAACGCCATGGTCACCAGCCTGACCCGCGACTGACCCTCCCAGCCTTCCGGAGCACCCGCCATCGGGTGCCGGCTCGTCGTACCCCCATACCGCCACCGCGCGGTGCAGAAAGGAACAGACCGATGAACAAGTCGATACGCGGCAGAGCCCTCACGGGCACGGCGCTGGCGCTGGCCACCGCCACGGTCCTGACCGCCTGCGGCGGAGAGAGCTCCTCCTCCACCGACACCACGTCCGACAGGACCGCCAACGCCACGCCCGCGGCGGCGGTCAAGGAGCCGTTGGTCGCCACCTTCGACGGCGGCCTCTACATCCTCGACGGTGAGAGCCTCAAGCTCACCGAGACCATTGACCTGCCCGGCTTCAACCGGGTCAACCCCGCAGGCGACAAGGACCACGTCGTCGTCTCCACCGACAGCGGATTCCGCGTCCTGGACGCCACCGGCCAGGCCCTCACCGACATCGAGTACGAGGGCGCCAAGCCGGGCCACGTAGTCCGCCACGCCGCGAAGACCGTGCTCTTCACCGACGGCACCGGAGAGGTCAACGTCTTTGACCCCACCACACTGAGCAGCGGCAAGAAGCCGGCAGGGCGCACCTACACCTCCGCCGAGCCCCACCACGGCGTCGCCATCGAGCTGGCCGACGGCAGACTCGTGAGCACGCTGGGCACCGAGGAGAAGCGCACCGGCGCGCTGGTGCTGGACCGGAACGACAAGGAAATCGCACGCAACGAGAACTGCCCCGGTGTCCACGGTGAGGCCGCCGCCAAGAACGAAGCCGTCGGCGTCGGCTGCGAGGACGGCATCCTGATCTACAAGGACGGCGCGTTCACCAAGATCGACTCTCCCGACGCCTACGGCCGCATCGGCAACCAGGCCGGCAGCGACGCCTCGCCCGTTCTGCTGGGCGACTACAAGACCGACCCCGAGGCCGAGCTGGAGCGGCCTTCCCGCGTCTCCCTCATCGACACCGAGAAGAAGAAGCTGCGCCTGGTCGAACTCGGCACCAGCTACTCCTTCCGCTCGCTGGCCCGCGGCCCGCACGGCGAGGCCCTCGTCCTCGGCACTGACGGCGCCCTTCACGTCATCGACCCGGCCACCGGCAGGATCGAGAAGAAGATCCCCGTCGTGGGCGCATGGCAGGAGCCGCTGGACTGGCAGCAGGCCCGGCCCACCCTGTTCGTGCGCGGACACGTCGCCTACGTCTCCGAGCCCGGCGCGAAGGCGCTGCACGCCATCGATGTGGAGACGGGGAAGAAGCTCACCTCCGTCACCCTGCCGAAGAGCACCAACGAGCTGTCGGGCGTCGTCGCCGGACACTGACCACACCGGCCGCGCCCGTGCCCTCGCCGCCAAGGCTGACGCCGAGGTGGCGAGGGCACACGCCTGCCCTGCCCGCGCAGCGGATCTCACCGAACTCAACGGTGCCGCCGGTACGGCCGAGAGATCCGAGCCCGTACCGGGAATCAGACGGCGACGAGCCCCTTCTCGCGGTCCGGTGCCTGGATTTTGGTCTCCTTGTTCGGCAGTGCGAGCCGGAATACCTTGTGCCACGCGGAGAAGACCTGCTGGGGCAGCGGGCCGGTGACGTACTCCAGCTCGTACTTCGCGAACAGTGCGCGCACCTTCACCGCGACCTCGGCGTACCGGTTGCTCGGCAGGTCCGGGAACAGGTGGTGCTCGATCTGGTGCGACAGGTTGCCGGTCATGAAGTGCATGGCCTTGCTGCCGCTGATGTTCGCCGAGCCCATCATCTGGCGCAGGTACCACTGGCCGCGCGTCTCGCCCTCGATCGACCGGCGCTCGAAGACCTGTACTCCCTCGGGGAAGTGCCCGCACATGATCACCGAATGGGTCCAGACGTTGCGGACCAGGTTCGCGGTGAACGTGGCGGCGAGTGTGGGGAGGAACGACGGGCCCGACAGCAGCGGGTGGATCACGTAGTCCTTGAGCACCTGCTTGCGGATCTTGCGTCCCACGGCCCTGGCCCGCGCGCGGAACTCCGGGTTCTTGCGGCGGTGCTTGGAGAGGTTCTTGCCGAGCTCCAGGTCGTACGCCGCGATGCCGTACTCGAAGAAGCAGGCGTTGAGGAAGTTCCACAGCGGCTGGCCGAGGTGGAAGGGGTGCCACTTCTGGTCCTCGTCGACGCGCATGATGCCGTAGCCGAGGTCGTTGTCCTTGCCGATCACGTTGGTGTACGTGTGGTGCAGCTCGTTGTGCGAGTGCTTCCACTGCTCGGACGGCGAGACGTGATCCCACTCCCAGGTGGTGGAGTGGATCTTCGGGTCCCGCATCCAGTCCCACTGGCCGTGCAGGATGTTGTGGCCGATCTCCATGTTGTCCATGATCTTCGCCACGGACAGCCCGGCGGTGCCGATCACCCATGCGGGCGGGAAGATGGAGAACAGCAGCACACCCCTGCTGACCAGTTCGAGCTTGCGCTGCGCCGCGATCACCTTACGGATGTAGGCGGCGTCCTTCTCGCCGCGGCCGGCGATCACCTCGTCGCGGATCGCGTCCAGCTCGCGGCCCAGCTCCTCGATCTGCTCCGCGGTCAGGTGGGCGGTGGGGTCGATGGCGGTCAAGGTGCTCCTACCGTTCGATGTCGCACGGGCCCGCGGCGGCGGACACGCAGGTCTGGATGAGGACGCCCGGCTCGGCCTCGGTGATCCCGCCGGTGCGCAGGTCGCGGACGGCGCCCGCCTTGAGCGGCGTGACGCAGCCGAAGCAGATACCCATGCGGCACCCGGACGGCATGAGCACGCCGGCCTCCTCACCGATGTCCAGCAACGGCGTGGCGCCGTCCGCGGCGACGGTCTTGCCGGAGGCGCTGAACGTGACCTCGCCGCCGTCGCCCGCGACGACGATGCCGGGGCGGAAGCGTTCGGTGTGCAGGCGCTCCTGGACGCCGTGCTCGGTCCAGTGCTCTTCTGCGGCGTCGAGCAGGCCCGCGGGTCCGCAAGCCCAGGTCTCGCGCTCGGCCCAGTCGGGTACGAGTGCGTCGAGACGGGCGATGTCGAGCATGCCGTCCGTCTCGGTGTGCACCTCGATGAGACGGAGCCTCTCGTCCGCGACCAGATCGTGCAGTTCGTTGCGGAAGATCACGTCTTGCGGCCGTGGCGCGCAGTGGACCATGACGACGTCGTCGAGCTCGACGTCGCGCAGCATGCCCATCACGGGGGTGATGCCGCTGCCCGCCGTCAGGTAGAACACCTTGGCGGGCTTGGCCTGCGACAGCACGAAGTCGCCGGTCGGCTGGTCGAGCTGGACCAGCGTGCCCGGTGTCGCCCTGCGGACCAGGTGGTTGCTGACCTTGCCGCCCGGGATCGCCTTCACGGTGATCGTGATCCGGCCGTCCCCGCGATGTGTCGGCGAGGTGAGGGAGTAGGCACGCCACAGGCGCACCCCGTCGACGTCGACCCCGATCCGCACGTACTGACCCGCTGTGTGGCCGCGCCAGCCCCGGCCCGGCCTGATCACGACCGTCGCGGCGTCACCCGTCTCGGGGTGCACGGCCTCGATGCGCCCACACAGGTCGGCGCCCGCACGCAGCGGGCTGACCAGGTCGAGGTAGTCCGACGGCAGCAGCGGCGTCGTGACCATCTCCAGCAGTTTCCACGCCCTACTGCGGAGGGCTGCACTCGTCATGACCCCAGCTTGCTGCGCCCCATGGCGTAAAGTCCTGACCGCAGGACGTGAATCTGATCAGCTGAATTGTTCGCAGGGAACAAAATCGTGAGCCATGCAATCCGGAGGGCCAGCGAGCTGGCTCTGGACGAGAGGACCGTCACCGTCCTTCGGGCCGCTCTGAAAACCACCGCCGACGAGGTCGTCCAGGCGATCATCGACGAGGTCCCTTCCTACGCCAACGCCCTTTCGGGCCGCATGGGCGGCACCATCCGCCGGGCCGTGCGCACCGCCCTGGGGCACTACCTGGACCTCGCGAGCGGCAACGCCACAGGCGGCGACGGCGGTGACGCGGCCTACGAGCTGGGCCGCGGCGAGGTGCGCGACGGCCGTTCGATGGACGCCCTGCTCAGTGCCTACCGCGTCGGTGCCCGCGTCGCCTGGCGCTGCCTCGCAGCGGGTGCCGTACCCGCAGGTCTGCCCGCCGCCGAGGTCGCCAAGTTCGCCGAGCTGACCTTCGCCTACATCGACGAGCTCTCCGCCGCGAGCGCCGCGGGACACGCCGATGAACTCGCCGCCCGGGGCAGGGCCCACGAGCGCCACCTGGAACACCTGGCCCGCGACCTCCTCGCAGGTGCGAGCCTGGACGTGCTGCTGGCCTCCGGTCAACGGGCCGGGTGGCAGCCTCCGGTTTCGCTCACCGCGGTCCTGCTGCCCGCCGCCCAGGCCCGCCCCGCCTACCGCACGCTCGACCCGAACACCCTGGTCCTCGACGATCTGCCGGATGCCACCGGTGTGCTGCTCGTCCCCGATGCCGACCGGCCACATCTCTTGCGGCAGCTGACCGACCGCACGGCCGTGGCCGGCCCGGCCCGGCCGTGGACGCGTGCGTCCGCGTCGTACGCACGAGCCGTTCGCGCACGCTCCCTTTCCCCTGATATTCGCGACACCGAGGACCACCTGCCCGAGCTGGTGCTGAGCGCCGACGCGGACGCGTTCGGGGACCTGCGTGCCCGAGCCCTCGCACCCTTGCGGACCTTGCCCGTCGCGACCGCACGGCGACTGGAGGAGACGTTGCGGGCGTGGCTGCTGTATCAGGGCCGACGGGACGAGGTGGCGGCGGAACTGTTCGTCCACCCCCAGACGGTCCGGTACCGGATGTCGCAGCTGCGGGAGCTGTTCCCGGATCTCGCAACGCCACACCGGGTCCTCGAACTGACGCTGGCGGTCGGTCTTCGGACGGTGCTGACCGGCGCACCGCGCGAGGGATGATGGGACGGAACGACGGAACGACGGAACGTGAGGGCAGGAGGTTCCATGGCGCATCGGGTTCACCGACCCCGTGAGGACGCGGAGTTCGATTTCATCCTCGGGATGAGCGGGGTTCCGGTCCTCGCGTACTTCACCGGGACATGGCCCAAGGCCATCGAGCCCTGCCGGGCGATGGATCTCGTCGTGGAAGGCATCGCCGACGACTGTGCAGGGCGCCTGGCGGTCGTCCGGGCCGACATCACGCGTTGTCCGGCGGCAACCGAGAGATACGGGGTCACCGGAGCCCCGGCCTATGTCCTGCTGAAGGAGGGAGAGACGGTGGCGCACGGCACGGGGCCCATGACCGTCGCCGAGGTACGGCAGTTCCTGGACGGCCACCTCTGAGCTGCCGCTGCGGCCCGTGGCCGCGAAGCCCGCCACGTCCCGTCCATGGAAGCCGCGTCGCCCGGGAAACCCCCACGCCGACGCCGTCGTGCGGATCCAGGACGGCCGAGGCGTGGGGGAGCGGAGCCCAGGCCGGGTTCCGGACTCCGCGGATCCTGGCCGTCCCGCAGCAGCCTGCTCAGTCTCCGGTAGGGGCGTCAGGCCGATGATCCACTGTCGATGACCAGGTCGGTGCCGACGACCGAGCCGGCAGCGGGCGAGGCGAGGTAGAGCACCGCGGCCGCCACTTCCTCGGCCTCCGCGACCCGGCCGAGCGGGTTCTCCGTCTTCACCCGCTCGGCACGGTCGGCCTCGGACTCGCCGGGGCGCAGCGACATGGGAGCGGCGGAGGCGCCGGGGCTGACGGCGTTGATGCGGATGCCCTGGTGGATGTGGTCGAGAGCGGCGGCGCGGGTCAGCGCGGAGACCGCTGCCTTGGAGGCGATGTACGCGGCGGCGTTCGGGATCCGCAGGTGTGCGCCCAGATTGGAGGAGATGTTGACGATGGTGCCGCCGCCGTTCTCCTTCATGTGGGCGATCTCGTGCTTCATGGCCAGCCAGACGCCGGTGACATTGGTCCGCAGCACCGCGTCCCAGTCCTCCTCGCTCACCTCGCCGACGGGGACCGCGCCCCGGAATATCCCGGCGTTGTTGACCGCCACGTCCAGTCCGCCGAAGCGGGCGACGCTCTCCCGAACGAGATCCTGGAGCCGCCCGGAGTCGGTGACATCGGCGGTGACGGCGCCGGCTGTGCCGCCGGCCGCCTCGACGAGGGCGACCGTCTCGTCCAGGGAGGCCGCGGTGCGTCCCGCGGCCACCACGGACGCGCCCTCGGCGGCGAAGGCGAGCGCGATAGCGCGACCGAGGCCGGAGCCCGCGCCGGTGACGAGGACGGTCTTGCCGGTGAAGCGGTTCATTTCGGTGACTCCCTTGAGTGATGGATTACTTGGCGCGGTGGTTCAGGAGGGCCGCGACGGCGAGGAAAACCCCCGTCGCGGCCAGAGACCAGGGGTCGCTGTCGAGTGTGAGCAGGACAGCGAAGAGGACGGTCGGGCCGCATTCCATCGCGGTGTTCAGCACGCCGCCTGCGAGACCGGCCTGCTGCCGCGGTACCCCTTCGGTGGCGAGCACGGCGGCGCCGGCGAAGGAGGCCGCGGTGCCCGCCGGCAGCAGCACGAGGCCCGGCAGCAGCCCGTACGCGTACGAGGTGTGCGTAGCGAACCCGGTGAAGGCGAGGAGGACGAGCCCGGCCGCGCCTGTGCCCAGCCCGGCGGCCGTGACGGTCCGGGCTCCGTACCGGCCGATGAGCGGTCCCGCCGCCCGGCCCGAGACGAGCAGCGTGACGGCGAACGGCACGAAGGCGGCCGAGGTCTGCAACGGTGACCAGTCGCGCTCCTGCTGGAGATGGAGTGAGAGGACCACGAAGGTCATCGCGGTCCCGCAGGAGCTCAGCGCGATGGCCGTGAGCGCCAGGCCCCGCCGCCGGTCGGACAGGAAGCCGGGGGGCAGCAGGGGATCGCGGGCCCGGCGTTCGGCGTACCCGAACGCGACCAGCAGCGCGGTCCCGCCGAGCAGCGGCACGAGCACGCCGGCCGACGCTCCGGGGCGGGTGTCGGTGACGACGAGCCCGTAACTGGCGAGGGTGATACCGGCGGTGGCGAGCAGAGCACCGGGCAGGTCGAGACTCCTGCCCCGGTTCGGCGCGGTGTCCGGCAGCAGCCGGGGCGTGAGGACGAGGGCTGCGATCGCCACCACGACGGGTACCGCGAAGGTCCAACGCCAGGAGACCAGCGCCGAGATGACGCCGGAGAGCAGATTGCCCGCCGTCGCGCCGAGCACCGAGAGTCCGCCCCAGGTGGCCATCGCCCTGCCGTACGCGGCGGGGGAGGGGAAGACGGCGCGCAGCACGGCCATGGCGGCCGGCGCGACGAGTGCCGCGCCCGCGCCCTGGGTGAAGCGCGCCGCGAGCAGTGCCTCGATACCGGGGGCGAGCGGGGCGGCGGCCGACGCGATGGCGAAGAGGACAAGGCCCGCGATGAGGGCGCGCCGCCCGCCGTAGCGGTCGGCGAGGCGTCCGCCGAGGAGCAACAGCCCGGCGAAGGTCAGTCCGTAGGCGGTGCTGAGCAGGATCACGTCGGCGCGCTCAAGGCCGAGTTCGCGAGCAACGTGGGGCAGCGGTATGGCGATCGCGGCGAGCGTGAAGATCAGCGTGGCCTGGATGCCGCCGAGAAGGACGAAGGCGCGTCTGTGCTGTGAGGCGGTGACGCGCTCGGTGCCCGTGGCGGTGGCGGTCATACTTCCCCCTAATATTAGACCGATCGGTCCATTATTTGGACGCATGGAAGCGGCCTGACGGCTCCGCCGGGTGTGATGTCGGGTGTGGAGCGGTGTGACTCAGTCCAGCAGGGACAGCGCCTGTTCGGCCGCGTCCCGCACCCGGGCGGGATCGTTCGATGCCTTGCCGACGATGCGTACGCCCTGCAGCAGGACGAGCAGCAGGTGGGCCAGCGCTCGCGGTTCCCGGCCCTCGGGGAGCTCTTCCTGGGCCTGGGCCCGCACGAGCGCGGAGTGCAGCAGGGTCTCGATGTGCTCCCAGCTGATCTCGACACGGCGGGCCGCCTCGGGGTCGTGCGGGGCCAGCTCGGCTGCGGTGTTGGTGACGAAGCAGCCGTTCAGCCGCCCATGAGGAGAGGCGGCTTCCGCGGCGAAACGGCGTACCAGCCTCCGAATCGCAGGCAGTGCGGGGCCTGGCTGGGACAGCTCGGACATGAGGAGCGGGTCGCGCGTCTCGGCGTACCGGTCCATGGCCTTCAGGTACAGCTCGTGCTTGCTGCCGAAGGTCGCGTAGATGCTGGCGCGGCCGATGCCGAGGTGCTCGACGAGGTCTGTCACCGACGTCGCTTCGTAACCGCGCCGCCAGAACAGCTCAAGGGCCGACTGCAGCGCGGCGTCCGGATCGAATTCCTTGGTCCTGGCCACGTCGAAGACCCTAGTCTTATCTGGACTGCTCGGTCAATAATCGAGCGTGTCAGACCTGTAAGCGAGCGGAGCGAGCGCGAGGCTCTTGCGCTCGATGACCGAGCGGGCGGCGGCGTCCCCGGCACCGCCCGCTACGGCAAAGCCAACCAGGGGTCGAAGGGCGGGGCCATCTCCGCGCACGCGATGGTGGTCCCGCCGACCCGGACGAGGCCCTCCGGCGGTGGTTTCTCGCGCACATGGGGATGGTCCCGGGTCGCGGCCCGGGAGCGGCGGCCTCTGCTCCGTGCGGCGACGGGCTGCGGGCGACGCCCGGACATTCTTGCCTCATTGCGGGGTACGCGGATGGCATACGCCCTCAGGAGGAATCATGGCCGGACTGATCGCCCGTCTCACGCAGTTCACGCGCAGCCCCCAAGGGCGGCGGACCATCGCTTCGGCCCGGCGCGCCGCGGCCGACCCGCGCAAGCGCGCCCAGGTTCGCAGCCTGTTCGGCCGACTGCGCGGACGCCGGTGACGTCGGGTGACGTCGGGTGACGTCGGCGCTTCGGCGGATGACCGGAAGCACCTGCTGGCGTCGCTCATCGGAGCCCAGAGATGAGGGACCTCGGATGAAGTCGAGCGTTGCCCGGGGCATCCGTCGTCTTGGAGGAGGGAGATGGCGCACGAGGCGTGGACGGTGGTCCGGAGCTCATCGACACAGCCCGCCGCACGGCACGCGGTGCCCTGCCCGTCGAGCGGGAGGCCCGCCCGGGGACGCATCACCGCCGCGCTCCTCCCCGGCCACGACACGGGGACCTTCACCGTTCCGCCGTCGCCTACGCCGGAACCACTGACCTGCGGCCAGCGAGGCGTCAGAAGCGGCGAAGGCGGAAGGCTGGATGGCTTTACTCACGAGTAGTGCCGCCTCCTACTGCCTGGCTGCCACTCGCGCGCGGGCCGAACAAACGGCCGTCGCAGGCTGACCACCACAGTCAGCTCACCGGCCCGTCGTCCGCAGGGACGACGGGCCGGATCGGTCATCGAGGGCTCATGGTCCGGGACCAGACTCGCTGAATCGTTCGGTAGTCGATCACGGTTATGTCCTCCTGCTGGAGAACCTCACGGGCCTGCGGCGATGTCAGGAACTCGTAGTCCGTCCGACGCACGGGCCAGCCGTCGTCGAGGGCCTGCGACTCCTTGTCGCCCAGACCGGGATGCACCGCCCATTCATTGAGCCCGGCAGGCAGATCACGCAGCATCTGAGCGTATCGGGCCGCCTTGCCTTCCATGTCGAGGGAGAAGCTGTCCAGGAAGTCATTGTCGGTGACCGGCAGGCCACGCTCCCGCATCGCTCGGCGCCCGGGTTCGAGCCAGACCCGGACCGCGAGGCCGTACTCCGCTGCCAGCACTACGGTCAGGTCGAGGATGTCGTCGCGGCCGCCATCAGCCAGGCAATGGAAGTCCAGATGGGTCGGCGTGAGCCCAGCGTCGGCGACGGCATCGATCTGGGCGCGGAACTCGAGTTCGATCTCATCGAGCCGAGCCTGGCCGAGCAAGGCCGCCCGGCCGACAGGGGTCGGCGAGAACAGCGCGCCCCCAGGGTCCAGCAGTGAGGAAACGCGTTCTTTGGCGCTCAGCGGCCCCCACGGGATGCCGGGCATCTCGCATACCAGCGTGAGGTGAATCCCGAACGGGATCTGCGGCCGCCGGCCGAGCAATTTCATGGCCTGCGGTGCCCCAGGACACGGGACCATCAGGCTGCACGAACTGGCGATGCCCTCTTCGACCGACTCGACCACCGCGGCGTTGATCGCTGAATACATCCCGAAGTCATCGCAGTTGACGATCAGCAACCGGGCATCAGGCGGATACCCCAGCAACTCACTCGACTGCTCCGAAGACACGACGGCCGCGGGAACGCTGACTTCATCCATGCCCGCAGTGTGAGACCTGGACCGGACCTCCGCACGGCAATTCTCCGCAGCGGAGCGACAGTGCCGTCATTTCGAGCCAGAACCATTTCTCGTGAACATCTACGAGCCTGCTGATCACCAACTGCTGCTCCAACCAGTGAACAAACGCTGCTGCTGAACGTGAACGAAGCCAGTTGGAAAATGGTCGATTCGCCGGAATCAGCGAAAGTGCTCCAGAACCGCACCCACCCTTGTCAAGCTGCGGGTCAGGAAAGTGGGCTCGCTCCCCGCACATGCGGGGGTGGTGCCCGCCGACCCTCGTCTTCGCTGGCCTTGCTTCAACGGCTCCCCGCACGTGGGAGTGGCCCCACCCGACCGAACGCGAGTACGAACCTGCCCTGCCCCCCCCCCGCGTGCCCTCGCCTGTGTTGCCGCAGGCCCGCTCACGGCATTCGCCCCGCACCAGGGAGTGGGAGCCCGATGGATTCCCGCGTTCTACAGGTCGAGTACTGCCCACATCCTGCGGCCGTCTTCCGCGGTGTCCGTTCCGCACGAGGCCGCGCCCAGGCCGGTCAATTCCGCCAGGACGGCTGTGTCCGCGACCGCGAGACCTGGACGGTGGGACAGGGCGACGATCAGTGCCTGCCGGCTCTGGTCCGCGAGGTGTAGGGATACCCGCCGACCGCCATCGGCGACCGCGGCCCGCACCAACGCCTCCGTCAGCTCCCCCGCAGCTTGGTCGGCCTCTCGGTATCCCCAATCGTGCAGCTGGCGCACGACGTTGCCGCAGGCCTTTTTCGGCGACCAGGCAGCTGCCTCGAACGACCAGTTCGCCGACCGCCGGTTCCGTACGAGCATCCGAGCCCGCGCCGTTCCTTCCAGGCGCGTTTCAGGACGCGGCGGCTGTACAGGTCGCTTCGGTGGCGGCGGACTCTTCGGTGGGTAGTCCGGTGTGTGATCGAGCACGAGTGCTCCCAGGATCGGCGCGGGTACCCATCGTAGAGGCGCGATTACCTGGCGGGACCAGAACCGTTCGCCGGGTGCTGGGGACGCCCTTGTCGTCACGGCAGGAGAGGGCTGGTGGTCGATATGCCGGATTCGGTGAAAGCGCTCGAGAATCCCGCTTTCCCGCTGTAAAGCTGCAGGTCAGGAGCACTGCCCCCCGCTTCCCCGGGGGATGTCCCACCCGGACTCCCGGAGGGCCCGGTCACTTCGTGGGCCGCTCCCGGAGAGACGGATGGACCACCTTCCCTTCCCCGGCGATCTTGTCCGTGCTCAGCAGGAGTGGCGCGACGTCTACCGCGCGCCGGCGTGCCGCGCCTCCGCCCGCCGCGCCGCCGAACTGGCCGACGGTGTCCAGGCCTGGGGGGTGTGCCCCCCTGGCGCGGTGCGGAGCCGCACGGCGGCCCCGTCGACGGCTCCACCGTGCCCGTGACTGTCGACGACGCGGACCCATGGACTGCGATCATCGGCGCCGGCTGCGTCTGCCAGGACGACCCCGGGAGGAGCTTGTCAATTGGTAACCTATAAGTTACCAATGGGGGGTGGACCCTTTCATCGCCCTGGCTGACCCCATACGCCGTGACCTGCTGCGCACACTTGCCTCCGGTCCGGCGCGAGTGGTCGACCTCGCGGCGCGGCACCCGATCAGCCGACCCGCGGTGAGCAAACATCTGCGCGTGCTCACCGAGGCGGGGCTGGCCACCGCCGAGGACCGCGGTCGCGAGCGCCACTACGCGCTCGCCTACCCGGGCCTCGCCCCGGTACGCGCTCTGCTCGACGAGCTCGTCGGGCGCCGCCCACCGATCCCCGAGAAGGCCTTCGACGCCCTCGACCTGGAGGTCCGCAGAACCGTCCATGACCGTCGGACCGGCACCGACGCCGCTCCCGGCACCACAAGCTCTCAGGAGGAATCAGCATGACCAGCACCCCCACCGGGCGTCGCGTGAGCATCGACGGCCTGGACAGCATTGCCTTCGATCGCACCTTCCGGGCCGGCATCAGGGACGTCTGGGCGGCGGTCACCGAGCCGGACCGTCTGGCCCGATGGATCGGCGAATGGACCGGCGACCCGGCGACCGGCTCGGTCGACTTCCGGATGCTCTACGAAGGCGACGAGCACGAGCCCGAACTCCTCACCATCCAGGAGTGCCGGGCCCCCCACCGTCTGGCCCTCCAGTCGCAGGTGCCCGGCCAGGAACTCATCTGGCACATGACTCTCACGCTCGTCGAGCACGAGGGCACCACCACGCTCACCTTCACCCAGTCCGTCGGCGACGACCCAGCGATGGCGGGCGGAGTCGGCCCCGGCTGGGACTACTACCTCGACCGGCTCGTCGTCGCCGAGACCGGCGGCGACCCGGCATCCGTTGACTTCGGCTCCTACCACCCGGCCCACGAACAGCACTACCTCGACATGTTCAGCTGAACCGGAGGGCGACGCCGAGTACGAGGGCCAGGCGGTTTCGTTTGGATCCAGGGCGTGTGGAAGCTGCTGGCGCGCGAGAGGACTGGTCCTGACGTCCCGGCCCGCCGCAGGATCGAGCGGGACGACGAGGCGATCGCCGGGCGGATCGAGGAGGTGTGGGCTTGCGCGCAGAACTCGCGGTGGCCCGTGGAGCCTCCGGCCCGTCGGAGCCTAGAATCTTGCCGGCTCTGTAGCTGACCGACGAGATTACCGCAGAGCTCACGGCCCTGACCGGCTTCGACCAGGACCTCGCGGCCGAGGCCACCCGGTGTGAGGCATGGTGCGGGCCGCGTCCGCGGTGACCGCGGCGTCCGGCGGCATTGGTTTTCACCTCCCCCGGATAGAGATCGGCGATCCGCCGCATCGCGAGTCGGGGAAGGTAGGCCGACCGTGCAGCCCAAGTCGGCCAGCGGTCCCCTTGCAGGGCCGCGAGAACATGACGGGGGACGAACCGGAGAGCGGTGCGTAGGGTGCCCGAGCCGGACCTTGGCCCGTAAATGCCCCGCAACAGCTGGTCAGAGGTGAGGCGGCGGCGGATGCATCGGAGCAACCTCGTCATTCGGCCCACGGCGCCCCATGCGCACAACAATAGAGCGCCTGTCAGGGAAATCCCCTGGCCCCCGGTGGCCGACCGGGACCGGCGTTGGCCGGGTTTCGGTGCACCGGCTGGGATGGCAGCGGTTGGACGGATGTTCCGGAACCCCCGTCGGAGGCGGGCTGGGGTGAGACGTTCGGGCGGGGCTGGCTTCTCCCAGGGAGGAGGACTCAACGCCGGTACTGCCTCAAGTGCTGGGCGGCTGCTGATTGGAAGGCGTCGTGTGCCCGGCGGGCTCGGTCTTCCGAGCTGTCGATGGCTGGACGATCGTCGTGCGCGTGGTTCTTGATCTCACTGGACGCGTCAACCAGAGTAGTCGCCAAGCGGAGGAGCGTTGCGTTGTCGGTCGCGAGGGTGAGCGCGGTCACGGCCTTGGTCACTCCGCACTGTGCTTCGAACCGACCCGTCTGTAGCTCCAGACTTTCCGCCTCGCCCGTCCTGCGGACGACGTGTTTCAGATACTGGTGGCGGCGGTAGTCTGTCGCGGCACCGAGCAGGCTGGCTACTGCAGCAGCCAGTGCTTGCCGATCACGATCACGGCGGGTGGAGAGAGTGATGAGGTGCTGCGTAGCGCCCGCCACAAGAGCACCGAGCAGGGTGCCCAGCACGGCGATGATCGCAGTTGCCACAAGATTCCCCTTCTGCTGTCCGCCTTCCGTATTAGCGGACGCTTTCTTCACCCAAAGCCGGTGTTACCAAATTGGTTTGAAGGTACGAGATCAGTTCCTGTCGCGCTTCTTCTTCCCCGAGACGAAAGCACGGCGTCCGCCGCGACTGGCCGGGGGCCGGCGAACCTGGACCCCGGCCAGCCGCGGCTCAATGCCTTCGGCCTGGGCGTATGTGAACACATCCGCCAGGGTCCGCAGCCGCAGCCGCAGCCGCAGCCGCGGGTCGGCCAACTCCTCAACCAGGGACGAGAGACGCCTCCGCCGCACTCGCGTGAACACCTGATGCGCGAGAACCCTGCGACTGACCATGATCACTACAGGTGGACCATGACACCCACCAGCAAAAACACATCACCCGCAATCACGCACCAGCTCGTAAGTGGACGCCGCCGCGTATGGCACGACGTAGGCGAAAGCCCGTCCTGACCCCCAACGGAACTTGCCTCCGGCCTGGCCGAGCGGCCCTGCTATCTCCGGCACGCCGGGATCTCTTTCTGGTTGTTTTCCGGACTGGACCCGGCCGAGTGTGCTCGCCGCGCGGGCCAGAGCATCGGGGTTCTCCTCCACCACTACGCCAAGTTCCTGGATGGTGTCCGTGAGCAAGCCAACCGCCTCATGGAGCAGTCGATGGAAGAGCGGGATCGTGTCAGTCAGGGCGCGGGGCCTGGGCGGTGAGTCGGGGTTTTGGTCCGCCACTGGTCCGGAACAACTGGTCACCAGCGGGAGAGAGGTGGGAAAAACTGGTTAGTTACCCCGTATACGGGGCCCTGGCCCGAATGAGTCGAGCGGAAGGCGCCTGACGGGCAAAAGTCCAGCTCAGGCGACTTCTTGCGTGCTCCTAGAAGAAGCCCAGCTTCTTCGGCGAGTACGACACCAGAAGGTTCTTCGTCTGCTGGTGGTACACGCCTTGCATGGCCCCTGAACAGCGGAAACGGCCACTATGCGGCCAAGCTGTAGGCGGCTGGTCCGTGTATGGCCCGGATCTTGGTCGGCACGGAGTGGACCCCTGACCGACGGCCCGTGGCGGCGGCGAGCTGGCACACGAACGAGGGGGGTGCCGGCGGGGCTCCACGGAGCATGCCTCGATCCGACGCGCTACGAGAGAGAATCGCCACGGCTTGGCCAGCGGAGCGGGGAACCCACCGGTCCAAGAAATTCCACGCTGTCACGACCGGCCACGAGACGTGCGGCCACAAGCTCTCTGACTGCGCCCGGCCGACCAGCCGCAGGCTGCGGCCCATGTGCGCTATCAGAAGGCTGCTCCGCTTCATCGCGATCGAACGCAGCCAGTCCGATAGGCGAAGAGCTGGCGCGCGGCCGCTCTGCTCAGCCCGACACGTCTTCCTAGGCGTTGCTGCTGCGGTGAACCGCCCCGTGTTCGATTGGCGGTTGCTCTGCGATCGTCGGGAGATGGCTATCGATGGGCGGGGAGGGCGTGGCGGTGGACTATCAATGGTGCGCGGGATCGCCGGTTTAGTTATCCGGCGATCCCGCGCTATGTTGCGCCGCTTAGGATCTGCTGACCACCGTCGGCATCTACTGGTTCACCCGCACCGGCCCTGCGGCCGTGGACTTCTGCTGGGAACAGGCGCACGCCGACAACACCGGCTGGGCAGGAGCCAGCACGTCCCGCAGGGCTTGTCCCTCTTCTACAGCAACTTCCTGGGCCGCAAGGTCTTCGGACTCCCGTGCGGCGCCGACACCGTCTCCTTTCACGAGCACACCGAAGGCGGCCACCTCCCCGCCCGGGTTGCCCTGCTGGTGCTACCCGGACCGCCGCGTGCGGCGGGTTTCGAGCCCGGCGAGTTGGAGGCCCGGGGTGTCGTAGGGCATCAACGAGCTCTGTTCGACCAAGGGCACGATGACCGGCCGCAGTCCCTCGGCGGCGGGGGAGGGGTAACCGATGTGGCGTTCGGTCACGGCCGCTGCGGCCCCCGCCAGCAGGTCGGCCAGTTGAATGGATGGGTGGTCGGCGGAAGAGCCGCGGAGCATGGTGTGCACGGGAGCGCCCCTCTCGCGGGTCAGGAGAGTCATGCCTATCGGGCTGGTGGCGTACTGCAGCACCGTGCGAGGGTGTCGTCGGTAAATACGCGCTGTTCATCGGTGAGGACACTGACGAGCCCGAGGCTGTGTCCCCATCGGCGGGCTGTATGACCCGCCGCGGGGATGAGCATCTCCAGGGACGGGAACGGGGAGTCCTCCTGGTGGAGGGCCGCCGCGTAGGGCCGGGGGAGCGCACCTGGGCCAGCACTTCAGTTACGGGCCGCCGTGTCGAGGCTCCCCACGCCTGTTCGACCGCTGCCAAGAACGCCTCCAACGCGGCTTCCTCCCGTCCCAGGGCGCGCTGGGAAGCCAGGGCCACGAACGAGGACATCAGCGCGTCGAACAGCGCGCCCGGAAGGGCACGCGGTCCCTGGAGCGCCAATGTCCGGGCCATGGCGCGCGCCTTGCCTTCGGCGTACAGGTTCCGCCCTTCGGCGTGCGCCATCTCCTCCAGCAGCAGATCGATCGCCTTCGCTGCCACGGCGTACTCCTTGTCGACCATGTACACCGAGCAGCGTTCGTGCAGAGCGTCGGCCGGGTCCCACAGATCCTTCAGCAGGGACCACCGCTCCTCGCGGTCCTTGAACAGGCGGAACTTCAGCTCTCCGGCCTGCTGGATCCGGGCCTGCTTACGCAGGGTGTTGATCAGTGGGGCCGCCTCGGCGTCGTCGATGGCGACGGACGCGAACACAAGGAATCGGCGCTGCCGACCGACGAGCTGCTCGCCATCCCATCCAGACTCGTCGCACGCGATCCAGCGCCCTCGCCAGCGTCGTCCGAGGCCGGCTCGTTCTGGTTGAGCTGGGCGTACTTCTCTCCGGTCAAGGCCATGAGGCCATTTCCATGTGGCGATCCGGTTACTGGACTGACCCCGTCCGGTATCCCGGCACTCACTGCGTCCCGTGATGCTGTGTCGCTTTGCGTACGGGTTGCCGCGCCGTGCTCCGCCGGAGACGTCGGCGCGCACCAGTCGCTTTCGGGGGCTTCGGTGTGACACGGATCATACAGGCCCGCAGGTGGGCATCTCGACTTCCCGGCCGCACTCGAGCTCGGCGATCTCTGGTTGGAGGCTAGTAGTGCTTCGTTACCTTGAGTGATCTTGCCTGGTGGTGGGCATCTTCGAGGTGTGAAGCTGGGGGATGTCGAGCGACTCCGTGGCGAGTTGGCGGAGTTCGTAGGTGATGTGTTCGGGTCGTTGCCGCGGCAGGATCAGCGCCGGTGGGGTGCGTGTTATCTGCGCGGTCTGATGCTGGACGGGCGGCGTAAGTCGATCCAGCCGATGGCCCAGCGGTTGCCGGACGGGAACATGCAGGCACTGCAGCAGTTCGTGAACCAGTCGCCGTGGGATCCGTTGCCGGTGCGGCGGCGGATCGCCCAGAGACTGTCGGAGATGATCAGACCTCAGGTGTGGGTGATCGACGATGTGTCGTTTCCCAACTGCGGCCGCGCCTCTGCCGGGGTGGCCCGCCAGTACTGCGGAGCACTCGGGAAACGAGCGAACTGCCAGGTCGCGGTCAGTGTCCATGCCGCCACCGACACTGCGTCGTGCCCGTTGGACTGGCAGTTGTATCTGCCCCGGGAGTGGACGGACGAGCCGGACCGCTGCTGGCGGGCCGGCGTCCCCGACGACGTCGTGCACCAGGAGAAATGGCGCCTCGCGCTCGGGCTGCTGGACAACGTGAGCGAGTGGGGGCTCAAAGCCCCGGTCGTGGTCGCGGATGCGGGTTACGGCGTCAGCACCCCCTTCCGCCATGGCCTGGAGGAACGGGGCCTGTCCTACGTGCTGGCGCTGACCGGGAAAGAAGTCGCCCACGAGCTGGACATCGAGCCGCACCAGCCGGATTACGAAGGACTGGGCCCACCGACGCCTGCCCGCTACCGGACGGCGCCGCGAGCACTTACCGTCCACGCTGCCGAGGCTGCTGCCGCCGACCACTTCGCTGAGGTGGCCTGGCGACAGGGCAGTAAAGGCACGATGACCTCACGGTTCGCGGTCCTGGGTCTTCGGGCGGCGGGCAAGCAGTCCCTGGCCGCCGCCCAAGCGGCAGGCGGCGGACGCAACCAGTGGAACGGCGTCCTGCCCCCGTCCACCGTCTTGGTCGAATGGCCCGCGGGCCAGGACGGGCCAACGGGTTACTGGATATCGAACCTGCCGCCCGAGACTCCCGTTGCCGAGCTGGTGCGGTGGGCGAAGATGCGCTGGCGCATCGAACACGACTACCGCGAACTCAAGCACGGCTTGGGCCTGGACCACTTCGAGGGACGCACCTGGCGCGGCTGGCACCACCACGTCACCCTCGTCACCGCCGCCCAGGCATTCCTCACCCTCAGGCGGCTCGACCCAAAAGTCCCAACGCCGGCCTGACTCTCTACCAGGTCCTGGACGTTCTCCAGGACCTGCTGAAGGGCTGGACCGGCACCTGCACCACCTGCAACCGTCCCCTGCCCCGCAACCGAAGCAGACGCAGAACCTAACGAAGCACTACTAGTAGGGCTTTGTTACATCTCTGGGCAAGTGGTCGTGTTGGTGGTTTCCTGCTGGTATGAGGGCGAATGAACTCACGTCGTGCAGGGGCCGGTTGGAGGAGTTCGCTGGGGAGGTGTTCGCGCCTTTGTCGCGTGCTGACCAGCGGGTGAAGGGCAGCCTCTATTTGCGGGGTCTGCTGCTGGACGGACGTCGGAAGTCGATGCAGCCGATGGCCGGACGCCTCGGGGTGGACCACCAGCAGCTGCAGCAGTTCATGACGTCGTCGACCTGGCCGGTGGACACGGTCCGCACCAAATTGGCCCGCCGGGCGGTGGCGGTGGTTCGGCCGCAGGTGTGGGTCGTGGACGACACCGGGTTCCCGAAAGACGGAACGGCCTCGTCAGGGGTGGCCAGGCAGTACTCCGGCACCCTGGGCAAGGTCGGGAACTGCCAGATAGGGGTCAGTGTCCATGCGGCGTCCGATACCGCGTCGTGCCCGCTGTCCTGGCGGCTGTTCCTGCCCGGCAGCTGGAACCAGCCGGAGGCCGCTGACCGTCGGGCCCGCTGCCGGATCCCCGAGGAAGAGCATCACCGGCCGAAGTGGCAGCTCGCGCTGGACATGCTCGACGAACTGGCTACGGTCGGACTGCGGCCCGCGGTGCTGGTTGCGGACACCGGCTACGGAGCGAACGCCGACTTCCGCCATGGCCTGGAAGACCGGGGCCTGGCCTACGCGTTGCAGGTCAAGGGCGAAATGACCGCCCACACCGAATCGGCCTTGCCGCACCAGCCGCCCTACGGCGGGCTCGGACCGCGTCCGCTGCCCCGCTACCGCACCCGACCGGTCAGCCTGCGCGAACATGTCCTGGCCGCAGGACGTGCACGAGCGGTCACGGTCACCTGGCGCAAGGGCTCGAAGGCTGCCATGTCCGCCCGCTTCGTGTTCCTGCGCGTCCGCCTCGCCGGCCGCCGCCCCAAACCCGCCCCGGACGGTGCCATCGCACTACGGTGGCTGATCGCTCAGTGGCCAGAAGGGGAGAACGAGCCGGTCAAGTACTGGATCTCCAACCTGCCGGCCGACATCCCGGCCCGGGACATGGTCCGGCTCGCGAAGCTACGGTGGCGCATCGGACACGACTACCGCGAGCTGAAGACGACACTTGGCCTCGACCGCTTCGAGGGCCGCTCGTTCACCGGCTGGCACCGCCACGTCACTCTCGTCACCGCCGCCCACCTCTTCCTGACCGAGCAGCGGTCCTGCCCAAAAGTCCCTGCCAGGGCCTGACTCTCTACCAGGCCCTTGCCCTCCTCCAACACCTGTTAGCCACCTGGACGGGAACCTGCCCCACCTGCAGACAGCCCACCCCATGGCAGCACTACGACACCACCTAACAAAGCCCTACTAGGCCCTGTCCGGCGGATCTTGTGACTGTGGACCTTGAGCGAGTCTTGTCGCGGTGGGGGTTGAGCCGTCAGCCGAACGATGGCCACCGGTCGGCGGCCCACTCCCGCCAACCCATCCAGCCAGAGGGTGGACCGTCGGCCGGATGGCCGCTCAGCTCTGCCGGCTTGGGCACCTCGAAGACGCCCGGAAGCTCCAGAAGGTCAGGTGCGGTGCGAGTGATCAGGACGCGCAGGTCAGCGTCCGCGTCTGCTATCTCCTCGCTCAAGTGCCGGTATCGCTTGGCCAGGCGCTTGAGGGCGACATTGACGGCTGTAGCTGGCTCTGCCAGGTCGGTGCCCGGACGGCTGACAGCCAGTCTCCGAACTCTGTGGGACCGGTTCGACCTGGGACGCAAGCGCTGGCTCCGCTGCCGGGCCCCGCGGGTGGGGCGGCTACGTCGGCACAGCACCGCGGTCATCGGTGGACTGGCGTCGATATCCTCTGGCCTCATGGCGCGCAGCCCAACTTCCGCTGCAGGGAGAGCGACACCGAGATATTTGAGCAGGCCGGCGGGCCGCCTCGTCGGGAAGGTGCTTGCGTGACACCCGCCTCGAGGAACGTCAGTACCGCCCCGCCAGTCGCCCTCGGGCCTTACCGCCCCCTGGCCGCGCTTCCTGACTGGGCGCGTGACTGTTCCCGTCAGATCGCCCGTGCACTGGTACGTCTGGCCCCGGCGGGCAGTTGGTGGCGCGGATGCCTCGACGGAAGCCCCGACAATCTTCCGCGTCCGGACCGTCTGTCGGATGGCCGGATGGCCGGGTGGCCGGGAGGCCCGACATCATGCCGTCCCCTGTGCCTCGGTACGGACCTGGCGGGCCCCTGTGGTCAGCAGGGCGACCAGCTCCCGTTTGAGTACCTTGCCGCTGGGGCCGAGGGGGAAGGCGTCCACGAACTCCACCCGGCGCGGGTA
The DNA here is from genome assembly GCF_000377965.1 of Streptomyces sp. CNB091. NCBI lineage: Bacteria > Bacillati > Actinomycetota > Actinomycetes > Kitasatosporales > Streptomycetaceae > Streptomyces > Streptomyces sp. CNB091. Next base: position 902,568 of record NZ_KB898990.1, read on the forward strand.
CTTGTACGGTGCCATCCGCTCCTTGCTCCAGGCGACGATCTCGGCGCCCAGGGCCGGGCCCGGCGCCGTGCCGGTGCGGGGCCTCACCACCGCGCATACCTCCTCGCCGTGGACGGGGTGGGGGAGTCCGACGACGGCTGCTTGGGCGATCGCCGGGTGGTGGGCCAGGACGTCCTCTACCTCGCGTGGGTAGACGTTGTACCCGCCGCGCAGGACCACGTCCTTCTTGCGGTCGACGACGGAGAGGTAACCGTCGTCGTCCTTGACGCCCAGGTCACCCGAGCGGAACCAGCCGTCCACGATGGCCTCGGCGGTCGCCTCCGGTCGGTTGAGGTAGCCGGCCATCACGTTGTGCCCCCGGATGACGATCTCCCCCGTCTCGCCGGCGGGCAGCAGTTCGATCCTGTCCTCCACCCCGGCTCTGGCGATCTCGACCTCGACGCCCCAGATCGGCCGGCCCACCGTGCCCGGTCTGAGCGGCCACGCCTTCTGGTTGTAGGCCACCACCGGGGAGGTCTCGGTGAGTCCGTACCCTTCGAGGACCGGGCAGCCGAACGTCTCCCGGAACGCGTCCAGGACCGCCACCGGCAGCGCGGCGCCGCCGGAGAACGCGCGGTCGAGCGCGGGCCTGCGCGGGTCGGCGCGGGCCGCTTCGAGGAGGGCCGTGTACATCGTCGGGACCCCCATGAAGACGGTGCAGCCCTCCCGCACCATGAGGTCCAGCGCGCCCGGCCCGTCGAACCGGGGCATCAGGACCAGGGTCGCTCCCGCCCGGAAGCAGGTGTTCATGCCGCAGATCTGACCGAAGGTGTGGAACAGGGGCAGACAGCCGAGCAGGACGTCGTCCGCGGTGAAGTCGAACGGCGACAGCATGGTCGTGTCGACGTTCATGACCACGTTGAGATGGGTGAGCAGGGCGCCCTTGGGCCGTCCTGTGGTGCCGGAGGTGTAGAGGATCACGGCGATGTCCTCGGGCGCGCGCGGCACCTGACGGTCGATCGGGGCGCTCCGCGCCGCGAGCGCGTCCAGCCTCGGCGCGCGGGCGAACTCCCCTTCCTCGCCACCCTCTTCTGCCATGACGGTGAGTACGGGCGTGCCGGTCGTCTCCGCCGCCCTGCCTCCCTCGGCCAGGAGCGGGGCGGCGCAGATCAGCGCCGCCGCCCCCGAGTCCTTCAGGACGTACGCGATCTCGTCCGCCCGGAGCAGGGCGTGGACCGGGATCGCGATCGCGCCGAGCGCGAGCACGCCGAAGTAGGTCGACGGGAAGTACGGCGTGCTGGGCAGCAGCAGCGCCACCTTGTCGCCCGGGCCGATGCCCCGCTCGCGCAGCGCCGCCGCGTACCTCCGTGCCTCGTTCCACAGTTCGCGATAGGTGATCTTCCGCGTACCGGACACGAGCGCCGGGTGCTCCGGTCGCCGTAGCGCGGACTCGGCGAGGATGGACGCCACGGAGAGGGTCACGGGGGTCTCACCCGCCCGATTCCGCGGCCAGCCGCGTCTTGTCCGGTTTGCCGACGCCGGTGAGGGGCAGAGCGGGGCGGATGTGGATCCGTGCGGGGACGTGCTTGGGCGAGACGGTGGCCCGGATGTGCTCCGCCAGTCCGTCGGGGGTGGCCGTGGCCGCTTCGCGCAGCACCACGGCGGCGTGCAGGTGCTCGATCCGGTCCCGGTCCGGGACGCAGAAGACGGCGGCCTGGACGACATCGGGATGGGCCAGGAAGGCGTTCTCCACGGTCACCGGATGGATCTTGATGCCATTGGTCTTGATCACCTCACCGACTCGGCCGCTCAGATGGAGGTAGCCGTCGCCGTCGACGAAGCCGAGGTCACCGGTGCGCACCCAGCCGTCCTGTACGGTCCGGGCGGTGAGTTCGGGCTCGGCCACGTACTCGCTCATCGTGAACGGCGACCGTACGCAGACCTCGCCGGTCTCGCCGGGCGGCAGGTCGCGGTGGTCCTCCGGGTCGGTGATTCGGACCCAACCGGGCATCGGCCTACCGACCGTGACCCGCAGCCGGGCATCGAGGTGCTCGGTGGGCGAGAGCATGCTGACGAAGCCCGCCTCGCTGGTCGCGTACACCTGGATCAGTACGTCCCCGAAGACCTTGACCGCCTCGCCCAGGCGTTCGGGGGAGGCGGGGGAGCCCACGTACGTGACCATCGTGAGGCTGGAGAGGTCGGTCGAGTCCGCGTCCGGATGGTCCATGAGCAGATACAGCTGGGGAGGGGAGAGCAGCATCCGGGTGATCCTGTGCCGCTCGATGCAGCGCAGCACGTCCCCCGGGTCGAAGCCGTCCCGCAGGAGCACCGAGCCGCCGGACGCGAGTGAGTCGTCCGCCGTGGCGCCGCTGGAGTGGCTCAGTGGGAGGCAGGCCAGGTAGACCGACCGCCAACCCATCTGCAATCCGGCGGAGATGAAGCCGTTGCGGGCCCGGAAGTCGAAGGCGATGCCCTTCGGCTCACCGGTTGTCCCGCTCGTGTAGGTCACCACCGCGGGCCGGTCGGGTCCGATTTCGACTGCGGTCGGGTCCAGTGCGTCCGGGTCCCCTGTCGTCAGGTCCAGGACATCGGGGCCGAGGTCGTCGAGGGCGGCGAGGGTGAGCGGAGTGCCCAGCCGCTCGCGCAGCTCACGCGCGGTCGCGAGGTTCTCCGCGTCGACGGCCAGATGTGTCGCACCGGTCTCCCGGAGGACCTTGAGCTTGGCGTCGGCGGCCAGGTGGTCCGCCGGGTCGACCGCGTTGGTGGTGTGCAGATGCACCACCGTGGCCCCGGCCAGATTCGCGGCGTACCGCAGGACCAGGGTCGGGGCGGTGTTGGTGACGGTCAGGATGGCGACCACCGCCCCGCCGTCGATCCCGTCGGCGTGTTGGTGCAGAACCTGCGCGGCCGACCGGACCAGGGTGGTCAGCTCCGCCGCGGTGAGCGTCCTGTCGCGCCAGGACAGGACGACCTTCTCCGGTTCCGCGGAGATCACCTGAAGGATCTGGCTGACATACGTTTCGTTCGACGGCATAGGAAACTCCAGTGGTGCCGTGGTGAGGAATTTCCGCAGATCCTACAACAAGAGAACCAGGTGTACCAGGAGTGCGAATTTAGGAAACGGGTGCGCGGGCGGTAGCAAATTGTCGCAGGCCGCGCCATCGAATTGATATTCTGCCCTGAGACAATACCCTCTACCGGTTCGGCCCCGCACCGGTTCGGTCTTCGGAGAAAAGGGTCGTCATGAACCATTACCTGGAGCTCTTCTCACGGAAAACGGGCGAAGGTGGGGCATCGGATGCGAAGCGAGAGTTCCTCGAACTCGGCCGGCTCGCCGGGAAATTTCCGGCGGCCCGGAGCCTGCGGGACGGGGTCACCTCCGAGATCAGCGTGTGGTGCAGCAACGACTACCTGGGAATGGGCCAGCACCCGCTGGTTCTGGCGGCGACCCGCGAAGCCCTCGACGAGTACGGCGCGGGCTCGGGTGGCTCCCGGAACATCGGCGGCACCAACCACTACCACGTACTGCTGGAGAAGGAACTCGCGGATCTGCACGGAAAGGCGGACGCTCTTCTCTTCACCTCCGGGTACACCGCCAACGACGGAGCCCTCACGGTCCTCGCCGGTCTGCCGGAGAAATGCATCGTCTTCTCAGACGAGATGAACCACGCCTCGATCATCGACGGGCTCCGCCACAGCGGCGCCGAGAAACGAATTTTCCGCCACAACGACATGGCCCATCTGGAAGAGCTGATATCCGCCACCGATCCCGACCGGCCGAAGATGGTCGTCATGGAGTCGGTCTATTCGATGGGGGGTGATGTCGCCCCGCTCGCCGAGATCGCCCGGATCGCTCGCGAGCACGGCGCGATGACCTTCCTCGACGAGGTGCACGCGGTCGGAATGTACGGGCCGGAGGGAGCCGGTATCGCAGCGGGCCTGGGCATCGCGGACGAGTTCACCGTCATCATGGGGACGCTCGCCAAGGGATTCGGCACCACCGGGGGGTACATCGCCGGACCCGCCGAGCTGGTCGACGCGGTGCGCGGCCTCTCCCGCCCCTTCATCTTCACCACCGCCCTGCCCCCGGCGGTCGCGGCGGGCGCACTCGCCGCGGTCCGGCACCTGCGCACCTCGGAGGAGGAACGCGACCGGCTCCGCGAGAACGCGCGGCTGACGCACCGCCTGCTCAGGGAACGCGGCATCCCCTTCCTCTCCGACGGGTCCCACATCGTCTCGGTCTTCGTCGGGGACGACGCACTCGCCCGGCGGATCTCCGCACTGCTGCTGGCCCGCCACGGTATCTACGTCCAGGCGATCAACGCACCGAGCGTGCGCGTGGGCCAGGAGATCCTCAGGAGCGCACCCGGCGCCGTCCACGAGCCTTCGGAGATCGAGGGGTTCGTCACGGCACTGGACGGAATCTGGCGGGAACTGGGAGTGACGCGCGCTCAGGGCCCGCACCGGTCCCCGTGAACGGACGACTGACCCGCCCTGCGGGGCACGCGGCCTCTCTGCCGCCCCCAGCACGAGGCGGCGGCTCTCTTTCGCTCCACCGCGCCGCGACCCGCCCACACGGGGCGTGCGTGGCTCTCCTCCACCGCTCCACGGCCCGTCCGCTCCCCGTACCCGCATCCTGTCGCGGCCTGCGCTATCGGGCCGCTATGCGACCTCGGCAAGATCGACGTCGCAGGTCCGGTGGCGATACCCGCAGGCCACGACGGAGGCGGCCCGGCCGACGCACGACCCCGTGGCAGCGGGCCCCCGCCACGGTCCGGTGACCGATGGTCCTGCTCGCCGTGAAGGAGTCCGAGAACACGATGGCGCACCCCGATGGTACGGAAGCACCGCTGCTGTGGACTCTGGCCGGCAACGGCAGGGAGTCGCTGGCGGTCGGTGCGCGCGGCCTGCACACGTTCCTGGCTGGTCGTGACGACTGGAGCCCCCAGGACATCGCGCTCACCCTCGCGCGCACCGCTTCCGAGGGAAGCCGGCGGGCGGCGCTGGTGGCGGACGGCCGGGACGGATTCCTGCGGCGGCTGGACGCGCTGGCCGACGGCAGGAGCACCCCCGGCCTGCTGGAGGGTGCCGCCGGAGCCGGTGGCCGGGTCGCCTTCGTGTTTCCCGGACAGGGCGCGCAGTGGCCCCGGATGGCCGTGGACCTGCTGGACACCTCCACGGTGTTCCGCGACCGGATGGACGCGTGCGCGCAGGCCCTGGAACCGTTCGTCGACTGGTCGCCCCTCGACGTGCTCCGCGACCCGGACGCGCCGGGCGCACCCGCCGGGGACCGGGCCGACGTGGTTCAGCCCCTGCTGTTCGCCGTGACGGTGTCGCTCGCCGCGCTGTGGCGCTCCCACGGTGTGGAACCGGCCGCCGTGCTCGGGCACAGCGTCGGAGAGGTCGCCGCCGCCGCGGTCTCCGGCGCGCTCTCCCTCGACGACTCCGCGCGGGTGGTGGCCCTGTGGAGCCAGGCCCAGGCGACCCTGGCCGGGCAGGGCGACATGGTCTCCGTCATGGCCCCGGCTGCCGAGGTCGAGCCGAGGCTGCACCGCTGGGAGGGCCGCCTCGTCGTCGCCGCGCACAACGGCCCCCGGTCCGTGATCGTCTCCGGCGACCGCGACGCCACGGCCGAACTCCTCGACAGCCTGGCCGCGGACGCGGTGCACGCCCGGCGGATTGCCGTGGGCCTGGCCGCCCATTCCCCCCACATCGACGCGATCATCCCCCGGATGCGCGCCGACCTCGCCCCGATCCACCCCCGTACACCGCAACTGCCCTACTACTCCGGACTCACCGGCGGACGACTGGACGCCCCGGTACTGGACGCCGACTACTGGTGCCGCAACCTGCGCAACACGGTCAGGTTCCACCAGGCGGCCGGGGCCCTGCTGCGGGACGGGCACGGTGTCCTGCTGGAGGTCAGCCCGCACACCGTGTTGACCTCCGCCCTCACGGACTGCGTGGAGGAACACGGCGTACAGGCTGCCGTCCTCGGGACGCTGCGCCGCGACCAGGACGGTCCGGGCCGGTTCCTGACCTCGCTCGGTGACCTGTACGTACGCGGAGTCGCCCCGCAACGGGAAGCACCCTCTGCCGTGGAGCACGCCCAGGTGCGGGAACTGCCTGCGGCAGTCCTGGCCGCGCTCGCGGAAACCGGCCCGGCGGACGCCAACGGGCCGGACGGTACGGGCGGTGACGCGGACGCCGCCACCGTGTTCCGCGCGGAGCTGGCCGCCATGGACCTACGAGAGCGGCGCGCCGCGCTGGCACGGCTCGTGGGCGAGGAGATCGCCGCACTGACCGGGCGGCCCGATCCCGTCCCCGCCGAACTGGCCTTCCTCGAACTGGGATTCGACTCCGTCACCGCCGTGGAGCTGCGCAACCGGCTGGGCGCGGCGACGGCGCTGCGCATCCCGGCGACGGTCGTCTTCGACTGCCCGACCCCGGCGGCCCTGACCGTGTACCTCAGCGCCGAGATCAGCGGCGACCGGCCCGACACGGACGCGGACACGGTCGAGCCGGTGCGGCGGCGGCCCGCGGACGACGACCCCGTGGTGATCGTCGGGATGGGCTGCCGCTACCCCGGCGGCGTCGGCAGCCCCGACGAACTCTGGGAGCTGGTGTCCGCAGGCGCAGACGCCGTCTCCGCGCTCCCCGACGACCGGGGCTGGGACACCACCGGACGGTACGACCCCACACCGGGTACGCCGGGCCGCTACTACCAGCGGGAGGCGGGTTCGCTCGCCGGCGCGGCCGAGTTCGACGCGGAGTTCTTCGGCATCTCGCCGCGCGAGGCGGCGGCGATGGACCCGCAGCAGCGACTGCTGCTGGAGACGACCTGGGAAGTGCTGGAGCGGGCCGGGATCGACCCCGGTACCCTGCGGCGGACCCCGACGGGTGTCTACGTCGGGGCGATGACCATGGACTACGGCCCCTCCCTCGAACAGGGCGCCGACGAGGGCGGCCACCTGCTGACCGGCAACACCGGAAGCGTCGCATCGGGCCGGCTGGCCTACACCCTCGGGCTGGAGGGAGCGGCGGTCACGGTGGACACGGCGTGCTCGTCGTCGCTGGTGGCCCTGCATCTGGCCGTACGGGCGCTGCGGTCGGGCGAGTGCTCGCTCGCCCTGGCCGGCGGAGCGACCGTGATGTCCACGGTCGGCATGCTCGTGGAGTTCAGCCGTCAGGGCGGTTTGGCACCGGACGGCCGCTGCAAGGCATTCGCGGCGGCCGCCGACGGCTTCGGCTTGGCCGAGGGCGTGGGGATGCTGCTGGTGGAGCGGTTGTCGGACGCGCGGCGTCATGGGCATCCGGTGCTGGCGGTGGTACGGGGTTCGGCCACGAACCAGGACGGTGCGAGCAATGGTCTGACGGCGCCGAACGGTCCGTCGCAGCAGCGGGTGATCCGGGCGGCACTGGCGGACGCGGGGCTGACGGCGTCGGATGTGGATGTGGTGGAGGCGCACGGGACGGGGACCCGGTTGGGTGATCCGATCGAGGCGCAGGCGCTGCTGGCGACGTACGGGCAGGATCGGCCCGGGGACCGTCCGGTCTGGATCGGTTCACTGAAGTCCAACATCGGACATACCCAGGCCGCGGCGGGTGTGGGCGGTGTCATCAAGTCGGTGCTGGCGATCCGGCACGGTGTGATGCCGAAGACACTGCACGTGGACGGTCCGACGCCTGAGGTGGACTGGTCGGCGGGGGCCGGACAGTTGCTCACGGAGGCCCGTACGTGGGACGACGCGGGCCGTCCGCGCCGGGCCGGGGTCTCCTCCTTCGGTATCAGCGGGACTAACGCCCACGTGATCCTGGAGTCTGCCCCGGATGACGCTCCGGCCGGGATGGTGGAGGATGCCCCCCGGCGTTCTGGGGCAGTGGTGTGGTCGGTGTCGGCGCGCAGTGCGGAGGCCCTGCGGGCGCAGGCGGGCGCGTTGGCGGCACGGGTGGTGGCGGAGCCCGCCCTCGATGCGGCGGACGTGGGCCACTCGTTGGCGGTGGGGCGTGCGTCCTTCGAGCACCGCGCGGCGGTGGTGGGGGGCGACCGGAGCGAGCTGCTCCGTGGGGTGAGGGCGCTGGCGGCGGGGCGTTCGGCCCAGGTGCCGGGGCTGGTGCGGGGCGGCGGGGTGTCGTCGGGTCGTTCGGTGCTGGTTTTCCCTGGTCAGGGGTCGCAGTGGGTGGGGATGGCTGCGGAGTTGTTGGGGGAGTCGGAGGCCTTCGCGGGGCGGATGGGTGAGTGTGAGCGGGCTCTGGGGCCTTATGTGGATTGGTCGTTGGCGGAGGCGTTGGGTTCGGAGCGGTTGTTGGCGCGGGTTGATGTGGTGCAGCCGGTGTTGTGGGCGGTGATGGTGTCGCTGGCGGAGGTGTGGCGGTCGTTCGGTGTCGCCGTGGACGGCGTGGTGGGTCATTCGCAGGGTGAGGTGGCCGC
>NZ_KB898991.1:0-241523 GCF_000377965.1 Streptomyces sp. CNB091
CAAGAAGGAGACCATCCGGCTGCTGAAACGGGCCATCGCCCGGGAGATGTTCCGCTGCCTGACCACCACGGTCACCATCCCAGACATCGCCGACCTGCGCCCCCTGCGACAGTCGAAGAACATCACCCTCACCACAGCGGCCCGCCACTTCGGCGTCTGGCCCGCCACGATCTCCACCCTCGAACGAGGAATCCGCCGTGACGACCACCTCGCCAACACCTACCGCGACTGGCTCACCGGCGCTTGACAGCCAATAGGAGCATCAAACCCCTCCGACCTGCGAAGCAGCCGGCCCGAGTGGGATTTGACTTTGTCAATCCCTTGCGTTTCTCTGCGATCTCCGCGTACGGAAGAATCCGTGCCCGGTCCGATCCAGGGGGGATCCCGGAATGAACCGCACCATCCGCACCGCACGTACCGCCAGAACCACCCGCCCGGTACGCGCCGCTGCCCACGCCCTCGCGATCGCCGGTCTCGTGCTCGGCCTCGGCGCCTGCTCGGCCGAGTCGGTGGACGAGGCGGTCGGCAAGGCGGTCGACACGACCGTGGACGAGAAGTACGAGGTCACGTACGAGGTCACCGGCAAGAGCGTCGACGAGATCACGTACCACGGGGGCGGCGGGGAGGCCATGGAGCCCAAGCTGGAGACCGTCACCGCGCCGACTCTGCCGTGGAAGAAGACCGTCGAGCTGCGCGGCATCATGCCGCCTGCCGTCATGCCGATGGCCCTGGACGCGGGCGGCGCCGACGTCACCTGCACCATCACGTACAAGGGCAAGGTCATCAAGGAGGCGAAGGGGGAGGGCATGCTCACGGCGGGCGGCTGTGTCGCCGTGTCCCCGATCGTGGGCTGACCGGCTGACCGGCTGACCGGCTGACCGCCTGACCGGCCGAGCGCCTGAGTAACTGGTCGAGCGCGGGCCCGGCGGGGGCGCGGCCGAGTTGGTCCCGCGCACCTCCCAACGGGTCCTGACCTGCGGTCAGGGCCCGTTGTCAGTGGCATGGTGCACGGTGGGAACCACATCAGGTCGAACGATCTGGAGGGGGATCCATGACCGTGTCCGAAACCACCGCGGCCGTCGAGCCGGAGGCGGGCGCCGAGGCGCTCCGCCCGCACGCCGAGGACGCGTTCGCCGACGAGCTGAAGGCGCTCGAAGCCGCCGACGACCGCCCGAAGCCCGCCCGTTGGCGGATGTCGCCCTGGGCCGTCGCCACCTACCTGCAGGGCGGGACGCTGCCGGACGGCACGGTGATCACGCCGAAGTACGTGGGCCCGCGCCGCCTGGTCGAGGTGGCCGTGACCACGCTCGCCACCGACCGGGCGCTGCTCCTGCTCGGCGTCCCCGGCACGGCCAAGACCTGGGTGTCCGAGCATCTCGCCGCCGCCGTCAGCGGTGACTCGACCCTGCTCGTGCAGGGCACGGCGGGGACGCCCGAGGAAGCCGTCCGCTACGGGTGGAACTACGCACAGCTGCTGGCCCACGGCCCCAGCCGCGACGCCCTGGTGCCCAGTCCGCTGATGCGGGCGATGTCCGAGGGCATGACCGCCCGGGTCGAGGAGCTGACCCGCATCCCCGCCGACGTGCAGGACTCGCTCATCACGATCCTGTCCGAGAAGACGCTCCCCGTCCCCGAGCTGGGGCAGGAGGTCCAGGCCGTCCGCGGGTTCAACCTCATCGCCACGGCCAACGACCGGGACCGCGGCGTCAACGAGCTGTCCAGCGCGCTGCGCCGCCGGTTCAACACCGTCGTGCTGCCCCTGCCCGCCACCCCGGACGCCGAGGTCGACATCGTGTCCCGGCGCGTCGACCAGATCGGCCGCTCGCTCGACCTGCCCGCGGCGCCGGAGGGCCTGACCGAGATCCGCCGCGTGGTGACGGTCTTCCGCGAACTGCGCGACGGAGTGACCACCGACGGGCGCACCAAGCTCAAGTCCCCCTCCGGCACGCTCTCCACGGCGGAGGCGATCTCCGTCGTCACCAACGGTCTCGCACTCGCCGCCCACTTCGGCGACGGCGTCCTGCGCCCCGGCGACGTCGCGGCCGGCATCCTCGGCGCGGTCGTCCGGGACCCGGCGGCGGACCGGGTGGTGTGGCAGGAGTATCTGGAGACCGTGGTCCGCGAGCGGGACGGCTGGAAGGACTTCTACCGCGCCTGCCGCGAGGTATCCGCATGACGAGCCCCGCCGGGACGGCGGCGACGACGACCGGGGCGCCGACCACGACCGGAGCGCCCCTCATGGCCGGGGCTCCCACGACGACCGGGGCGCCGGCCACGACCGGGGCGGCAGTGGTGACCGGGGCCCCGGTCACCACCGGAACGGGCGGGCCGGGGCCCCGCGTGGCCGCCGGGCCCTGGCTCCTGGGAGTGCGGCACCACGGCCCCGGGTCGGCCCGCGCGGTCCTCGCCGCGCTCGCGGCGGCCCGTCCGGCCGCCGTCCTCATCGAGGGGCCGCCCGAGGGCGACGCGCTGCTGCCCCTCGCCGCCGACCCGCGGATGCGTCCCCCCGTCGCGCTGCTCGCGCACGCCGTGGACGACCCGGGGCGGGCCTCCTTCTGGCCGATGGCCGCGTTCTCGCCGGAGTGGGTGGCCATCCGCTGGGCTCTCGACCAGGGCGTCCCGGTCCGCTTCATCGACCTCCCCGCCGCCCACTCCCTCGCGCTCAAGGAACCCGCGCCGGGCATCGGGAGCGAGGAGTCGGCGGCGGGAGAGCGGGCCGAGGGAGAAGCCACGCCGGTCGTCGACCCGATCCGGATCCTCGCCGAGACCGCCGGATACGACGATCCCGAACGCTGGTGGGAGGACGTCGTCGAGCACCGCTCACCCACCGGAGCGACACCCACCGGAGCGACACCCACCGGAGCGACGCCCACCGGCGGCCCGCCCGGAGCCGCGGTGGACGAGAGCGACGGGGACAAGGTGGGCGACGGGGGCGACGCGCTCGCGCCGTTCGTCGCGCTGGCGGAGGCCATGAGCGCTCTCCGCGAGGCGTACGGCGACGGTGGGCAGCCCCGGGACGCGGTGCGCGAGGCGTACATGCGGATCCAGTTGCGTACCGCGCGCAAGGAGTTCGGGGAGGACGTCGCCGTCGTCTGCGGCGCCTGGCACGTGCCCGCCCTCGCCGCGCGGACCGCCCTCGCCGCCGACCGCGCCCTTCTCAAGGGCCTCCCGAAGGTCAAGGCCGACCTCACCTGGGTGCCCTGGACCCACCGCAGGCTCGCCCGGCACAGCGGATACGGGGCGGGGATCGACTCGCCGGGCTGGTACGGGCACCTCTTCGACGTCGCCGACCGGCCGATCGAGCGATGGATGACCAAGGTCGCCGGACTGCTGCGCGAGGAGGACCGGTCCGTCTCCACCGCCCATGTCATCGAGGCCGTCCGGCTCGCCGAGACCCTCGCGGCCCTCCGGGGCCGCCCACTGGCCGGCCTCGGCGAGACGACCGACGCGGTGCGGGCCGTCATGTGCGAGGGGTCCGACGTCCCGCTCGCCCTTGTCCGGGACCGGCTGATCGTCGGCGAGACCCTCGGTGAGGTGCCGGACGCCGCCCCTGCCGTCCCGCTGCAACGGGACCTGACCCGCAACCAGCGCACCCTCCGTCTCAAGCCGGAGGCGTCGGAACGCGAGCTGGACCTCGACCTGCGAAAGCAGACCGACGCCGCCCGTAGCCGCCTCCTGCACCGGCTGCGCCTCCTCGACGTCGGCTGGGGCGACCCGGTCGAGGGCCGGGGCAGCACCGGCACCTTCCGGGAGAGCTGGCGGCTGAGCTGGGAACCGGAACTGCACGTCCGGGTCGCGGAGGCGGGCGTGTGGGGTACCACCGTGCTCACCGCCGCCACCGCGAAGGCCGAGTCGGGGGCCGTGGCGGCGACCGCGCTGGCCGACGTCACCGCACTCGCCGAGCGCTGCCTCCTGGCCGGGCTGCCCGACGCGCTGCCCGTCGTGATGAGGGCCCTCGCCGACCGGGCCGCGCTCGACGCGGACGTCGGCCACCTCGCGGACGCGCTGCCCGCCCTGGCCCGCTCCCTGCGGTACGGGGACGTGCGCTCCACGGACACGGCGGCGCTCGCGGAGGTCGCCGCCGGACTCGCCGAGCGGATCTGCGTCGGTCTGCCGCCCGCCTGCACCGGCCTCGACGCCGACGGGGCCGAGGCGCTGCGCCGTCAGGTGGAGGCCGTGCACGGTGCGATCGGGCTCCTGCTCGCCGGAACGGCCCCCGCCGAAGGACTGCGGGAGCGCTGGGACGCCGTTCTGCACAGGCTGGCGGCCCGGGTCGCGGTCGCCGGGGTCATCCGGGGCCGGGCCACCCGGCTGCTCCTGGACGGGGGACGGCTGGCCGAGGACGAGGCGGCCCGGCTGATGGGCCTGGCGCTCTCGCCCGGAACGCCGCCCGCCGACGCCGCCGCCTGGATCGAGGGGTTCGTCGGCGGAGCGTCGGGCGGCGGCATGCTGCTGGTCCACGACGAGCGGCTGCTCGGCCTCGTCGACGCCTGGCTGACCGGTGTCCCCGCCGAGATGTTCACCGATGTGCTGCCGCTGCTGCGCCGCACGTTCTCCGCGTACGACCCTGGTGTACGGCGCACTCTGGGCGAGCTGGTCCGGCGCGGGCCCGTCCCCGAGGGCACCCGCCGGGACGACGCCGCCCGGGCGCCCGGAGGCTTCGGACCCGGTCTCGACCGGGTCCGGGCCGACGCGGTGGAGCCGTTGCTGCGCCTGCTGATGGGCCGCCGACCGGAGCCCGGGGAGGCAGCCGGATGACGACGACCACGACGGACCCGACCACGACGGACCCGACCACGACGGACCCGGGCGCGATGGACCCGGGCGCGATGGACCCGTGCACGAGGGGCCACGGCACGACGGACCCGGGCACGACAGGCCACAGCGCGACGGGCCCGGGCACGAGGCGCCACGGCACGACAGACGCGACGGACGCGACGGACCCGATGGACCCGACGGGGGAGACGATGGAGAGGACGGCGGCACAGGCCTCCGGGACGGCGCGGCCCACCGCCCCGCACGTGCCCGACGCCGAACGGCTGCGGCGCTGGCGGATGGTGCTGGGCGCGGACAGTGCCGACAGCGCCGGGCGCGCCCTCACCGGCCAGGACGCCGCGATGGACGGTGCGTTGGAGGCGCTGTACGGCCGGGGCGCGGGGAAGAAGCCCGGCGGCCGGGGCTCCGGTGGCCGTTCGGCGGGCCTCGGCGCGTCGGCGCCCTCCGTCGCCCGCTGGCTCGGCGACATCCGGACCTATTTCCCCAGCTCCGTGGTCCAGGTCATGCAGCGCGACGCGATCGACCGGCTCGGCCTGGCGGCCCTGCTCCTCGAACCGGAGATGCTGGAGGCGGTCGAGGCGGACGTCCACCTCGTCGGCACCCTGATCTCCCTCAACAAGGCGATGCCCGAAACGACGAAGGAGACCGCGCGCATTGTCGTCCGCAAGGTCGTCGAGGACCTGGAGAGGCGTCTGGAGAGCCGCACCAGGGCCACCCTGACCGGCGCCCTGGACCGCTCGGCGCGCATCAGCCGGCCCCGCCACCGGGACATCGACTGGAACCGCACCATCCGGGCCAACCTCAAGAACTACCTCCCCGTCCCGGGGGCCGACGGCGTGCCGCCGACGGGCACGATCGTTCCCGAGCGCCTCATCGGCCACGGGCGCGCCTCCCGGTCCGTCAAGAAGGACATCGTCCTGTGCATCGACCAGTCGGGCTCGATGGCCGCGTCGGTCGTCCACGCCTCGGTCTTCGGTGCGGTGCTCGCCTCCATGCGCACCCTCTCGACCCGGCTCGTCGTCTTCGACACGGCGGTCGTCGACCTCACGGACCAGCTCGACGACCCGGTCGACGTCCTCTTCGGCACCCAACTCGGCGGCGGCACCGACATCAACCGGGCGCTCGCCTACTGCCAGTCGAAGATCACCCGCCCCGCGGACACCGTCGTCGTCCTCGTCAGCGACCTCTACGAGGGCGGCATACGCGACGAGATGCTCAAGCGGGTCGCCGCGATGAAGGCTTCCGGCGTGCAGTTCGTGACGCTGCTCGCGCTCTCCGACGAGGGCGCACCCGCGTACGACCACGAGCACGCGGCGGCACTCGGGGCGCTGGGCGCACCGGCGTTCGCCTGTACGCCGGATCTCTTCCCGGACGTCATGGCGGCGGCGATCGAGAAGAGGCCACTGCCCATACCGGACAAGGAGACCCAACAGTAACCGGGGACTTGCGCGACCGTTCCCCGGCCCCGCCCGGGAGCCGGAGGGCCACCCCCTGTGACCGTTATCACCGCTCAGGTGTGATCTGCGATTTAGGGTCACACGGAGCGCGGGGATAACCTGCCGGATGGACATGCCGCGTACCCGGGACACCGTGTACGCCTTCCTTGTGACCGCGCAGTCACGTTGCCCGTCGCGGCACGCCCACGCAGAAGAACGAACCGCGATACCACTAAAAGGGACGGACGCGCGTGGACCTGTTCGAGTACCAGGCGAGGGACCTCTTCGCCAAGCACGGTGTACCGGTGCTGGCCGGTGAAGTCATCGACACGCCTGAGGCAGCCCGCGAGGCGACCGAGAAGCTGGGCGGCAAGTCTGTCGTCAAGGCGCAGGTGAAGGTCGGTGGCCGAGGCAAGGCCGGCGGCGTCAAGCTGGCGGCCGACCCCGACGAGGCGGTCGCCCGGGCGACCGACATTCTCGGTATGGACATCAAGGGCCACACGGTCCACAAGGTGATGATCGCCGAGCTGTCCCCGGAGATCGAGGCGGAGTACTACGTCTCGTACCTCCTCGACCGCACCAACCGCACCTTCCTGGCCATGGCCTCGGTGCAGGGCGGCATGGACATCGAGGAGGTCGCGGAGAAGACCCCCGAGGCCCTCGCGAAGGTCCCCGTCAACGCCGTCGACGGGGTCGACATCGTCAAGGCCCGCGAGATCGTGGCCCTGGCGAAGTTCCCGGCCGACGTGGCCGAGGGTGTCGCCGAGGCCCTGGTGACCCTGTGGGACACCTTCGTCGCCGAGGACGCGCTCCTCGTCGAGGTCAACCCGCTGGTGAAGACCAAGGACGGCCGGATCCTGGCCCTGGACGGCAAGGTGTCTCTCGACGAGAACGCCGACTTCCGTCAGCCGGGTCACGAGGCGCTCGAGGACAAGGCCGCAGCCAACCCGCTCGAGGCTGCCGCCAAGGCCAAGAACCTCAACTACGTCAAGCTCGACGGCGAGGTCGGCATCATCGGCAACGGCGCCGGTCTGGTCATGTCGACCCTGGACGTCGTCGCGTACGCCGGTGAGAACCACGGCAACGTGAAGCCCGCCAACTTCCTCGACATCGGTGGCGGCGCCTCCGCGGAGGTCATGGCGAACGGCCTGGAGATCATCCTCGGCGACCCGGACGTCAAGTCCGTCTTCGTCAACGTCTTCGGTGGCATCACCGCCTGTGACGAGGTCGCCAACGGCATCGTGCAGGCGCTCGCGCTGCTCGAGTCCAAGGGCGAGAAGGTCGAGAAGCCGCTGGTCGTGCGTCTCGACGGCAACAACGCGGAGCTGGGTCGCAAGATCCTTTCCGACGCCAACCACCCGCTCGTGCAGCGTGTGGACACCATGGACGGCGCGGCCGACAAGGCCGCCGAGCTCGCCGCGGCTGCGAAGTAAGGAAGAGGGACTCAGACCACCATGGCTATCTTCCTCACCAAGGACAGCAAGGTCATCGTCCAGGGGATGACCGGCGCGACGGGCATGAAGCACACCAAGCTCATGCTCGCCGACGGCACCAACATCGTCGGTGGCGTGAACCCGCGCAAGGCCGGCACCTCCGTCGACTTCGACGGCACCGAGGTACCGGTCTTCGGCTCCGTCGCCGAGGCGATGGAGAAGACCGGCGCGAACGTGTCCGTCCTCTTCGTGCCGCCGGCCTTCTCCAAGGCCGCCGTCGTCGAGGCGATCGACGCCGAGATCCCGCTCGCCGTCGTGATCACCGAGGGCATCGCCGTCCACGACTCGGCCGCCTTCTGGGCGTACGCCGGCGCGAAGGGCAACAAGACCCGGATCATCGGCCCGAACTGCCCGGGTCTCATCACCCCCGGCCAGTCCAACGCCGGCATCATCCCGGGCGACATCACCAAGCCCGGCCGCATCGGTCTCGTGTCGAAGTCCGGCACGCTGACCTACCAGATGATGTACGAGCTCCGTGACATCGGCTTCTCGTCCGCCGTCGGCATCGGTGGCGACCCGGTCATCGGCACCACGCACATCGACGCCCTCGCGGCGTTCGAGGCGGACCCGGAGACCGACCTCATCGTGATGATCGGCGAGATCGGCGGCGACGCCGAGGAGCGTGCCGCCGACTTCATCGCGAAGAACGTCACCAAGCCGGTCGTCGGTTACGTCGCGGGCTTCACCGCCCCGGAGGGCAAGACCATGGGCCACGCCGGCGCCATCGTCTCCGGCTCCTCGGGCACCGCCCAGGCGAAGAAGGAGGCCCTTGAGGCCGCCGGCGTCAAGGTCGGCAAGACGCCGACCGAGACCGCCAAGCTGGCGCGCGAGATCCTCGGCGCCTGACGCGGTCGGTCAGGCGGCGGAGACGCGCTGCGAACGGCCCGGGCCCGCACTCCCTGTGATGCAGGGGTGCGGGCCCGGGCCGTTCGCGTACGCGTACGCGAACGGCGTTCGTACGCGTCTGCCGTTCGCGTCTGCCGTTCGCGTACGCGCCCGCCGTCCGGGTGACGGCTAAGTTCGCGTGACGGCTCACCGGAGCTGCGGAATCAGCCGCTCCGGACCGTGCGACAGCTGCTCGCGCAGCGACTTCTGGAGCTTCAGATCCTGGGCGGTGAGCTTCAGGGGACCACCGCGCGGCGGTACGCCCCCGACCCGCTCGGCGGGGGCGATCGGCGGCTCGTAGTGGGTGGGCGCGGTGTGCAGGGTCAGTCCGGTCACCGCGATGAGCAGCGCGACACCCGCGATGGCGGTCCGGGTCCACAGCCTGGCCTTGTCCTCGCTGCCGGTGCGCACGGCACGGGCCGGCTGCGGTACGGGGACGTGCTCGGCGCGCGCGAGCCCGCCGAGCCGGTCGTGCAGCAGGGCCGACTGCTCGGCAGGTGTGCCGGCGGCCGCGAGTTCGGGGAGCCGCTCGGCGACGGCGGCGCGGGCGGTCATCAGACGGCCTGCCGCAGCCGGGGTGCTGGCCTCCGTCTCGGCCGCGGTCTCCGGGAGGTCCAGGCCGACCCCGTCGTACAGGAGGAGCGTGCGCCGGTAGGCCGGGGGCAGGTCGAGCAGCGCGTCGAACAGCGCCTGCTTCCCCGGTTCCGTGGGCGGGGCGTCGGGATGCCGGTGCGCGCGGCGCAGCCGGTGCCAGGGGGACATCGCGTACTCGTACGCCGCCGCGCGCACCCAGCCGGCCGGGTCGCGGTCGACGGCCACCTCCGGCCAGCGGTGCCAGGCCAGCTGGAAGGCGCGCTCTACGGATTCGGCGGCCAGGGCGCGGCGGCCGGTCAGCAGATAGGCCTGCCGGACGAGGCCGGGGGCGGTCCGGGCGTACAGCTCGTCGAACGCCTCGGCGGGGGAGAGACGCCGCTCGCCGACCGCCTCCGCCCCTTCCCGCTCGCCCTCAGCCTCAGCCTTCGCCTCGCCCTCAGCCCCAGTCTCCGCCTCCGTGTCCGCCACCACCGGCACCTGTACCTCCGGAGGGGCTTCGGGAGGGGCGGGTGTGGGCTCCGGCGTTGCCGCAGCCGCAGCCGCTGGTGGGGTTGTGGTGGGCGCGTCCGGTTCGGGGGTAGGTGCCTCCGGTTCGGGGGTGGGCGCCGCCGGTTCGAGGGCGATGAGCTTCGCGTACAGCGCGCGCTTGCGCCCGCGCGGGCTCGTGCGCCCCGTTTCCCAGGAGCGCACGGTGGCGCGCGTGACGCCGACCGCCGCCGCTACCTGTTCCTCGCTCAGCGATTTCGCCTCGCGCAGTCTGCGGCGCTCCTTGGGGGAGGGCAGCTGCGGTGCGGCGGCCTCGTCGGTCGTGCTCCGGGTCATGGACGACCCCCGGCAGCGCCACACTGAGTGAAAAAGTACATAAACGTATATTGGGCGACACAACGGCTGTTCGCGCGTTACGCGGAATAAGCGCGTGTCGTTGGCAGCATGGGCCGCGTGACCCAAATGACGCAAAGCAGCCCGAAGGTGACGGTCGAGCGGAACCGCACCCTGGCCCTGGCCTCCGCCCTGGTGCGGGGAGCCGTCGCCGCCGGGCTCGGCCTCGGGGCACTGACGGTGCTGGTCATGGTGTTGTGGATCAGCTCCCCGTATCCCGACAGCGGGCCGGGCGGTGCGCTGCGCGCGGCGGCCGGGGTCTGGCTGCTCGCGCACGGCGCGGGACTCGTGCGGCCCGACACCCTGAGCGGCGTTCCCGCCCCCGTGTCCCTGGTGCCGCTGCTGCTCGTGGTGGGCCCGATCTGGCTGGCGCACCGCGCGGCGCGCGATGCGGCGGAACCGGAGGAGGGGCGGCCCAGGCCTTCGCAGGCGGGCGCGTTCTGCGCGGTGACCGCGGGATACCTGCTGGTCGTGGCGGGGGCGGCGGCCGGTGCGCGGGGCGGTTCGCTGCGCCCGGACCCGGACACGCTGGTGTTCCCGGTGGCGTTGGTGGTGGCCGGTGCGGCGGCGGCCGGGGTGTGGACGGCGGCCGGCCGGCCACTCGGGCCCCTGCCGTCCTGGTCTCCCCTGGTGCTTCAGGAGGCGATCGCGCGGACACTCTTCCGGGACCGGGCCGAGGCGGCGTGCCGGTCGGCGGCGGTGGGCGTGACGGTGCTGCTCGGGGGTGGTGCGCTGCTGGTCGCGGTGGCGCTCGGCCGGAACGCGGGGGCGGCGCAGGAGGCGTTCCTGGGGCTCGCGGGCGACTGGCCGGGACGGTTCACCGTGCTCCTGTTGGCCGCCTCGCTCGTGCCGAACGCCGCACTGTGGGGAGCTTCGTACGGGCTCGGGCCCGGCTTCTCGCTCGGTACGGGAGCCACCGCCACCCCGCTGGGCCTCGACGGGACTCCGGCGGCGCCCCACTTCCCCCTGCTGGCGGCCGTGCCGGACCAGGGGCCGGGCTCCCTGCTGAGCGGGGCGTCCCTGGCGGTGCCGGTGGCGGCCGCGCTGGCGGTCGCCTGGTTCACCGCCCGCAGGGCCGCGCCCGCCGACGCACCCCGTGCTCAGGCGTGGAGCCGGCGCGAGACGGCGCTGGTGACGCTGCTCGCCGCGCTGGCCTGCGGTGCCGCGACGGGGCTGCTCATGGCGGTGGCCGGCGGGCCGCTCGGCACCGGAGCGCTGAGGGAGTTCGGCCCGGTGTGGTGGCTGGCCGGGCCGGCGGCACTGGCGTGGACCGCGGGCGTCGGCGTACCCGCGGTCCTGCTGCTGCGGCTGTGGCGCCTGCGCACCCCGGGCTGGGCCTGGCGCAGGGACGTACCGGAAGCGGACGAGACCCCGGCGACAGCGCCGACGCCGACGCCGACGCCGACGCCGACGCCGACGAAAGCGACAGCGAAGGCGCCCGACGAGAAGGCGGGGGCGGAGGCACAGGCCGCCATCGGGCGTCCGCGCCGCTGGTGGGCGTCGTGGCCCGGGCGGGGGAGGGCGGCGGTCGCTGCGCAGGACCGTTCCGCCGCGTCCGCCGTTCCGGTCCCCGGGGCGGGCCCCGGAACGGCCTCCGGCGCACTGCTCGGCGGGGCCGGGCCGGGGGTGGAGAGGGGCGACGCGGGGTTCGAGCCGTACGACTTCCTGCCGACCGACCCGTGGCACGAGCAAGACCGGCACGAGAAGGACCGGCAGGAGAAGGACCGGCAGGAGAAGGACCGGCAGGAGAAGGACCAGCAGGAGAGGGACTGGCACGAGAAAGACTTCAGGGAGGCCCGTTGGGCCTCCCTGAAGCGGGGGTCCGGCGGCCTGATGGCCGACTTCCCCGCTGGTCCCGGCGGCCCCGCTGGTCAGGCCGGCCCCGCCGATTCTGCCGATGCCGCCGGTTCCGCCGTAGGCCGTTCCGCGCCGGAAGCGGAGCGCCCGGGGCCTACTCCTTGACGCCGAAGAACGGCTCCAGCGGCTTCGGCAGCTGGTCGTTGCAGGACAGCGCGCCCGTCTTGGTCAGGGCGTCGTTCACGCAGGTGTAGTAGTCGCGGTAGACGAGCTGCACAGTGAACGTGGTCGCCACGATGAGCAGCGCCAGCAGGGCGGTCACCAGTCCGCTCACCGCGGCCGTGGTCTGCTGCCTGCTGCTGACGTTCGGCGGTGCGGAGTGCGTGGGCGCGGTGGGCGAGGCTCCGGAGACGTCGCCCGCCGTGGCCCTCGCCCCGGTCCCGGTCCCGGTCCCGGTCCCCGCAGCGGTCCCGGCCGCTTCCGTGCCGCCCGCGGCCGTGCGGTCCGTCGCGGAGGCGTTCTTCATCGGGGTGCGGAGCGCGCTGATCGCCCAGTACGTCGAGAGCGCGCCCAGGAGGAGGGCGAGCTCCGGGAGGTCGAAGAGGGCGAAGAAGAAGGCCCACATACCGCCGAGCACCGCGTAGCGGGCGCGCCGTTGTGCGGGGTCCGTGGGGTCCCAGCGCAGTCCGCCCGGACCGCCGCGTTCGGATCCGCCCTTGCCTCCCGGGCCGCCGGAGCCGTTCCCGCCGCCGAAGCCGCCGTTGCCCCGGCCGGGCTGTTTGCTGCTCCACTGGCTGCCCCACGACGGGCGGCCCCCGGCGGAGCCGTCCCCGTCGGGCCCACCGTTCCCGTCCGAACCGTTCGACCCATCCGACCCGTCGGACCCGGCGGGGCGGCGCGGCTGCCACGGCTGGTCCGGGCGGTCCGAGGGCGGCGCGGCGAACGGGTTGTCCTCCTGGGGCTTCGCGGCGGACCCGGAGGCCGGTGCGGATCCCGAGGAGGAATCAGGCGAGGAGTGCCCCGGGGACGAGGAGCCCGGGGACGAGGAGTCCGGCGAAGAGGGCAGGCGTTCCCGCATCAGGGGAGCGGACCGCTCGGGCAGGGGGAGGCGGAAGGCGGTGCGACGGCGTCGGTCCGGCATGTGGTGAACGTCTTCCCCATCTCGTCATGTCCGCCCGTAGGACGGTTCGTCCGCCCGGTGGACGGCTCGCTGTCCCCTGACGCTACCTCCCGGTCACGCCCCCGTCCCGTGGGGGCCGTCGGGTGTGCCGGTATCGTTGCTGACGGTCGGCCCGTTCGTAGGGTTCCCCGTATCGGGCGAAGCGATACTTTCGTACGACCCTACAAAGAGCGTGCCGCACCTGCGTCACCCTGCGGTCATCACGTGAGAAAGGGCCCCGACGTGGCCTCCCCGCCCCCCTCCGCCTCTCCTGCCCGGCTGGTCGTGCTGGTCTCCGGATCCGGTACGAATCTCCAGGCACTGCTCGACGCCATCGGCGACGACCCGGCGGCGTACGGGGCACGGATCGTCGCCGTCGGCGCGGACCGCGACGGGACCGGTGGCGTGGAGCGCGCGGAGCGGGCCGGAATCCCCACGTTCGTGTGCAAGCTCAAGGACCACTCGACCCGCGCCGAGTGGGACGAGGCGCTCACCGCACAGGTCGCCGCGCACCGCCCGGACCTCGTCGTCTCCGCCGGTTTCATGAAGATCGTCGGTCCGGCGTTCCTCGCCGCGTTCGGCGGCCGGACCGTCAACACCCATCCCGCCCTGCTGCCCGGTTTCCCCGGCGCCCACGGAGTGCGTGACGCACTCGCGTACGGCGTCAAGGTCACGGGCTGCACCGTCCACTTCGTCGACGACGGCGTCGACACCGGTCCGATCATCGCGCAGGGCGTGGTCGAGGTGACCGAGGAGGACACCCCGGAGGGCGAAGCCGCCCTCCACGAACGCATCAAGGAAGTCGAGCGCTCGCTGCTCGTCGAGGCCGTGGGGCGGATCGCCCGTGACGGCTATCGCATTGAGGGACGAAAGGTTCATCTCGGTCATGTCGGTGAATAAGCCCATCCGCCGCGCTCTGGTCAGTGTCTACGACAAGACGGGGCTCGAAGACCTCGCCCGCGGTCTGCACGAGGCGGGCGTCGAGCTCGTCTCCACCGGCTCCACCGCCGGGAGGATCGCCGCCGCCGGGGTGCCGGTCACCAAGGTCGAGGAGCTCACCGGCTTCCCCGAGTGCCTGGACGGCCGCGTCAAGACGCTGCACCCCCGCGTCCACGCCGGCATCCTCGCCGACCTCCGTCTCGACTCCCACCGCGAGCAGCTCGCCGAGCTCGGCGTCGAGCCGTTCGACCTGGTCGTGGTGAACCTCTACCCGTTCAAGGAGACCGTCGCCTCGGGCGCCTCCGACGACGAGTGCGTCGAGCAGATCGACATCGGCGGCCCCTCGATGGTCCGCGCCGCCGCCAAGAACCACCCCTCGGTCGCCGTCGTCACCAGCCCCGAGCGGTACGCCGACGTCCTCGCCGCCGTCAAGGCCGGCGGCTTCGACCTCACCGCCCGCGCGCGGCTCGCCGGCGAGGCCTTCCAGCACACCGCCGCCTACGACGTGGCCGTCGCCTCCTGGTTCGCGGACGGTTACGCGGCCGCCGACGCCTCGGGCCTCCCCGAGTTCCTCGGCGACACCTACACGCGCAAGAACGTCCTGCGCTACGGCGAGAACCCGCACCAGCCCGCCGCGCTCTACACCTCCGGCGACGGCGGTCTCGCCGAGGCCGAGCAGCTGCACGGCAAGGAGATGTCCTACAACAACTACACGGACACCGACGCCGCCCGCCGAGCCGCCTACGACCACGCCGAGCCGTGCGTCGCGATCATCAAGCACGCCAACCCGTGCGGCATCGCCATCGCCGACGACGTCGCCACCGCCCACCGCAACGCGCACGCCTGCGACCCGCTCTCCGCGTTCGGCGGCGTCATCGCCGTCAACCGTCCGGTGACCGTCGAGATGGCCGAGCAGGTCGCGGAGATCTTCACCGAGGTCATCGTCGCCCCGGCGTACGAGGACGGCGCCGTCGAGGTGCTGGCCCGCAAGAAGAACATCCGGGTGCTGCTCGCCCCCGAGGCCCCGGCCACGGCGTTCGAGGTCAAGGCCATCGACGGCGGCGCGCTGCTCCAGGTCGCCGACCGCCTCCAGGCCGACGGCGACGACCCGGCCAACTGGACGCTCGCCACCGGCGACGCGCTCTCCGAGGCCGAGCTGAAGGAGCTGGCCTTCGCCTGGAAGGCGAGCCGCGCCGTCAAGTCCAACGCGATTCTCCTCGCCAAGGGCGGCGCCTCGGTCGGCGTCGGCATGGGCCAGGTCAACCGGGTCGACTCCGCGAAGCTCGCCGTCGAGCGGGCGGGCGCGGAGCGGGCAGCCGGTTCGTACGCCGCGTCCGACGCGTTCTTCCCGTTCCCCGACGGTCTGGAGATCCTCACGGCCGCCGGCGTCAAGGCCGTCGCCCAGCCCGGCGGGTCCGTCCGCGACGAGCTGGTGATCGAGGCCGCGAAGAAGGCCGGCGTGACCATGTACCTCACGGGCACGCGCCACTTCTTCCACTGACGGGGACCACTGGCCGGGGCACCCTGGCCACTGGCCGGGGCCACTGGCCGGGGCGCCCAACGGGACCACTGATCCGGATCACTGATCCGGACCACTGACCCGGATCTCTTCCACCAGTTCACCGATCCGGGCCGATCCGGCCCGGCCCGACCCGCCCCGAGGCCGCACCCCGACATGGGTGCGGCCTCGGCCGTGTCCGTCGTGCCGAATGGGCGCGCCGCTCTGTTCTAATGAACGGCCGTGGAAATCCCTAGCGGGGGCAGTCACCGTGCTTGAGCTGAACAAGAGTGGAACGGACCGGTCCGGACCGGGACGCCTGCCCGCCCAGGGCCCGGGGCCGGACACCCGTCCGGCCGACGACGCGCCGCGTACGGGCGACGCCGCCGCCGAACGCGTACCCCTGCGCCCGTACCTCGTCGCCGGCGCGATCCTGTGCGCGCTCTACTTCCTCTACGCGTACTTCCAGTACAGCCGCTTCGGCTCACCCTCCTGGGACCTGGGGATCTTCGAGCAGGAGGTCCGGGCGTACGCCGGGTTCGACGCCCCGGTCGTCGACATCAAGGGCCCCGG
Organism: Streptomyces sp. CNB091; assembly: GCF_000377965.1. NCBI lineage: Bacteria > Bacillati > Actinomycetota > Actinomycetes > Kitasatosporales > Streptomycetaceae > Streptomyces > Streptomyces sp. CNB091. Next base: position 16,030 of record NZ_KB898991.1, read on the forward strand.
CTATCTGATCCTCGGCGACCACTTCTCCCCGATCGTGGCGCTGCTGGCCCCGCTGTACTGGCTCTGGCCGTCCGCCGAGTCCCTGCTGTTCGCGCAGGCCGCGCTGTTCGCGCTGGGAGCGGTCATCGTCGGCCGCACCGCCCAGCAGCTCCTCGGCGGGCGCTCGGGGCTCTGCGTCACCGTCGCGTACGGGCTCTCCTGGGGCATCCAGGAAGCGGTGAAGGCCGACTTCCACGAGATCGCGTTCGCCGTACCGCTGCTGGCCCTCGTCTGCCGGGCCCTGCTCCTGAAGCGGTACACGGCCGCGCTCCTGTGGTCGCTCCCCCTGGTCCTGGTCAAGGAGGACCTGGGCGCCACCGTGGCGGTCGTCGGCTTCCTGCTCTTCGTGTACGGCCGCCGCCTCCAGGGCGCGCTGCTCGCCGCCTTCGGGGTCGCCGCCTTCGTCGTCACGCTCATGGTCCTCATCCCGGCGGCCAGCAGCGCGGGCACCTACGACTACTGGAAGAAGATCGACAAGAACGGGGAGCAGGACATCTCGATGCTGGACTCCGTCCTCGGCGTCCTCAACTCCTCCGTCAAGATCGAGATGCTGGTCTTCCTGATCGGCATCACCGCGTTCATGGCGCTGCGTTCACCGCTGACGCTGCTGATCGTTCCCACGCTCGGCTGGCGGCTGCTCTCGCAGGACAGCAACCACTGGGGCATGGTCTGGCACTACAGCGCGATCCTCATGCCGGTGCTCTTCCTCGCGCTGGCCGACGGCGTCCGCCGCAGCCGCGACTCGCACCGGCCCTGGCTCGCCTCGTACGCGAAGGTCGCCGTGCCCGTCGCCGCCGCGATCGCCGTCGCGATGACCCAGCACCTGCCGCTGCGCGACCTGCTGCGCCCGGAGACCTACCGCACCGACGACGCCCGCAGCCAGGCGGCCCGGGCGGCGCTCGACGCCATCCCGGCCGGGGCGCGGGTCGAGACGGACATCACGCTGATGGCCCACCTCACCTCCGACCGCACCGTCTACTGGGTCGGCGGAGCCCCGGGCACCGCACCCGACATCGTCGCCATCAACCTGGACTTCGGCTGGTCCCGTCCGATCCAGGACCCGGTGGCGTACGCCCAGCAACTGCACCCCGAGGCGTCCTACCGGCTCAAGCACCGGGGCGGCAGCTTCGTGGTGATGGAGCGCACGTCACCGGAGCCGGCGGAGATCCCGGGCGTCCGGAGCGACTGAGCGGGCCGTGCCATCGCCGGACATGCCGCGAGGGCCGCACCTCGTGACGGGTGCAGCCCTCGCGGCATGTCCGTAAGGGAGCGTCAGGCGGCCTTGACAACCACCGTCGAGCAGACCTTGTCCGCGAACGTCTGCTTCTTCGCATCCCACAGCGGCCACAGGAAGCCGATGTAGCAGGGGGAGTCGAGGATGTGGGCCAGACGGCGCACGAAGGCCATGCCGAAACCCATCGGGCGGCCGTCGGCCTCGCGCAGCAGGCGGATGCCCACGGCCTTCTTGCCGATCGTCTGACCGGTGGTGCCTTCCTGGTACACCTGCCAGATACCGAGACCGAGCGCCAGGAGGGCGCCGATCATGACCATCACGCCGCCGGCCGAGTCGCCCATGGCGCCGCCGATGGCGATGAAGACGACGTACGGGATGAAGATGATGATCCCGTCGATGATGGTCCCGCCGAACCGCAGGCCCCAGTGGGCCAGCTCCGGCATGCCGCCCTGGCCGGGCTGCTGCGGGAAGCCGCCGCCGTAGGGCTGGCCCGGCTGCTGCGGGTAGCCGGGCTGCTGGGGGTACCCCGGCTGCTGCTGCGGGTAGCCGTAGCCCTGCGGCGGGACACCCTGCGGAGTCTGCTGCGGGTAGCCGTAACCGGGCTGTCCCTGCGGCGGGCCCTGGGGCGGCTGGCCGGGCTGCTGCCCGTACGGGTTGTTCGGGTCGCCGAAGCTCATAAGGGGTGTTCCTTCAACAGACGTGTGGGGACGAGATGGCCACACGGAGGAAGGACATCGATCAGCGGCCCGCCCCCCGTACAACCGCGGCCTTCATCGTTATAAGCGGAACATATGTTTGTCCAGTCCGGAGCCCCGGATGTTGTGCAAGTGCAATGTGCGGTACGGGGGCGGCACCGGCAATTGGTATGCGGGCGGGGTCATCCGCGAGGATGGGCGCATGACTGCCCAGATTCTCGATGGCAAGGCCACCGCTGCCGCGATCAAATCCGATCTGACCGTCCGTGTGGCGGCCCTCAAGGCCCAGGGGATCACTCCCGGCCTCGGAACCCTGCTCGTCGGGGACGACCCGGGCAGCCGGTGGTACGTCAACGGCAAGCACCGTGACTGCGCCCAGGTCGGTATCGGCTCCATCCAGCGCGAACTCCCCGACACCGCCTCGCAGGAGGAGATCGAGGACGTCGTCCGGGAGCTCAACGCCAACCCCGAGTGCACCGGTTACATCGTCCAGCTGCCGTTGCCCAAGGGCATCGACACCAACCGGATCCTGGAGCTGATGGACCCGGAGAAGGACGCCGACGGGCTGCACCCGATGAGCCTCGGCCGTCTCGTCCTCAACGAGACCGGCCCGCTGCCCTGCACCCCGCAGGGCGTCGTCCAGCTGCTGCGCGCGCACGGCGTGGAGATCAACGGGGCGCATGTCGTGGTCGTCGGACGCGGTGTCACCATCGGCCGGTCGATCCCGCTGCTGCTGACCCGCAAGTCGGAGAACGCCACGGTGACCCAGTGCCACACCGGCACCCGGGACCTCTCCTCCCACCTGCGGCAGGCCGACATCATCGTCGCCGCCGCCGGGGTGCAGCACCTGATCAAGCCGGAGGACGTGAAGCCGGGCGCGGCCGTGCTCGACGTCGGCGTCAGCCGGGACGCGGACGGCAAGATCGTCGGCGATGTGCACCCGGGGGTCCGTGAGGTGGCCGCCTGGGTCGCCCCGAACCCCGGGGGCGTCGGCCCGATGACCCGCGCGCAGCTGCTGGTCAACGTGGTCGAGGCCGCCGAGCGGGCCGCCGCCGAGGCCGCCGACGCCGCGGCAACGGGCTGACGGCCGGATCCGGAGGGAACCCCATGGGTGCTGGTACGAGTCCGGCCGACCCCGCCCCCACCGGCCGGGCGGCGCACGAGCCGCGCGAACCGGACGAGCGGGAAGAGCGGGACGGGTCCGCCGGGTCCACGGGACCGGGCCCGGACCGGGTCCCGGTCGCGGATGTCACAAAGACGACCGCCCAGGGCACGGACACTGCCCCGTCCACGTCCACGTCCACGGACACGGACGAGGCCCCGGACACGGGCACGGCCACGGCCACGGACACCGCCCCGGCCCCGGCCCCGGACGCGGCCGACGGGCGGCCTCGCCGGTCGCGGCGGTTCCCGCGGTTCACCCGGGACACGGCCCGGCCCGAGGGCGGCGGCAGGGCGGCGTCGGGCGACGCACCCGCCCCGGCCCGGCAGTGGCCGCTGCTCACCGTGCTCTGCGCGGCGGGCCTCGGCCTGCTGATCGTGGTGCTCGACCCGTTCGACCAGGCATTCCGCATCGGCACGATCCTGATCGGCGGCGCGCTGATCGCCGGTGCCGTGCTGCGCTGGGTGGTGCCCTCGGTCGGGATGCTGGCGGTACGTTCCCGCTTCACCGACCTGGTCACGTACGGGCTGATGGGCACGCTGATCGTGCTGCTCGCGCTCGTCGCACAGCCCGAGCCGTGGCTCGACGTCCCGGTCCTGGAGGACGCGGTCCGCTTCACGATCCGCTAGGCCCTGTCGTAGCGGGCGTCCGCCTCGATTCCGCCGACGGGCGGCCCGTCCCGATCAGATCCGTGGTGCCCGTCCCCACCCCCGAGGAGGGACGGACACCACGGCGGAACGGGACAACCGGGCAGGAAACACCGGTATGCGGCGAGATGGGCGGCCTTGCCCCGTCCCGACTCCAGCGTCATGGACAGGGAGGACCGGAACAAGCGCCCACTGTGGCCTGTGGCACGGAAGTGACCATTCCGGCACGGTGTGATCGCCGCGCAACGATGGCAGACTGGCACGGCGCACAGAGCGGCACGGAGCAGGCGGAGCAGTGGCCGGCGCGGACTCGGGGCGCGTGAGAACACACGCATCCGTCCCGAACGCTTCCGTGCGCCTCCTCGTCAGGAACTGACACCCTGGCTCCGCGCATCCTCGTGGGTAGTCCAGCTGACGGTCCGGTCCGGACCGGACGGCGGCGGACGGGCCGGGGATGCGCGGACCGGGGGACCGGCCGTAGCGGGGCACAGCAATGACGTCCGGGGGACAAGAGGGGGGAAACGCGATGCCTCGTTGGAAGGCACTGCCCGAAGAGCTCGACCCGCAGATCAGGGAGTTCGCCAGCCAGCTGCGCAGGCTCGTCGACCGCAGCGGGCTGAACATCAACGCCGTGGCCGACCGCACGGGTTACAGCAAGACGTCCTGGGAGCGGTATCTCAACGGGCGGCTGCTCGCCCCGCGCGGAGCCGTCGTGGCCCTCGCCGAGGTGACGGGCACACCGCAGCACCACCTCACGACCATGTGGGAGCTGGCGGAGCGGGCGTGGAGCCGGGCCGAGATGCGCCACGACATGACGATGGAGGCCATCCGGATCACGCAGGCCCGTGCCGCGCTCGGCGAGCTCGGCACGACGGCTTCCGACGCTCCGGCGGCCGGCCGGTCCCGCCGGCCCTCCACCGGCGGCCGGCACAGCGCGTCCGGCGCCGGCGCGCGGGTTCCCGCCGCCGCGGGCCAGGCCGCCGCGGCCCCGGCCGGCACGGACGCCCCGCCCCGCGACGCCTACGGCAAGGACCCGTACGGCGGCGGGGCCCACGAGCCCGGCGACGACGACACACGCCAACTCCTCGTCCCGACTCAGCGCGGCACCGCACCGCACCCCGCCCACCACCCGGACCGACCGTACGACGGCGGGCCGAACCAGGGCGGGCAGCGACCGAACCAGGGCGGGCAGCATCGGGAGCGGAACGCGGCGGGGAGCACCGGCCGCGGCCCCGGCTCCGGCCGGGACACGCGCGGGACCCGACCGGGCAGGGCCTCCGGCGGCCGCGGGCCCAGCGCCGCCATGCTCGCCGTCGGGGCCGTCGGCGCCCTGATCGTCGTGGTCGGCGCGGTGCTGCTCGCACCGGGCGACGACGCGGCCAAGGCCACCCCCACCCCGTCGGTGGCTCCCACCGAGGCCGCCCCGGAGCTGCCCGTGGGCGTCGAGTGCAGCGGCGCGGAGTGCGCCGGGAAGGACCCCGAGGCGATGGGCTGCGGCGGCGAGTTCGCCCGTACGGTGGCCGGCGCCGTGGTCGGCGGCAGCAAGATCGAGGTCCGCTACAGCGAGGTCTGCTCCGCCTCCTGGGCCCGGCTCTCCGAGGCGGCCATCGGCGACACCGTGCGGATCACCGCCGGCGAGGGAGCGCAGAACAGCGAAGTCATGGGGGACACCGACGCGTACACCCCGATGGTCGCGGTGAAGAAGGCGGCCGACGCGAAGGCCTGCGCGACGCTCACCTCCGGCACGAAGGGGTGCACCGACCCGGGCGAGTGACGGCGGGCCCGGGGCGGCGGAAGCCAGGAGCCCCGTGGCCGGGCCCATCGGTGCGGTGCGTGACCGGTTGTGTGCGGTGCCACAGGGGGGCGGGCGGCCGGGCCGGGCCGGGTCCGATAGCCTGACCGCTGGATATCTCTTCACGTCAAGATTCGTCGGGGCGGGGAGGGCGTCCAGCACCAGGGTCCGGCACCAGGGGCCGGGACCCCCACCGCCAGCTGTCTAAACGGAGACCGCCATGACCCGCACTCCCGTGAATGTCACCGTGACCGGCGCAGCCGGCCAGATCGGCTACGCGCTGCTCTTCCGCATCGCCTCCGGCCACCTTCTCGGCCCGGACGTGCCGGTCAACCTGCGCCTCCTGGAGATCCCTCAGGGCCTCAAGGCCGCCGAGGGCACCGCGATGGAGCTCGACGACTGCGCCTTCCCGCTGCTGCGCGGCATCGAGATCACCGACGACCCGAACGTCGGCTTCGCCGGTGCGAACGTCGCCCTGCTCGTCGGCGCCCGCCCGCGCACCAAGGGCATGGAGCGCGGTGACCTGCTCGCCGCCAACGGCGGCATCTTCAAGCCGCAGGGCAAGGCCATCAACGACAACGCCGCGGACGACATCAAGGTCCTCGTCGTCGGCAACCCGGCCAACACCAACGCGCTCATCGCTCAGGCCGCCGCCCCGGACGTACCGGCGGAGCGCTTCACCGCGATGACCCGTCTGGACCACAACCGCGCGATCTCGCAGCTGGCCGCCAAGACCGGCGCCGCCGTCTCCGACATCAAGAGGCTGACGATCTGGGGCAACCACTCGGCCACCCAGTACCCGGACATCTTCCACGCGGAGATCGCCGGCAAGAACGCCGCCGAGACCGTCAACGACGAGGCGTGGCTGGCCGACACCTTCATCCCGACCGTCGCCAAGCGCGGCGCCGCGATCATCGAGGCCCGTGGCGCGTCCTCGGCCGCCTCGGCCGCCAACGCCGCCATCGACCACGTGCACACCTGGGTCAACGGCACCGCCGCCGGCGACTGGACCTCGATGGGCATCCCGTCGGACGGCTCCTACGGCGTCCCCGAGGGCATCATCTCCTCCTTCCCGGTCACCACGAAGGACGGAAAGTACGAGATCGTCCAGGGTCTGGACATCAACGACTTCTCCCGTGCGCGCATCGACGCGTCGGTCAAGGAGCTCACCGAGGAGCGCGACGCGGTCCGCGAGCTCGGCCTCATCTGAGACCCGCCCCCGCGACACGTCGAGCGCCCCCGGCAGCCGCTGCCGGGGGCGCTCACGCATGCTCCCCGCGGAGCCCTCGGTCAGCCGCTGTGGTCGCCGGGCGTGTAGTGGCCGGGCCCCAGACGGCCGGTGACGCCGAAGCGGTTCCAGACGTTGATCACGCTGATCGAGGCGATCAGCTGGGCCAGCTCGGTCTCCTCGAAGTGCTTGGCGGCCTCCTCGTACACCTCGTCCGGGACGAAGCCTTCGGTCAGGACGGTGACCGCCTCGGTCAGGGCCAGCGCCGCCAGCTCCTTCGGGGTGTAGAAGTGCCGCGACTCCCCCCAGGCGCTGAGCTGGACGATCCGCTCGACGGACTCGCCCGCCGCGAGCGCGTCCTTGCTGTGCATGTCCAGGCAGAACGCGCAGTGGTTGAGCTGCGAGGCCCGGATCTTCACCAGCTCGACCAGGACGGGGTCCAGGCCCTTGCGGGCGGCGATGTCGAGCCGGACCATCGCCTTGTAGACGTCCGGGAGAAGCTGGGAGACGGAGATCCGGTGCGGTTCCTCGGGGGAGAGGTCGGCCGGGGCGTGGTGGTGCTCGTGTGTCGAGGTCATGAGGACGACGCTACGGCCCCGATGGCACCCCAGTATGGTCCATTGGCATGACGGATTCCTGGGCCACTTTCGGCGCGGACCTGCATCTGGAACCGGTCGGCCAGGGGCTCCGCAGCGGGCTGATGGAGGCGCTGCGGGAGGCGGTGCGCACCGGCCGCCTGGCCCCCGGCACCCGGCTGCCGTCCTCCCGGGTGCTCGCCGCCGACCTGGGCGTCGCCCGCAACACGGTCGCCGACGCCTACGCCGAACTGGTCGCCGAGGGCTGGCTCACCGCCCGCCAGGGCTCGGGGACCCGGGTCGCCCAGCGGTCCGCGCCGCGCCGGGCCGACCCCGTGGCGGCCCGGCCCCGGCCGGCGCGGTCCGGGGCCGGGTACAACCTGAAGCCCGGCTCGCCGGATCTCTCCGCCTTTCCGCGCACCGCCTGGCTCAAGGCCGCCCGCAAGGCGCTCACCACCGCGCCCGACGAGGCCTTCGGCTACGGCGATCCGCACGGCCGCGTCGAACTGCGCACCGTGCTGGCCGAGTACCTGGCGCGGGCGCGCGGGGTGTACGCCGACCCGGAGCGCATCGTGATCTGCGCCGGCTTCGCGCACGGGCTGACCCTGCTGGGCCGGGTGCTGCGGCGGCGCGGGGTCCGGGAGATCGCCGTCGAGTCGTACGGCCTCGACGTCCACAGAGACCTCCTCACCGAGGCCGGGCTGCGCACCCCGTGCCTGCCCCTGGACGAGCACGGGTCCCGGACCGGCGAGCCGGCCGCGCTGCGCGGCGCGGGCGCGGTCCTGCTGACCCCGGCGCACCAGTTCCCCACCGGCGTACCGCTGCACCCGGACCGGCGCGCCGCCGCCGTCGACTGGGCCAGGTCCACCGGCGGGCTGATCCTGGAGGACGACTACGACGGGGAGTTCCGGTACGACCGGCAGCCGGTGGGGGCGCTCCAGGGCCTCGACCCGGAGCGGGTCGTCCATCTCGGCACCGCCAGCAAGTCGCTGGCCCCGGGGCTGCGCCTCGGCTGGATGGTGCTGCCCCGGGGCCTGGTGGGGGAGGTGGTGGCGGCGAAGGGCGGTTCCGACTGGATGTCCGGTTCGCCCGACCAGCTGACGCTCGCGGAGTTCATCGCCTCGGGGGCGTACGACCGGCATGTGCGCTCCATGCGGCTGCGTTACCGCCGCCGCCGCGACCAGCTCGTCGCGGCGCTCGCCGAGCGCGCGCCGGGCATCGAGGTCAGCGGCATCGCGGCCGGGCTGCACGCGGTCCTCGAACTCCCGCCGGGCGCCGAGCGTTCGGTGATCCAGGCGGCGGCGTTCCAGGGCCTGGCGCTGGACGGTCTCGCCCGCTACCGGCACCCGGACGCCCCGGCCGCCCGCGACGCCCTGGTGATCGGCTACGGCTCGCCGTCGGAGAGCGCCTGGGCGGGCGCGCTCGACGCCCTGTGCCGGGTGCTCCCGTGAGGGCCAGGTTCCGAACAGCACCCCCCTCCCAGTAATCTGACAAGAGGTCCGGTGGCGGAAAAGGGACGCCGGATCCGATCACGTACCACGGGGGAGAACCGAACATGTCCACACGAAGGCTGAGGTCGAGCACGGTCGTGCTCGGCGGTATGGGGCTGCTCGCCCTGACGATCACGTCCTGCGGCTCGGAGCCGGACAAGCGCTGCGCCGACCGCACGACGCAGCGGACCCTGCCGAGCTCCGAGTGCCGCAGCGGCGGCAACGGTTCGTACTACTACGGCGGCAAGAGCGACAGCGGCAAGGTGCAGGGCGGCAGCTTCGACAAGTCGGCGGTCGACCGCGGCGGCTTCGGCTGCTCCGGCTCCGGCGGCGGCTGACCGCCGTGGAACGCCGCACGATCGAGCCGCGCCCCGGCTGGCAGGAGACCGTCGAGGCGCAGGGCGTCGTCTACCCGCTCACCCGCTACCCGGACGGTTCGCTGCGCCCGTACTGGGACGAGAGCGCCTACTACGTCTTCTCGCTGCCGGAGGTCGAGGCGCTGGAGGAGACCGTCGAGGAGCTGCACACGATGTGCCTGGCCGCCGCCGCGCACATCGTCGAGCAGGGCCGCTTGGCCGACCTCGGCATCACCGACACCCGGCTCGCCGCGCTGGTCGCCGAGTCCTGGCGCCGCCGAGCCGAACTGCCCTCTGTGTACGGGCGGTTCGACCTGCGCTACGACGGGAGGGGCCCGGCGAAGATGCTGGAGTACAACGCCGACACCCCGACCTCGCTGGTGGAGGCCGCGAGCGCGCAGTGGTTCTGGATGGAGGACCGGTTCCCCGGGGCCGACCAGTGGAACTCCCTGCACGAGCGGCTGGTCGACGCCTGGAAGCGGCAGGCGCCCCTGCTGCCGCCGGGGCCGCTGCACTTCGTCCACTCCGACGGCGACGAACTGGGCGAGGACCTGATGACGGTCGCGTACCTGCGCGAGACCGCCCAGCAGGCCGGGCTCGACACCGAGGCGCTGTCCGTCGAGGAGATCGGCTGGGACCGGCTGTCGGGCCGGTTCGTCGACGAACGGCTGCGGTTCATCCGCAGCTGCTTCAAGCTCTACCCCTGGGAGTGGCTGGCCACCGACCGCTTCGGCCCGCAGGTGCTGGACACCCTCGACAACGGCGGCGGCTCCGGCACCACCTGCTGGATCGAGCCCGCCTGGAAGATGCTCCTCTCCAACAAGGCGCTGCTCGCGGTCCTCTGGGAGCTGTACCCCGGCCACCCCAACCTGCTGCCCGCCTACCTCGACGGCCCGCGCGGGCTGGCCGGTCCCGGCGGGGCCGGATACGTGTCCAAGCCGCTGCTCGGCCGCGAGGGCGCCGGCGTCGAGCTGTACGGCCCCGGCTCGCCGCCCGTGACGCGCGACGAGCCGTGCTGCTACCAGGAGGCGGCCCCGCTGCCCGACTTCGACGGCAACCGGGTGGTGCTCGGCGCGTGGGTCGTCGAGGACGAGGCGGCGGGGCTCGGCATCCGGGAGTCGGCGGGGCCGGTCACGGACGAGTACGCCCGCTTCCTGCCCCACGTCATCCTCTGAGAGCCGGGGGCCGGGCAGGGGCCGCTGCCCGGCCCCCGGCCCCTTCAGGCGGGCAGGGGCCGCTGCGGGGCCGCTGCCCGGCCCCCGGCCCCCTCAGGCGCCCAGTACCGCCCGCAGCCGGTCCAGGCCCCAGTCCAGGTCCTCCTTGCTGATCACCAGCGGCGGGGCGATCCGGATCGTGGAGCCGTGGGTGTCCTTCACCAGCACCCCCAGCTTCATCAGCTTCTCCGAGATCTCCCGGCCGGTGCCCAGCGCCGGAGCGATGTCGACGCCCGCCCACAGACCCCGGCCGCGCACCGCCCGCACCGCGCCGCCGCCCGTCAACAGGCCCAGCTCCCGGTGCAGATGGTCGCCCAGCTCGGCCGCCCGCTGCTGGTACTCACCGGTCCGCAGCATCGCGATCACCTCCAGCGCGACCGCGCAGGCCAGCGGGTTCCCGCCGAACGTGGAGCCGTGCTCGCCCGGCCGGAACACGCCGAGGACGTCCGCCGATGAGACGACCGCCGACACCGGGACCACCCCGCCGCCGAGCGCCTTCCCCAGCAGGTACACGTCCGGCACCACGCCCTCGTGCTCCAGCGCGAACGTCTTCCCGGTACGCCCCAGCCCCGACTGGATCTCGTCCGCGATGAGCAGCACGTTCCGCTCACGGGTCAGCTCCCGTACGCCGGGGAGGTAGCCGGCCGGCGGCACCAGCACCCCGGCCTCGCCCTGGATCGGCTCGATCAGCACCGCCACGGTGTTCTCGGTCATGGCCTCCCGCATCGCGGTGAGGTCCCCGTACGGGACGATCTCGAAGCCGGGGGTGTACGGGCCGAAGTCGGCCCGCGCCTCCGGGTCGGTGGAGAAGCTGACGATCGTGGTCGTGCGGCCGTGGAAGTTGTCCGAGGCCACGATGATCTTCGCCATGCCGTCCGGCACGCCCTTGACCCGGTAGCCCCACTTGCGGGCGGTCTTCACCGCGGTCTCCACGGCCTCCGCGCCGGTGTTCATCGGAAGCACCGTCTCCATGCCGCACAGCGCCGCCAACTCCGTACAGAAGTCGGCGAACCGGTCGTGGTGGAAGGCCCGGGACGTCAGCGTCACCCGGTCCAGCTGGGCCTTGGCCGCGTCGATGAGCCGACGGTTGCCATGGCCGAAATTGAGTGCCGAGTATCCGGCGAGCAGATCGAGGTACCGGCGGCCCTCGACATCCGTCATCCAGGCGCCCTCCGCCGAGGCCACGACGACCGGCAACGGGTGGTAGTTGTGCGCGCTGTGCGCCTCGGCGGAGGCGATTGCGGTTTCCGTGATCGACACGGGATCTCCGTTCGTCGTGCGGCGTGGGCGGGGGTGGTGCCCACTTTGTATCGTCGGTCGGAACCCGCGCCGGGAAACCTCCATCGCCCGGCGCGCCCGCCGTCGCACGCCGGGCAGCCGAAATGTGCGGTTCATCTCGGGCGTGCGCTCCCGTGCTCCGAGCCCCCGCGGGTACGCGCCCTCTTCGCCCCGCACCGGCTGCCGGAGATCGCCCCCGTACCTGAGACAATGGAGCCATGGCCTCTGACCTCCCCACCGACCAGCCGCAGACGGGCCGCACCGGTGCGGCCGCCCGTCCGCGCGTGCTCTCCGGGATCCAGCCCACCGCGGGCTCGTTCCACCTCGGCAACTACCTGGGCGCGGTGCGCCAGTGGGTGGCGCTCCAGGAGAGCCACGACGCCTTCTACATGGTCGTGGACCTGCACGCGATCACGATCCCGCAGGACCCCGCCGAGCTGCGGGCCAACACCCGGCTCGCCGTGGCGCAGCTGCTGGCGGCCGGTGTGGACCCCGAGCGCTGCACGCTCTTCGTCCAGAGCCATGTGCCCGAGCACGCCCAGCTCGGCTGGGTGATGAACTGCCTCACCGGCTTCGGCGAGGCCTCCCGGATGACGCAGTTCAAGGACAAGTCCGCCAAGCAGGGGACCGACCGGGCCACCGTCGGCCTCTTCACCTACCCGGTGCTCCAGGTCGCGGACATCCTGCTCTACCAGGCGAACCAGGTCCCGGTGGGCGAGGACCAGCGCCAGCACATCGAGTTGACCCGCGACCTCGCCGAGCGGTTCAACGGCCGGTACGGACAGACGTTCACCGTCCCCGCGCCGTACATCCTCAAGGAGACGGCGAAGATCTACGACCTCCAGGACCCGGCGGTGAAGATGAGCAAGTCGGCCTCCACGCCGAAGGGCCTCATCAACCTGCTCGACGACCCGAAGGTCACGGCGAAGAAGGTGAAGAGCGCGGTCACCGACACCGACACGGTGATCCGCTTCGACGCCGAGAAGAAGCCGGGCGTCAGCAACCTCCTCACGATCCTCTCCACCCTCTCCGGCAGCCCCGTCGAGGACCTGGAGCGGAGTTACGAGGGCAAGGGCTACGGTGCGCTGAAGACCGATCTGGCCGAGGCCATGGTGGAATTCGTCACTCCTTTCCGGACCCGCACCCAGCAGTATCTGGACGACCCGGAGACGCTGGATGCCATCCTGGCCAAGGGAGCGGAGAAGGCCAGGGCCGTCGCCGCGGAGACCCTGGCACAGACATACGACCGGATGGGCTTCCTGCCCGCGAAGCACTGAGTCCAAGGACCCTGGCGAGATCATGGCCGCAGGGGTCACACTTGCGGCGACGGAACGCGTGGGCCGGAAACCCGGCCCACGCGGCATGACCGAAAATCGACCATCGACGGTGGAGGAGAACGACGTGGGGACCGTAACGCTCGGCGTTTCGATCGCGGTCCCGGAGCCCTACGGCAGCCTGCTCCAGGACCGCCGCGCGAGCTTCGGGGACCCTGCCGCCTTCGGCATTCCCACGCACGTCACCCTCATGCCGCCGACCGAGGCGCAGTCGGCCGACCTCCCGGCGATCGAGGAACACCTCGACCGGATCGCCACGGCCGGCCGCCCGTTCCCGATGCGGCTCTCCGGCACCGGCACCTTCCGCCCGCTGTCGCCGGTCGTCTTCGTCCAGGTCGTCGAGGGCGCCTCGGCCTGCTCCTGGCTCCAGAAGCGGGTCCGGGACGCCTCGGGCCCCCTGGTGCGCGAGCTCCAGTTCCCCTACCACCCGCACGTCACCGTGGCCCACGGCATCGCCGAGGAGGCCATGGACCGGGCCTACGAGGAGCTCGCGGAGTACGAGGCCGCCTGGACCTGCGGATCCTTCGCGCTGTACGAGCAGGGCCCGGACGCCGTCTGGCGCAAGCTCCGGGACTTCCCGTTCGGAGCGGGCGGCGGCACGCCCGCCGTCCCGGCCCAGGGCGGCTACACGATCGACGCGCCGTCGGCCTCGTCGCTGCGGCCTTGAGCGCCCTGCGGGCGACGACGGCCGTTTGACGAGACGGCCTAGACCGGCAGCCGGCGGAACAGCGGGCGCGGGACGTGCCGCAGCGCCGCCATCACCACCCGGAGCGAACCGGGCACCCACACGCTCTCCGAGCGCCGCCGCAGCCCCGTGACGATCGCCTCCGCGACCTCATCCGGGCCGGTCGCGAACGGCTGCTCCGGCCGTCCCGCCGTGGCCCGGGTCCGGACGAAGCCGGGGCGGACGACCATCACCTGCACCCCGGTCCCCTGGAGCGCGTCGCCGAGCCCCTGCGCGAACGCGTCGAGGCCCGCCTTGCTGGAGCCGTAGATGAAGTCCGCGCGCCGGGCGCGCTCCCCGGCCACCGACGACAGGACCACCAGCGAACCGTGCCCCTGCGCCTGCAGTGCGCCGGCGCACACCAGCCCGGCGGAGACCGCCCCCGTGTAGTTGGTCTGGGCGACCCGGACCGCGGCCATCGGCTCCTCCTCGTCCCGCGCCTGGTCGCCCAGGACCCCGAACGCCATCAGCACCACGTCGATGTCGCCCTCCGCGAAGACCTTGCCGAGGACGACCTCGTGGGAGGCGGAGTCCAGCGCGTCGAAGTCGACGGTCCGCACGTCCGCCCCCCGGCCGCGCAGCTCGACGGCGGCCGACTCCAGGGCCGGGGAGGGGCGCCCGGCCAGCCAGACCCGGCGGGTGCGCAGGGCGACCAGCCGGCGCGCGGTGGCCAGGGCGATCTCGGAGGTGCCGCCGAGGACGAGCAGGGACTGCGGGGCGCCGAAGGCATCCTTCACGGAAATCTCCTGATCAGAGGGGGGTGGGGGAGATACGCGGGCAGCGCTGGGGCCTACAGCCCGAGCCGGCGCGATAGGTCGGAGCGGAACGCCTCCGTCGGGTCCAGCCGTGCCCGCAGCTCCCGGAAGTCCGCGAGACCCGGGTACATCGCGGCCGCCGTCTCCGGCCGCATCCGGGAGTCCTTGGCCAGGCAGACCCGGCCCCCGGCGGCGGCCACCTCCTCGTCGACGTCGTCGAGGAAACGAGCCAGGCCGGGCAGGGCCGCGGGCAGATCCAGGGCCAGGGACCAGCCGGGCGCGGCGAACGACAGCCCGCCGGGGTCCGCCGCCCCGAACCGCTGGAGCACGGCCCGCACGGCGGGGCTCCGGCGCTCCGCGATCCGCCGCACGACCCGGTGCAGGGTCTCCTCCCGGCCGTACCCGACGGCGAACCGGTAGCGCACCAGGCCGCCCCGGCCGTACAGCAGGTTCGCGTCCGGGAAGGCGTCCGCGCCGTGGAAGAAGGCGGAAACCGGCCGGAGCTCACCGGTCCGCGCACGGGGTGCGCCCCGGTAGCGGACCTCGTTGTACAGGGCGGCCGACGCCGGGCCGAGCAGCCCGCCCGGCACCGGCGGGAAGCCGGGGAGCCGGAACCGCCCCCGGGACCCTCCGAAACGCGAGGGGAGTGGAGTGCGCCCCACGTGCGCCAGGCGCATATCCGAGGTCACGTGCTCCCCCCGGGTGAGGATCCCGCGTCCGGTCGCCCGGCCCCGGGCCATCAGGTCGATCCAGGCGGAGGCGTACGGCAGCCGGTCGCCGCCCGCGGTGAAGCGGGCCAGCAGATCGTCCAGGTCCCCGGCGCGCTCGGTGGAGACGGACATCAGCCCGGTCGTCACGCGCCGCAGGCGCAGGGTGGCGCCCAGGATCACCCCGGTCAGCCCCAGGCCCCCGGCGGTCGCGTCGAAGAGGGCGGTGCCCGGCAGCACCGTACGCACCTCGCCGTCGGCGGTGAGCAGCTCCAGGGCGCTCACGTGCCGGGCGAACGAGCCGGAGCGGCGGTGGTCGAGGCCGGACAGATCGGAGCCGATCGCCCCGCCGACCGTCACCCTGCCGGTCCCCGGCACGACGGGCGGGAGCCAGCCGAGCGGCAGCAGTACCCGCAGCAGCCGCTCCAGGCTCACCCCCGCGTCGCAGCGCACCACGCCGGCGGCGGCGTCGACGCCGCCGACCCGGGCCAGGCCCGTGAGGTCGAGCACCGAGCCGCCCGCGTTCTGCGCCGCGTCCCCGGGCGACCGCCCCAGCCCGCGCGCGATGACACCCCGGGGCCCACGCCCCCGGACGACGGCGGCCGCCTCCTCGTGGGTGCGGGGGCGAAACCGCACGGCGGTCGTCGGGGCGGTGCGGCCCCAGCCGGTCAAGGACACCGTGTCGACGGACATGAGGGTGACCGTATCGTCCGGGAAATCCCCTTCGCGGCATTGGTGAATTCGCTCACCGGAACGGGTGATGGAGTGAGTGTCGGCGGAGCGTGGCGGAGTTCCGCCGGAAGGGTCCGGGAGAGTCCGGGGCGGGCCGCCGATGTTCCGGGCCCAGGAGGGTACGCGTGACGTCATGGACTGGCTGAAGAAACTCCCGGTGATCGGGCCCCTGGTCGCCCGGCTGATGGAGACGCACGTGTGGCGTTCCTACGAGCGGCTGGACCGGGTCCACTGGGCCAGGCTCGCGGCGGCGATCACCTTCATCAGCTTCCTGGCGCTCTTCCCGCTGATCGCGGTCGGCGCGGCCGTCGCCGCCGCCCTGCTGAGCGACCAGCAGGTCGACACCGTCAAGGAGAAGCTCGCCGACCAGGTGCCGGGCATCTCCGACCAGTTGGGCATCGACGGGCTGATCGCCAACGCGGGCACGGTCGGCCTCGTGGCCGGCGCGCTGCTGCTGTTCACCGGTGTCGGCTGGGTCGGCTCCATGCGGGAGTGCCTGCGCGCGGTCTGGGAGCTGGACGAGGTCCAGGAGGCCAACCCCGTCGTCGCCAAGGTGAAGGACGCCGTGCTGCTGGTCGGCCTCGGCGGCGCGGCGCTCGCCACCCTGGCGGTCTCCACCATCGGCTCGACGGCGGTCGGCTGGACCGCCGACCTCATCGGCATCCCCGAGGACGGGGCCGGCGGCGTCCTGCTGCGGGTGGCCGCCCTGGCGGTCGCGGTCGTCGCCGGCTTCCTGCTGCTGCTCTACCTGCTGACGCTGCTGCCCGGGGTGGAGCCGCCCCGGCGGCGGCTGGTGGTCGCTGCCCTGCTCGGGGCGGTCGGCTTCGAACTTCTCAAGCTGCTGCTCGGCAGCTATATGCGGGAGGTCGCGGGCAAGAGCATGTACGGCGCGTTCGGCGTGCCGATCGCGCTGCTCCTGTGGATCAACTTCACCGCGAAGCTGCTGCTGTTCTGCGCCGCCTGGACGGCGACCGGCAGCAAGGACGAGGAGGTCCGCGCGGAGACCGAACAGGCCCCCGGCGCGGAGGGCCCGGGCGCGGAGGGCCCGGGGGCGGTCGGGCCGGGACCGGGTGGAGCCGCTACGGGACCCGGCGGCTCCACCCGCGTCTAGGCCCCTGTCCGGCGGACCCGGTCAAGATCCGCCGGACACGCCCTGGGACTCGTCGGCCGTCCAGGACTTGAGGTCGTCTAGGACTTGTCGGTCGGGGCGGCCGAGGCCGTCGGCGCGACAGGCTCGGTCGGCTCGACGGGTTCCGCCGGGTCGGCCGCCTGCGGGGTGCGGCGGGCCAGGCCGGTCAGCGGCCAGCGACGGTTGACGAGGAACACCCCGCCGGCCAGGAACACCAGCAGACCGCCGATGATCGCCAGGGCGATCCCGACCCCGCTGGAACCGTCCGAGGCCGCCGACGCGTGCGTGGCCTCCGCCTGACCCCCCGAGCCCTGGTCGGCTCCGGCGGCGGGCGCCGCGCCCTTGCCACCGGTCGCGGTGCCGGTGCCGGTGTCCACGGACTTCGGCGGTACCAGCTCGCCGACCGGGGTCACCTTGCCGCTCGCGGCGAAGCCCCAGTCGAGCAGGTGGGCGGCCTCCTTGTAGACGGCGTGGCTCTCCTCCGCCGACGGGTTCATGACCGTGACCAGCAGGACCTTGCCGTTGCGCTCGGCGACGCCGGTGAAGGTGTTGCCCGCTTGGGTGGTGTAGCCGTTCTTGACGCCCGCGATGCCCTGGTACGGGTCCACGCCGAGGTCCCCGGTGATCAGCCGGTTGGTGTTCTGGATCTCGAAGGAGTCGCGCTTCTTCCCCTTCTTCTCCTCGCCGGGGAAGTCGGCCGACGCGGTCGCCGCGTACTCACGGAAGTCCTTCTTCTGGAGTCCGCTGCGGGCGATCAGGGTCAGGTCGTAGGCGCTGGAGACCTGGCCCGGCGCGTCGTACCCGTCCGGCGAGACCACCCGGGTGTCCAGGGCCTGGAGCTCCTCGGCGTGCTTCTGCATCGCGGCCACCGTCTGCGGGATGCCGCCGTACATCTCCGACAGGACGTGTACCGCGTCGTTGCCCGACCGCAGGAACACCCCGAGCCACAGGTCGTGGACCGTGTAGGTGTGGTCCTCCTTGATCCCGACCAGGCTGCTGCCCTCGCCGACCCCGGACAGCTCGCCCTCCGTCACCTTGTGGGTCAGGGAGGTGGGCTGGAGCGCGGGCAGGACGGTGTCCGCGAAGAGCATCTTCATCGTGGAGGCGGGCGGCAGCCGCCAGTGCGAGTTGTGCGCCGCCAGGACGTCGCCGTTCTCCGCGTCCGCGACGATCCAGGACCGGCCGGTCAGCTTCTTGGGCAGCACCGGCGCCCCCGGGCCCAGATTGACCTGGGTGCCGGCCTTGGCGAGCTGCTCCCCGCCGAGGCTGGACATCGTGCTCGGCGGCTTGGGCTGCTTGCCGTCGCTCTTGTCCTTGTCGGCCGCCGCGGCGGGACTCAGGACGAAACCGGACAACAAGGCGGCGGAGGTGACCGTGAGGGCGATCTTTTTCAGAGCAGGCACGGTCGGAAACGTACAGGGCGAGGGTGTGGATGCGGACCCGGACCGGCTGACCCGCCGCAGGGAACGCCGGGACGGCCCCGTTCGGACGCCACCCCGGGGGAGGGGACCGGGAGGCGGCGGCGATACTGGACCCATGAAGCTCAGCCGCCGCGTGTCCTGGTTCCTGCTCGCGTTCGGGGTGTGGAGCTGGTTCATCTGACTCACTTTCTATATGTAACTAACCGGCAGAGTTTCAACGACAGAAAAGAGCAGGTGAGAGGCCTTGACCTTCTTCGTTTCGGCCGTGGGTGCCGAGCAGCTCGACACGGTGCGAGTGGCCCTGTACGCCCGACAGTCCAAGGCCCGCCCGGACTCGTCCGAGGCGTCGCCGGAAGCACAGATGGCAGCCGGTGAGGCACTGGCGGCGAGCCGAGGGTGGGAGGTCGTTCACGCCTTCAAAGACGTCGGAAGGTCCGGTTGGGATCCACATGCGATCCGCCCGGCGTTCGAAGACCTCATGTCCGCTGTGCGCGCGGGCGAGGTCGACGTGGTGGTGGTCAACGAACTGTCCCGGCTGACCCGCAAGGGTGCCCACGACGCGCTGGAGATCGACAAGGAGTTCAAGAAGTACGGCGTCCGCTTCGTCTCCGTACTCGAACCGTTCCTCGACACGTCGAATCCGATCGGCGTCGCGATCTTCACGCTGATCGCGGCACTTGCGAAGCAGGACAGCGACATCAAGGCGGAGCGCCTGCGCGGAGCCAAGGACGAGATCAGGGCAGTCGGCGGCCGGCACTCCAGCTCTGCCCCGTATGGCATGCGCGCTGTCCGGGAGAAGATCGGCAACCTTGTCGTGTCCGTCCTTGAGCCGGACGAAGACAACCCGGAGCACGTCGAGATCGTCGAGCGCATGGTGGAGATGTCCTTCGCCGGAATCTCCGACAACAAGATCGCGACGATACTGGAGTCAGAAGACGCACCGGCCCCCGGCGAGGCCGAACGGCGGGCCACCGAGAAGCGGATGCAGTCCATCAAGAAGCGCCGCGTATCGAACGAGGAAAGTCCGATCCGGTGGCGCGCGCAGACAGTGCGCTGGATCCTCTCCCACCCGGCCGTAGGAGGCTTTGCCAGCGAACGAGTGAAGCGGGGCAAGGCGTACGTGAACGTCATCGCCCGGGACGAGGGCGGGGCGCTCCTTGCCCCTCACAGAGGTGTCGTCGTGGGGGCCAGGTGGCTGGAGCTCCAGGAGAAGCGCAGCAAGCGCACGAAGACCAACAGACAGCCCGGCGGGGAGGCCACGCCCACCCTCCTGAGCGGATGGCGCTTCGCGACCTGCGAGATCTGCACGGGCTCTCTGGGGCAGAGCAAGAACAACGGCGGACAGGACTACTACATGTGCGCCAACCCCAAGGGGCACGGTGGCCTGAGCATCAAGCGCAAGGACGCCGACGACCACGTGGCCCGCTGCGTTTGGGCACGACTTACCGGCGCGGACCCCGATGACGACGAGGACAGGGAGTGGCTCGCGCAGGCGGCACTCCGGTTCGCGCTCCAGCGTGACCTGTCCGGAGTCCAGGAGGAACGACGAGAGGCGGAAGCCCACCTTGAGCACGTCCGCAACTCCATCGCCGAACTTCAGGCAAACCGCACGGCGGGGCTCTACCGAGGGCGGGACGAACTGGCCACGTGGCGGGCGACGATGGAGCAGTACCGGAGCTTCGAGGACCAGTGCTCGGCCAAGTTGGAAGAACTGAACGAGATGGCCGCCGCAGCGATTCAGGTTCCGTCGGACTGGCGCGAACCGGGGGAGGACCCGTTGGGCCCCGGTTCCCCGTGGGCGGCGTGGGACGTGTTCAAGCGCCGCGAGTTCCTCGACCTCTTCCTTGAGGGTGTCTCCGTCGGTCCCGGCCGGGACCCGGAGACCCGGAAGTACATCGCTGTCGATAACCGGGTGACGCTCAACTGGCGTCGCCTTGAGTCGGATGGGGACCAGGACGACGAAGAGACGCTGGCCGCCCTCTGACGCCCGAGCCGAGCCCCGGTTGTCCCTTGCGGGCCGCCGGGGCTTTGCTGTGTCCGCAGCGGGGTGACCAGCGGGCGGAGCCATGACGGTACGACGTGACCTCACGGACCGACGGAGGCTTAGAAGTCGTCTCATTTGGCGAGCCTGCGGTAGCAGATGAGGGTGCAGGCGATGCTGGTGAAGGCGAGGAAGTGGTCGGCCTTGCGTTCGTAGCGTCGGTGGCGCATTCTTCGGCGGCAGGGCGGTAGCCCCGCCTTACGGGTGTACTGAACGGCTGATGCCGCGCCCCCCCCGCACTCGTCAGCCACACCAGGGCGACGAGTGCGGGGGCTTTGTCATGCGCCCGCTGCCGACCTCGGGCTACCCAAGGGCAGCCAGGGCAGAGGCCACGAGAGAACGTGCGGCGCCTCCCCGCACCGCACCCTGCGAGAGGCGTCCAAATGCCTGCGCATACAGGTCCACTTGGCTCGGCTGTGTGAGGGTGGATGCGGCGTCCAAAGTATCCGCGTGCACCCTGGCATCGTCGAACATCGTGAACGTCGGCATGGGCCATACGGTCCGTTGGGCCGAGAACGGCACGATTCCCACGGCCACGTTCTGGAGATCCATGACCCCCAAGAGGTGGCCTAGCTGCGCAGCCATGGTCTCGACCGTACACAGCCGATAGCGCAGGACCGATTCCTCCAGAACGAACGAGAACCGGTGTGCACCGTTGGTCAGCACCGCATTACGTCTCATGCGGACCTTGACGGCATCGGTCACGTCGTCGGGTGCCCCTCGGAACTCCGCGATGGAAGACAGAAGTGCCGTAGCGTACCCGGGCGTCTGGAGGAATCCGGGGATCACGTCGGAGACGTAGACCCGGAACAGACGGGTTCGCTGGTACAGGCTCTCGGTGGACTCCTGAACCCGACGGAGGCCGGTGCGCTGGAGCCGTCTCCACTGAATGTGGGCCTCCGCGGATTGCCTGTTCGTCGCAATCAGGTCCGGCGCCTGGTCGGCGGCATCACAGGCTCGGCACCACGCTCGGATGTCGGCGTCGGAGGGTGGCGTCCTGGCGTTTCCGATGCGCGACGCCTTCGCATCCGACCAGCCGCACCTGACGGCCAGCTCCCGCCCGCTGATTCCGGCATCCCTGCGGAGATTGCGCAGCAGGCCCGCCAGTTCTTCCCGGGCCTGCTGAACACTCGATGAGGGGTGCGGGGGCATGAAGCTGGCTTTCGTCAGATCGCGTACAGGTGGTGCGGGACTGATCGCTCCCAGACGGCTTCGAAGGCCGACGAGCAGAGTTTCACGATCTCCGCGTCCGAGGTGATCTCATCCTCGACCACAGCGCCGTCCCCTGAGAAGTGGTGCACTCGCAGGAGCTCGCCATCGAAGAGCCAGAAGTCGTTTCCCGGGAGGGGGATGTCCGTGGCCCGTCGTCGCGGTAGCCATCGGACTTCCTCCCCCGCCGTGACGTTTGCTTGTGTCACGTAGTGCTCCCAGTGGATGTACTCCGTCACCGGTTCGGAGACGATGCGGGCCCGCCGGATCGACACACCCCGCGCCACGGTGTCCGTGATCAACTGGTCGTACGGGTGCCACCAGGACTCGCGGTCTTCCCAGTTGATTCGCTCGCCCCGCTTCCATGCGTCGAACCGGTCGGTAGACGCGTAGGAGTCACGCATCTCCAGGTGGACGGCCACCCGCTCGCACCGCCCGAGCAGCTCAGCGAAGCTGGGCGCGCTCGACGGCATCGCAGGCCTCCCTGATCATCGGAATCATGCGGGCGGGGATCCGCACGACGGCCTCGCTCTCAGGGACCGATCCGTTCGCCGGGCTGGTCGCCTCGCACCGGGTCTGAGTCCTGGCGTCCGGCTTCCATCCTTGCAACAAGATCTCCTGAGCTTCCGCGTCCGCCCACACCGTCGGGCAGTGATCCCGATCGGTGTTCGGGTCGATGCCGACGAACTCTACGGCCATGGCTGGCTCCCTGGTCTAGGTGCTTGCTCGGGCTTGCACAAGCTTCGCTGAACAGTAGAGACAGCGTCAATACCGCTATCACTCGTGGGAATTGATGTGCAAACTCATGCAACTTTGTAGAGCCCCGAATGGGCGTCCTCCTAGCGTCGATACGCATCGCCGACACCGAGGGGACAGCATCGATGGCCACAGTGATCGACACAGACGCGAGCAATGACGAGTACGGGACCTTTGCGCCGGCGGGTGAGACGTGCCCGGTGTGCATGAAGGCGATCAGGACGCTTGAGCCGGTACGCCGGGGCTCTCTGGGGCGTGTGTCGGGCCCCCCGGTCGTCGTCTACCGGCACGCGCCGAAGTGCCCGTAGTGGTCAGCTCCAAGGATGTCGGCCGTCGCGTGGGAGACGACGCGGGAAGGGTCGGCATCCTGCGCGATGTGATCCGGGACTACGAGGACCCGGCCGACCTGCCAGGGGAACGCAGGAAGCTACCCACGGCGTTTGTCTGGCCCGAGGGCGGGGGCCGTGAGTGGCCGGTCCCGCCGGACGCTTTGACGCCCGTCTGAGACCCCCGACCCCCGGTGAGGCCCTGCCACCAGTGGTCCCGTCGGGACGCGGCGGCGCATTTCCCCGCGCACCTCAAGACTTCCGAGACTCGGCGGAGTCCGACCCCCGGCAGCGGGCGGACGCGACGAATCAGACCGGCGTCCCGCCGGGTCTCGGAACCGAACGCCCCGGACGCAGCCTGTCCGACTCACACCCTCGCGTCCGGGAGCAGCACGCCGCCCGATGGGACTTCCGTGGGGACGGAAGACCATCGGGCGGGTTTCGCAGAAAGTCCGTAACCGACAGGAGCAACACCATGGGATGGGGAACGGGTAAGGGCGGAAGCGGCGGCAGCGGACAGCACTCCGGAGGGAAGGACCCGGGCACGTCCAAACCGTCGAGCGACACGGCCAAGCCGAAGGACCCGCCGAAGCACAAGAAGGACTAGCGCCGGTGACGACACCGAATCTCGCAGCGTCCGAGCAGATCGCCATCCGCGGTTTGCTCGGCGCAGTGAAAGCCGACACAGACGCGCCGATGCGCCCCGAGTGGGAGCGCGCGGCATGGGCCGTTCCCCGATCCGCGTTCGTTCCCGAACGTGTCTACCTGGGCGACGAGCTGAAGCCGTGCGACCGCGCCAACGCCCCGGAAACTTGGCTCCGCATGGTCTATGCCAACGACTCCGTGGTGACGCAGATCAACGACGGCGAGGACCCCAAGGACGGGGAGCGGTGGGCGTCGTCGTCCGCTTCGGCTCCGTCCATCGTGTTCCGGATGCTGCACATGCTCGATGTGGCCCCGGAATACAGGGTCCTGGAGATCGGTACCGGAACCGGGTAAAACGCGGGTCTCTTGGCCTACGTCGCCGGCCCGAAGAACGTGACGAGCGTCGAAGTGGACCCCGCGTTGGCGTCCGAAGCCCGGGACCGGCTGCGGAAGGAGGGAATCACCGCACACGTGGTGACCGGAGACGGGGCCGAGGGGTACGCGGACCACGCCCCGTACGACCGACTCGTTGCCACGTGCTCCGTGCGCTCCGTCCCCCGCCCATGGCTCGAACAGGTGAAGCCCGGGGGTGTCATCCTCACGCCGTGGGATTCGCCCTGGCTCTGCTACGGGCTGCTTCACCTGACCGTGGATGAGCCCGGAGGCGCGTCGGGCCGATTCTCGCCGCACTCCGCGTTCATGCTCATGCGGAACCAGCGGGCCGACCTACGGATCTTCCGGGACGTCGTGCGCGACGACCACCAGCCCGACGAGTCGACCACCACCCTGCCGCCGTGGCGGGTAGCTGGTGACGATCACGCCGCGCAGTTCGCCATGGGGCTACAGCTCCGTGACGTGTGGTGGACATGGCACGACAAGCCCGACGTAGAAGGCGTGGCATCCCGACTGTGGCTCGCCACGACGGACGCCACCTCGTGGTCAGCCGAGGACTGGGACGAAAAGTCGGACGACCAGTACACGGTGTGGCAGCACGGACCACGGCGGCTCTGGAACGAAGCGGAAGCCGCGTACACGTGGTGGCTGCTGCACGGACGTCCCGGACCCGAGCGGTTCGGTCTGACCGTGACCACCACGGGAGAGTCCGCGTGGCTGGACAATCCCGGTCAGCCCGTTCCCCTCACCGGCTGACCCGCAAGCCCGCCCCGCCTGTGCGTCTCCCCCCGTGGCGCATCGGCGGGGCCTTACTTCTTGCTCGCTCGGACACCCCGGAAGCCGATCACTCCGACGGCCGTCCCTAGAATGAACGACGTGACAGCGAGGGCGAGGTGGACCCAGAAGTACGCGGTCGGGTTTCCCGCGTCGTCGAAGGCGAGACCGCTCCCGTCCTTCCAGAGGTTCTTCGCGAAGGTCACCCAGATCACCCAAGACCAGACGCCGAACGTGAGCAGGAACCAGGAGACGCGGCGGCTGAGCTTCATGAGGTGTCCTTCGGAGTGGGGTGGCCGTGCCTGCCAGTATCGAACGGGCCTGCCACGAGCCTGCGGCAGGGTCTCTCAAGAACCTGTGGCAGGACGGCAGCGGGCTCGCCTTCGACGACGCGGGCGAGCCGACCGGGTACTTCTGGGTGCACCTGCTGCTCGCCATCACGTCCTTGTCTCTGGGGACGGCGGTCGGCGTGATCGGGTTGCGCGGAGTGAGGGCTTTGCGCGACGACCGCGCATGACGGACGACCGCGCATGACGACGGGAACGTGGGGAAGCTCGGATGGCAGCAGTGGTCTTCGCTCTGGTGGGGCTCTTCGTGCTGGCGCTGCTCGGCGCCGTGCACCGGTATCTGTGGCGCCGCTTCGTCGGTGACACGACCGCGCCGGGCAGCCCGCTGCGCCGGGCGGGCACCGTCGCGGCCTTCGTCCTGCCCCTGCTGACCGTCGGCGCCATGACGTCCGGCCGGGTGGGAGCCCCCTTCTGGCTCCAGCAGGTGCTGGCCTGGCCGGGCTTCCTCTGGCTGGCCTGTCTGCTCTACCTGACGCTGGCGCTGCTCGTGGGCGAGGCGGTACGCCCCCTTCTCCGGCGGCTCCTCGCCCGGCGTGACGCAGGGGCGGGCGCGGCGGAAAGCGGAACGGCTTCCGGCGTCCTCGTCGACGTCCCGGGCGAGACCCGTCCTCGTGCCGAAGAGCTGGTGCCGTCCCGGTCGGGTGGTGCCCCCAACGGCTCGGAAGCCGTCGCGCGTACGGCCCCGGAGCCCGTGGCGGAACCGGAAGCGGAACCCTCCGCGGAAGCCCAGGGCGCCACCTCTCCCGTCCTTGCTCCCGGCTCCTCCCGGCGGCTCTTCGTCTCCCGGGTGGTCGGCGGCGCGGCCGCCGCCGCCGGACTCGCCACCGTCGGGTACGGCACGTACGGCGTGCTGCGCGGGCCCAGCGTCCGGCGGATCACCGTCCCGCTGGCCAAACTGCCCCGCTCCGCCCACGGCTTCCGGATCGCCGTGGTCAGCGACATCCACATCGGGCCGATCCTCGGCCGCGCCCACACCCGCCGGATCGTCGACACGATCAACGCGACCTCGCCCGACCTGGTCGCCGTCGTCGGCGACCTCGTCGACGGGTCCGTCGCGGACCTGGGCTCCGCCGCCGAACCGCTGGCCGCCCTGCGCGCCCGGCACGGCAGCTTCTTCGTCACCGGCAACCACGAGTACTTCTCCGGCGCCGAGCAGTGGGTCGACCACGTCCGCGAACTGGGCCTGATCCCGCTGGAGAACGCCCGGGTCGAGATCGAGGGTTTCGACCTCGCCGGCGTCAACGACATCGCGGGCGAGATCGAGGGGCAGGGGCCCGACTTCGGCCGCGCACTGGGCGACCGGGACCGCGGCCGGGCCGCCGTCCTCCTCGCCCACCAGCCCGTCGTCATCCACGACGCCGTCGAGCACGGCGTCGACCTCCAGCTCTCCGGCCACACCCACGGCGGACAGCTCTGGCCCGGCAACCTCCTCGCCGAGCTGGCCAACCCCACCGTCGCCGGACTCGAACGCTACGGCGACACCCAGCTCTTCGTCTCGCGCGGTGCGGGCGCCTGGGGCCCGCCGGTCCGGGTGGGCGCCCCCTCCGACATCACCGTCGTGGAGCTGGCCTCCCGTCAGGCGTAGTCGTAGGGCGCGTCCGCCTCCGTTGCGGGTGCGACGTTCCGGGAGCCCTGGGCGCCTCGTCATGAAATCCACACCGCAGAGTCACCGTCAGCTACGGAAACCCGCAGGTAGGAAGCGCGAAACAGCCTTTTCGGACAGAGGTTCGGGCGCGTGTCCAATAAAAGGCTGTGAGCGCCCCATTTACTCTTCCAGATGTGAAAATCGTGTGATTGGGTAAGCGCGAACATGCGGCGATGTGCGCGTCACAAACGCGACCGCCGAGGTGGGGCTGGTAAGGGAGAGCACGGCAATGCGGTCGGTCCGGGTACGGATTCTCGCGATTCTCGCGGTATTGGTGATAGCGGGCGTCGGTGCCTGGCAACTGCTCCCGTCGGGGGAGGCGAAGACCGACGCGATCACTGTCGGGACGTCGGACGTCGTCACCTCCCTCGACCCGGCCGGTGCGTACGACGCGGGTTCCTGGGCGATCTACAGCAACATCTACCAGTCGCTGATGACCTTCAAGCCCGGTGCGGTCACGCCGGAACCGGACGCCGCCGAGAGCTGCGGATTCGTCGGGCAGAAGCTCCAGACGTACCAGTGCAAGCTCCGTGACGACCTGACCTTCTCCAACGGCCGCAAGATCACCGCCGAGGACGTCAAGCACTCCTTCGACCGGATCTTCACGATCAAGTCGGACGTCGGCCCCGCGGGTCTCTTCCCCACGCTCGACACGGTGACGACCGAGGGTCGCACGATCACGTTCAACCTGTCCGGCAAGGACGCGACCTTCCCGCAGAAGATCGCCACCGGCGCCGCCGCGATCGTCGACCCGACCGAGTACCCGAAGGACAAGCTCCGCAAGGGCAACCAGGTCGACGGTTCCGGACCGTACGTCCTGAAGTCGTACGAGTCGGGGAAGAGCGCCGAGCTGGTGCCGAACCTGAAGTACAAGGGCGCGCTCAAGAAGACCGGCGAGGCGGTGACCATCCGCTACTTCAAGACCTCCGAGGAACTGCAGACGTCCTGGGACAGCGGCGATGTGGACATCGCCCACCGTCAGCTGCCGTCCGAGACGCTCGCCGAACTGAACGTGAACGACCCGGACGTGCGGGTCACCGAGGCCGCCAGCGCCGAGATCCGCAACATCATCTTCAACCAGCGCGAGGGATCGCCGTTCGCGGACAAGAAGGTCCGCCAGGCCGTCGCCACGCTCCTCGACCGGGGCCCCCTGGTCCGGAAGGTCTACCAGGGCACGGTCGACCCGCTGTACTCGCTGATCCCCACCGGCTACATCGGCCACAGCACCCCCTTCTTCGACGCCTACCCCTCCTCCGACCCCAAGCGCGCGGCGCAACTGCTGGAGGAGGCCGGAGTGGAGACGCCGGTCCCCGTCCACTTCGCCTACCGCGAGGGCGACATGTACACCAAGGAGACCGCCGAGCTGCGCCGTCAGATGGAGAAGGACGGGCTGTTCGACGTCACGGTCGAGGCCGTGGAGTGGACGAAGTACCAGAAGGGGTACGCGGCCGGAAAGTACGAGATGTACACCGTCGGCTGGTTCCCCGACTTCCCGGACCCCGACACCTTCAGCCAGCCGCTCGTCGGCACCGGGAACGTCCTGCACAGCGGCTACTCCAGCAAGAAGATGGACCAGCTGATCGCCGCCACGCAGCAGTTCAGCGACCGCAGCCGGACCTCCAGCGACTTCAAGGAGATGCAGTCGCTGGTCGGCGAGGACGTCCCCCTGCTGCCGCTGTGGCAGAAGAAGGACTACGTCGTCGCCAACTCCGAGGTCGCCGGCTCCCAGTACCTCTCCGACGGCACCGGCACCTGGCGCCTGTGGGAACTCAGCTGGATCTGATCCGCACGGGTCAGCCGGCCGGCCGGGCCCCGGGGGCGTCTCGCCCCTGGGGTCCGGCCGTCTCCGTGCCCGGCAGGAACTCCACCAGCAGACCGTGGATCTGCCGTACCAGGGGTCGCAGCACCCGGAACCGGGAGAGCGAGATCGCCCGGGCGGCGATCGGCGCGGTCCGCTCGACCAGCCGGCGGCTGCGCTCGGCGCCCTCGCTGCGGTCGTACACCCAGAACAGCACCAGCCCCATCTGCATCAGCCACATCAACTGCGGCAGCAGTGGCGCCAGTTCCGGGTCGCTCTTGACGTCCGCTCCGGCGATGCAGCGCTCGTGGATGGAGATCGCCGCGTCGCGGGCGGCCACCGAGTCCTCGGAGAACGGGGAGAGCGGGCTGTCCGGATCGGCGGCGTTCTTGAAGAACTGGGCGGCGAAGCGGTGGTACGGCTCCGCCACGTCCAGCCAGCCGAGCAGGACGCCCCTGATGCGTACGGTCAGATCCCGGTCGCCCTCCAGCACGGGCCGGACCGCCGCCGCGTGTTCGCCGGCGATCCGGTCGTAGAAGCCCTGGACCAGATGCTCCTTGGAGGAGAAGTAGTAATAGGCGTTCCCGACCGAGACGCCCGCCTCCTGGGCGATGGCCCGCATGGTCGTCCGGTCGTAGCCGCGCTCCGCGAAGAGCCGGAGCGCCGTTTCGAGAATCAGCGTGCGGGTCTGCTCGCTCTTCGCGGCCTTGGCCGGTTTGGTCTCCTGCACGTTCTTCTCTTCCTTCACCACGGGCCCAAGGTTATCGGGGACCCCCGGGTCCTCCGGGCGGGGCGGCGCACTCGCGGACCCCGGGGGCGCAGGGCGGGAGGGCCAGGGAGCGGTAGCGGGCGGCGGCCAGGACGGTGCCCCGGGCGAAGGGCCGCCCCGCCGGGGTGGTCAGCCAGTGGGCCCGGGAGCGGTACTTGGCCAGCGCCCAGAGGCAGACGATCCAGGCGGAGGTCTCCCGGTAGACCTGTCCCAGGTCGCCGACGACGGTGATCTCCGCCAGGGTCGCGGCGTGGTCCAGCTCCGGGAACCGCCGCCGCGCCTCGGCCGATCCGGCCGGTACGAGGTCCAGCGGGACGAGCTGCCGCTGCCGCTGGAGCCAGTGCCGCAGGTGGACGCAGAGCGGGCACCGCGCGTCGTAGAGCACGGTGAGCCGGCGTACGGGCGCGGGCCGGGCGGCGGTGTACGAGGCGGGCCCCGCCGGCGCCGCGGGCGCGGCCTCGGTCACCGGGCTCACCGCCCTGGTGCGGGAGCGGCCCACGGTCCCTGGGTGGCCGGCGGCGTCCAGGTCCCCGGCGGTACGGGCGGGGTCTGCTCGCGCTCCAGGGCGCTGCGGCGGCGGATGCGGCTGAGCACCCAGACATTGCCCAGGTGCATGACGCCGAGCACCAGCAGCACCACGCCCACCTTCACCGAGAGGGCCTCGAACAGCTCACGGGCGTTGGCCACCCCGCCGGCGTATCTCAGGTAGAGCGTGACGAACCCGAGGTTGACCAGGTAGAAGCCGACCACCAACAGGTGGTTGACGGCGTCGGCGAGCTTCTCGTTCCCGTGCAGCACGTCGGCGAGGAAGATCCGTCCGTTGCGGCTGAGCGTGCGCGCGACCCAGACGGTGAGCGCCACGGTGATCAGCAGATAGATGACGTACGCGACAACAGTGAGGTCCATGCCCCACCCTCCCTTGAACGCGTTCAAAAATGCTTGTGGGCGTGACTGTAGACCCCTTCCTGAACATGTTCAAGAAGGGGTCAGGGGGTGGCATCAGCCGGGATCAGGCGGATCAGTGGCATCAGCCGGGATGAGGCAGATCAGTGGGAACAGCCGGGATGAGGCAGATCAGTGGGATCAGGCGGGCCGGGCGAATCGGGTGGGACCAGAGAGGTCGGGGTCGGGCGGCTCCGGCGGCTCCGTCAGCGCCTCGGCGATCTCCGCGCGCAACGCCTCGCCGTGCAGCGGCGTCAGCTCCGCGAGCGCCGTGTTCCACTCCTCGGCCGCACGGTCCACCGCCTCGCGGAAGCCCCGCGTCACCGGGCCTCGGGCGAAGAACAGCGCCACCGCGCCGACCGGCCGCAGCAGCCATCGCCCGCGGGCGGCCAGCACCACGGAGACCTGCCAGGAACCGTCCTCGGCCGGGCGCGGGGTGATGGTCAGCCGGGCCTTGCCCAGCCGGTGCACCGCCCGGCCGGACACCGGGGGCCGGGCGGCCGGAGGTGCGGAGGAGGGCCGGTCCACCGCCGCCCACCACGCGGCCGGATCGGCCTTGCCGCGTCCGGAGAAGCGGTACAGCGAACCGCCCTCGGGGTTGTGGCCGGACAGGGAGAGCTCCAGGGCCCCGGGCGTCAGCGGTTCGCGCAACAGTATCTTCGTCCGGACGGAGAAGGAGGCCTCCTCCAGGACGTGCTCCACCTCGATGGAACGCGAGGGCCGCCACGCGCGCAGGACGGTCGCCTCCGACACCGGGACGGACCCCGGGGCTTCGTCACCCGCCCCGACGGGCTCCGGCGTGCTCCCGTACCGGGCCCCCGGCCGCAGGTGACGCCCCTTCAGCAGCCGGAGGCCGTCCACGGGCCGCCCGTCGGCCAGCAGAACGGCCCCGCCCTCACCCTCCCGGGAGGCGTCCAGGAGGTCCAGCAGCGTTCCGGCGGCCTCCTCGAACCAGCCGCGGTCCAGGGCGGCGACGGAGACCGTGTGCTCGAAGCGCGCCACGCGCGGGCCCCGTGACTCAGGCGCTCATGGAGCGGGCCTGGTTGAGCTGGCCCATCACCGCGGGGAAGGTGTGCGGGCCCATGGCCGGGATCATCGTCGCGTGGTGCCGGCCGCCGCTGGTGACCGTGACCTGGATGAAGCCGGTGGTCCGCTTCTCCTTCATCAGCAGGAACAGCAGACCGATCAGGCAGAACAGCGCGAAGACGATCGCCAGCACGACCGCGTGCGTCGGGATCTTCTCCTCCGTGCGCGACATGTCCGTGGCCGTCCAGACGGCGCCCTTGAGCGGCATCGTCCCGGACGGGGTGACGACCGCGTCGCTCATCACGGTGATGTCGCCGATCGACAGCATCGGGACCCCGCCCTGGCCGGGCGGTCCCTGGGGCACCGGGAAGTACTGGCCGGGCATCGTCGGCTGCGCCGCGTTGGGGTACCCGTAACCGGGGCCGTGTTGGGTCGCGGACTCCGGCAGCGGCTGCGGATAGCCGTACGCGGGCGGGGCGCCCGGCGCCGGAGGGCCGTACCCCGGGCCGTCGGCCACCGTCGGCTGGTGGCCCGGCTGCTGGGGCGGGCCCCACTTGTACGCGTCGTCCGCGTACGGATTCGGCTCGCTCACGACGATCCCCGTTCTCTTTCGGTCATCAGCTCCGCTGAACCGTACCGCCCCGCGCGGCCCCGGCGCAGCAACAGGCCCCGCCCCCGGCAGAAGGCTGCGGGGGCGGGGCCTGTCGACGTAACAGGTGCTACGAGCGGGTCAGAAGCGACGCGTGATGAGCGCGCGCTTCACCTCCTGGATCGCCTTGGTGACCTCGATGCCACGCGGGCAGGCGTCCGTGCAGTTGAACGTGGTGCGGCAACGCCACACGCCGTCACGGTCGTTGAGGATCTCCAGCCGCTGCTCGCCGGCCTCGTCGCGCGAGTCGAAGATGAAGCGGTGCGCGGCGACGATCGCCGCCGGGCCGAAGTACTGGCCGTCGTTCCAGAACACCGGGCACGAGGACGTGCACGCGGCGCACAGGATGCACTTGGTGGTGTCGTCGAACCGCTCGCGGTCCTCGGCGGACTGCAGCCGCTCGCGGGTCGGCTCGTTCCCCTTGGTGACGAGGAAGGGCATGACGTCGCGGAACGCCTGGAAGAACGGGTCCATGTCGACCACGAGGTCCTTGAGGACCGTGAGGCCCTTGATGGCCTCGACCGTGATCGGCTTCTCCGGGTTGATGTCCTTGATCAGCGTCTTGCAGGCGAGCCTGTTCTTGCCGTTGATCCGCATCGCGTCGGAGCCGCAGATGCCGTGCGCGCAGGAACGGCGGAACGTCAGGGTTCCGTCGAGCTCCCACTTGATCTTGTGAAGGGCGTCGAGGACACGCTCCTTCGGGTCGATCTCGATCTGGAAGTCCTGCCACTGGACCTCGTCGGAGACCTCCGGGTTGAAGCGGCGGATCCGGAACGTGGCGGTGATGAACGGGGAGTCGGCGAAGCCGGCCTCGGGCTTCGCGGTCCCGTCGGTCTTGTCCAGGGTCGGGGTAGCCATCAGTACTTACGCTCCATCGGCTGGTAGCGGGTCGTCACGACCGGCTTGTAGTCGAGCCGGATCGACTCAGCGCCGTCGGCGGCCACCTCGCGGTACGCCATGGTGTGGCGCATGAAGTTGACGTCGTCGCGGTTCGGGTAGTCCTCGCGGTAGTGACCGCCGCGGGACTCCTTGCGGGCGAGCGCGGAGACCGCCATGACCTCGGCCAGGTCGAGCAGGTTGCCCAGCTCGATGGCCTCCAGCAGGTCGGTGTTGAACCGCTTGCCCTTGTCCTGGATGGACACGTTGAGGTACCGCTCGCGCAGCTCGGCGATCTTGTCGACCGCCGTCTTGATCGTCTGCTCGGTGCGGAACACCATCACATTGGCGTCCATGCACTCCTGGAGCTCCAGGCGCAGGGTCGCGACGCGCTCGGTACCGGTGGAGTTGCGCAGCCGCTCGACCTGGTCGGCGACCAGCTGGGCGGGGTTCTCGGGCAGCTCGACGAAGTCGGTCTTGGTCGCGTACTCGGCGGCGGCGATGCCCGAGCGCTTGCCGAAGACGTTGATGTCGAGCAGCGAGTTGGTGCCCAGGCGGTTGGCGCCGTGCACCGAGACACAGGCGACCTCGCCGGCGGCGTACAGGCCCGGGACGACGGTGGTGTTGTCGGCCAGCACCTCGCCCTCGACGTTGGTCGGGATGCCGCCCATGGCGTAGTGCGCGGTCGGCTGGATCGGGATCGGGTCCGTGTAGGGCTCGATGCCGAGGTACGTCCGCGCGAACTCGGTGATGTCCGGGAGCTTGGCGTCCAGCTGCTCCGGCGGCAGGTGCGTCAGGTCCAGGTACACGTGGTCGCCGGCCGGACCGCAGCCGCGGCCCTCCCGGATCTCCGTGTAGATGGAGCGCGAGACGACGTCACGGGACGCGAGGTCCTTCATGACCGGCGCGTACTTCTCCATGAAGCGCTCGCCGTCCTTGTTGCGGAGGATGCCGCCCTCACCGCGGGCGCCCTCCGTCAGCAGGATGCCCATGCGCCAGATGCCCGTCGGGTGGAACTGGAAGAACTCCATGTCCTCCAGCGGCAGGCCGCGCCGGTAGCAGGCGGCCTGGCCGTCACCGGTCAGGGTGTGGGCGTTCGACGTCACCTTGAAGAACTTGCCGGTGCCGCCGGAGGCGTAGATGACCGACTTCGCCTGGAAGACGTGGATCTCGCCGGTCGCCAGCTCGTACGCGACGACGCCGGAGGACTTCTTGACCCCGTCGACCTCGGTGATCAGCTGGTCCAGGACGTAGAACTCGTTGAAGAACTCCACGCCCTCCTTGACGCAGTTCTGGTACAGCGTCTGGAGGATCATGTGACCCGTGCGGTCCGCGGCGTAGCAGGACCGGCGGACCGGGGCCTCGCCGTGGCTGCGGGTGTGACCGCCGAAGCGGCGCTGGTCGATGCGGCCCTCGGGCGTCCGGTTGAACGGCAGGCCCATCTTCTCCAGGTCGAGGACGGCGTCGATGGCCTCCTTCGCCAGGATCTCGGCGGCGTCCTGGTCGACCAGGTAGTCACCGCCCTTGACCGTGTCGAAGGTGTGCCACTCCCAGTTGTCCTCCTCCACGTTGGCGAGCGCGGCGGCCATGCCGCCCTGCGCCGCGCCCGTGTGGGAGCGGGTGGGGTAGAGCTTCGTCAGCACGGCGGTACGGCTGCGCTTGGTCGACTCGATGGCCGCGCGCATGCCGGCGCCGCCGGCGCCGACGATGACGGTGTCGTACTTGTGGATCTGCATGGTTTTCCTCTGGTCCCTCTGTCCCGGCGCCTAGCGGATGTTCGGGTCGAAGGTGAAGATCACCAGCGTGCCCAGCAGGACGGTGAACACCGTGGCGGTGTACAGGAGCATCTTCAGCCAGAAGCGGGTGTTGTCCCGTTCGGCGTAGTCGTTGATGACCGTACGGAGGCCGTTGCCGCCGTGGAGCATGGCGAGCCACAGCATGATGAGGTCCCAGGCCTGCCAGAACGGCGAGGCCCAGCGGCCCGCCACGAAGGCGAAGCCGATCTTGGAGACGCCGCCGTCGAGCACCAGCTGGATCAGCAGGTGGCCGATGACGAGGACGGTCAGGAGGATGCCCGACAGGCGCATGAAGAGCCAGGCGTACATCTCGAAGTTGGTGCGCGATCCCTTGGGCGTCTTGCCCGTGCGCTTGCGCGGGGGCTCGATCACCGGGGCCGGGTGGTCGACGTCGAACAGGCTCACGCCTTCGACGTCGCCGATCGCGGCTGCGGAAGAAGTCTCGCTGGACATGGGCCTCAGCTCCCGAAGACGTCGCGTACGGCGTGACCGAGGACGGGGTACAGGGCCCCGACCATCAGCACGATCCAGATGCCCATCACGGTCCAGAGCATCTGCTTCTGGAGTCGCGGGCCCTTGGCCCAGAAGTCCACGGCGATGATCCGGAGACCGTTCAGCGCGTGGAAGAGAATCGCGGCCACGAGGCCGTATTCGAGGAGCGCGACGATCGGCGTCTTGTACGTGGCCACGACTTCGTCGTAGGCCTCGGGGGAGACGCGGACGAGAGCGGTGTCCAGGACATGTACGAACAGGAAGAAGAAAATGAGGACACCGGTGACTCGATGAGCCACCCAGGACCACATGCCTTCCCGGCCGCGGTACAGCGTTCCAGCCGGCACGGAAGAACCCTCCGGGAGCGGGGATGAGGGTCGGCCGGCTTGACTGTCGGTCTGACCCGGCCGGGTACGGTCCACCGGCCCCGGCCATCGTAGCGACGCATTGTCGGTTCGTTCGCGCCGGGGCCTCCCGTGTGATCAAAGTGGCAATCAAACAGGCACGTACGGGCTAGAGCGCCCCTTACCGCCGCGCCTCCGGCACCCCCTACCGCCGCGGGTCCGCCGCCAGCAGCTCGACGATCCGGCTCCGGGCGAGTCGCCGCAGCTCCTCGGCGGTCACGGACCGCTCCTCGTCCGGGTCGTGCGCCAGCCGGACCCGGATCCCGGCCAGCACCTGGTCCACGTGCTGGGAGGGCCGGCAGGCGTCCAGGCAGATCACGAAGGCGTGGCCGAACCGGCTCTCGTACGCCGCGTGCGCGGCCCGCAGCGCCAGGTGGGCGGCGCGGGGAGCGTCGTCGTGCAGGCAGGGGGCCGGCTCCGAGGCCAGGGCCTCCGCGATGTCCCGGGGCGCGAGGTCGTAGCCCGCCTCGTCGGACGCGGCCAGTAGAGCGCCGAGATCCGGGTAGGGGCGGTGGGCGGCCATCCGGTGGGCCCAGCGGAGACTGCCGCAGCACTCCAGGAAGGCCGCTTCGGCGGCGGCGAAGGGAAGGTTGTTGAAATGGGCCAGGCCGAGGGCGTGATCAACCGGCGGTGCGACGGTGGGCGGCGCTCCCGGGCCTCCCGGGCCTCCCGGACCCCCAAGGCCTTCCTGGCCTTCCTGGCCTTTCGGAACTCCCAGGCCTCCCGGGCCGTCGGCCGGGAGCGGATGGCGCGGCTGTGCGGGCACGGCCGGACGGCCGGCCGGGGGCGCGGATCGCTTCGGCAGGCCGGCGGGGGGCTCGCTGGACCGGGACAGCGTGGACTCCTCGTATCAACGACAGCTATGACTCCGTGGCCCCGAAAGGAACCTTCTGTCCCTGGAAGACAGATCAGGACGTACCGAGGTTGCCCGACGTGGGGGTGAGTTCCGCGGGGGCGGGAGTGAAGGGAGAGACGAATGTGCCGCAACGCTAGCGAGATCCATCGGCGGACGTCGGGCGGGCCGCGCGGAAATCACCCGAACGGGAGAGTTTCGGAACGTGTGACAGGTGTCTGACCTGCGTCGACCGGGGCTCTGTTCGATCCCCCGGAGCCCTCGATGGGCGAGACCCCGGCAGAAATGCCAACCTTGCACCCTATTCACTCGTTTCATCGTCTCTTCACTCGTTTCACCCGCTCCTGCCCCCTCAACGGAGGAATCTGCCCGATGTCGCCCACGCGTGGTGCCCTCGTCACCGGCGCGGCTGTCACGGCCGCGGCCGCCGTCGCCCTCACCGTCGTCGTCTGGCCGGAGGGGTCCGGCAACGGATCGTCCGGCGACACCGCGTCGCCCTCCGGCACCTCCGCCGAGGCCGTCGCCCCGTCGCCCTCCCGCAGCTACCCGATGTCCAGCACACCGAGCACGATCCCCGCGGTGCGCGAGCACACCCCGGCCCGGGGGCCCGGCTGGCAGCCGGGCAAGGACAGCACCGTCGTCATCGCCAAGGGCAGCCAGGTGCTCGCCGACGAGGCGGAGCTGCTCGCCAAGGAGCTGAAGATCCGCTACCGGGGCGCCGAGCCGGCGCGGACGGGAGACGTCGAGCTGGCGCTCGGCGACAAGGACGCGGGCCCCACCGAGTCGTACACGCTCACCGTGCGCGACGGGAAGGTGAAGATCACCGGACCCGACGAGTCGGGCGTCTTCTACGGCACCCGCACCCTGAAGCAGTCGGTCAAGGCGGACGGCACGCTCCCCGAGGGCGTCGTCAACGACCGGCCGGACCGGCCACAGCGCGGACTCAACCTCGACATCGCGCGCAAGCACTACAGCGCGGAGTGGATAGAGGACCGCATACGGGAGATGGGCGACCTCAAGCTCAACCAGCTCGGCCTGCACTTCTCCGACGACCAGGCCTTCCGGATCGAGTCGAAGTCGCACCCCGAGGTGGTCTCCGACGAGGCCCTCACCCAGGACGAGGTCCGCCGGATCGTCGCCCTCGCCAACAGCCGGCACATCGAGGTCGTCCCCGAGATCGACTCGCCCGGACACCTCGGCGCGGTGCTGGCCGCCCACCCCGACCTCCAGCTGCGCAACACCGCGGGCGTGGAGTCGAAGGGCTCCATCGACATCTCGAAGCCGGGCGCGGCCAAGCTGATCGACGAACTCCTCGACGAGTACACCGAGCTGTTCCCGGGGCGCTTCTGGCACCTGGGCGCGGACGAGTACCAGGCGCTGACCGTCCAGAACCCGGCCGCCTCCTATCCGCAGCTCCAGCGCGCGGCGGAGGAGAAGCACGGCGCCGGAGCCTCGATCGAGGACCTGGCCACCGGCTGGCTGAACGACCGCGCGGCCGTCGTCGTCCCGAAGGGCCGGACCGCCAAGGCCTGGAACGACGGGCTCTTCCGGGACACGAAGGTCAAGGCCGACGAGAACATCGAGATCGAGTACTGGACCGGCAAGGAGATCGGCGCCCGCCCGCCGCTGGAGTACCTCGCCGCGGGCTACAAGATGCTGAACCTCAACGACGAGTTCCTCTACTACGTGCTCGGCGAGCCCAACGAGTTCGTCTACCCGACCGGCGAGCGGATCTACGAGCAGTGGACCCCGCTGGTCATGCGCGGCACCGAGCCCGTGGCGGAGCGCTACTCGCAGCAGATCCTCGGCGGCCGGTTCGCCGTCTGGGGCGACCTGGCGAACGCCCAGACCACCCAGCAGGTGGCGGACGGCATCAGGATGCCGCTGGTGGCGACCTCGCAGAAGCTGTGGGATCCGCGGAAACCGGCGCTGAGCTGGGCGCGGTTCCAGGACCTGGCGGAACGGACCGGCAGCGCGGGGTGAGGCCGGGGGCGTTCCCCGGCGGCGGACCGTAGCCCGTGGGACAGCGTCGCTGTCCCACGGGCTACGGTCCGCCGACCGCGCGCTCCTGGGGTGGCGCACGGTGCCCAGAACGGTGCTGAACCTGTGGCGGGGCGGCTGGATCGTCTCCGTCCTCGCCTCCCGGATCGCCGTGAGCCAGTGGAACCGGGCCCAGAAGCCGGAGCAGGTCGCCGACGCGGCGGCCCTCGTCGCGGCCGCCGACGCGCTGGACCTCGTGGCCGCGGTGCTCGCCGTCCTCTTCGTGCGTGCGGTGACCCGGATGCAGGGGGGAGCGGGCCGGCATCCGACAGGCCGTGACCGCCCCGGAGCCCGCCGCCCCATAGTGACGATTTTCGGCCATTCGGCGCAGTATCCGGTAGACCGAGGGAGACGTCGATGAGTCTGCTGGAACTGATCGAACGAGCCGACGAGCGCGCGCTGGCCGCCGGGGCGCTGGCCTGCCTGGACCGGTGCCTGCCGCTGCTCGCGGAGCCCGGGGCGGAGCCGCTGCGCCCGCTCTGG
The DNA here is from genome assembly GCF_000377965.1 of Streptomyces sp. CNB091. NCBI lineage: Bacteria > Bacillati > Actinomycetota > Actinomycetes > Kitasatosporales > Streptomycetaceae > Streptomyces > Streptomyces sp. CNB091. The sequence goes on from NZ_KB898991.1 coordinate 54,806, forward strand.
GCGAGCTGCGAGAACGGACAGGATTGGGCCGTCCGGCTCGCGGCGGTGCGGACGGGGATGGAGCACGAGCCCGTCACCGACGGCCCGGCCGCGCTCGTGCGGACCATGCTCGGCGCCGCCCCCTCCGACTTCGACGCCGTACCGCTGCGGGGGTGGGCGGACGCCTGTTCGCTGGTCGCCCTGCGGATCCACGGGCGGCTCGACGCCCCGGACGGGGAGACGCCGCCGGACGAGGAGCGGCTGATCGAGGCGGCCCGCGGCGGTGAACCGGCCGCCGTGGGGCCCCTGGTCGCCGGGGAGCTGGAACGGCAGGTCCGCATCCTGGAGATCCTGGCGGAGACCACCGGCACGGCCGGCAGCGGCGCCGGACTCCGCAAGGCGCTGGACCTGTCCACGGAGGGCCGCCGGGTCCTGCGCGCGGTGATGTCACGCCGGGCCCGCGGCCGGGGCTGACGGCGAGGCCTGACAGCGAGGCCCGGCTGTTCCTCAGGGCCGGGGCGTTCCCACCACCCCGGCGTCCCCTACCGCCCGGGCGGCAGGGTCCAGTTGTCGCCCCGTACGGCGGCGAGCTCGGCTTCGAGCGGGTTCGGGGGCACCGCGAGAACGGGGCAGGCCGCGTGCGCCAGGCAGTAACGCGCCACCGACGGGCGCAGGGCGGGCAGCCATCTGCCGCGTGAGCCCGCACCCACGACCAGGAGGCCGTCGGCCGACCCGGCCGCCTCGACGAGAACCGGTCCCGGCTCGCCGCGCACGGCGAGCCCGGACAGTGCGACACCCGGCCTCCGCACGGCGAACGCACCGTCAAGAAGGGTGCGCAGCTCCTCGACAGCGGCTTCCCGGTGCTCCCGGAGCGCGGCGGTGCCATAGGTGGCACGGCCGCCCAGACCTCCGCCGGGCAGTTGCCAGGCCAGCACGGCGTACAGATCCGCATGGCGTTCCCGCGCCTCGGCGGCGGCTTGGTGCAGGGCTGCCAGGCTCCCCGGGGAGCCGCTCACGCCGACCACGATTCTCTGCCGCACCGTCCGGCCTCCCGCCTCGTCCCGTTCCGGAATTCCATTGAAGGGCGGTCCGGGGGAGGTGAGCGTCAGCGATGCGTAAGAACCGGGCGATGCCCGTCAACATCGCGTAAGGCGGGAGGGCTTCCCGCGCCGGGGCGGGCATAGCTTCGACGTCGTGCGGCCGGACGACGGCCGATCGTGGCTCCACCCGGAGGAAACCTCATGTGCCTCTTCTCGTACGACGACGACTCCGACCCCGACGAACAGGCCCGGGCCGTGCTGCTGTACGTGCCCGTCCGGCCGGAAGCCGCCGGCCCCGCGCTGCGGATGTTCCGTACGCCGCTGGGCGAGCGCACCGCCGTCGGCTTCACCGGCCTCGGCCTGCTGACCGCGGCCCTCGGCGCCGGCCAGGCCGCGATCAGGCTCGCCGAACCGGCCCTGCGCTCCCTCACGGAGCCCCTCGGTGTCGACCGGCTCGTCGTCGACCCGGTCCTCTCGGCCCCGGCCGTCACCGCGGTGCCGGTGCGCGCGGCCGAAGAGCCCGCGCGCGCCCGGTGACCCGCGCCCCGTCCCACGCCTCCCGAGGAGACGCCGCCATGTCCGCTCCCGTTCTCACCGAGCCCCCGGCAGGACTGGACGACCTGTCCGTCTGGCCCGCCTCCACCGCCCGGCTCCCGGGCGGCGACCTGAGCGTCGGCGGGGTCTCGCTCGCCGGCCTCGCCGACCGGTTCGGCACTCCCGCGTACGTCCTGGACGAGGACGAGGTGCGTTCACGCTGCCGGACCTACCGGGCCGCCTTCCCCGACGCCCAGGTGCTGTACGCGGCCAAGGCGTTCCTGTCCCGGGCGATGGCGCGGTGGATCGACGAGGAGGGCCTGGGGCTGGACGTCTGTTCCGTCGGCGAACTCGAACTCGCCCACGCCGCGGGGTTCCCGCCGGAGCGGATGGTGCTGCACGGCAACGCGAAGACACCGTGCGACATCGAGACGGCGCTACGGCTCGGGGTCGGGCGGATCGTCGTCGACAGCCCGTCGGAGATCGCCCGGATCGCCGCGCTGACCGGCCCCGCGGGGCGGCAGAAGGTGATGGTGCGGGTGGTGCCCGGAGTGTCGGCGGGCGGCCACGAGAAGATCCGTACCGGTACCGACGGCCAGAAGTTCGGCCTGTCCCTCACCGACGGGTCCGCCCAGCACGCCATCGCCCGTGTGCTCGGCCAGCCGCAGCTCGAACTGACCGGCCTGCACTGCCACATAGGCTCGCAGATCACCGACGTCAAGCCGTACCTGGTGGCCGTGCGGCGCATGGTCGGACTGATGGCCCGGGTCAAGGACAGCCACGGCGTCACCTTCCCGGAGCTCGACGTGGGCGGCGGGCACGGGGTGGCCTACCGGCCGGGGGAGCCCGCCCTCGACCTGACCGCCCTCGCGCGCCGCCTCGGCGCGGAACTCGCCACCGGCTGTGCGGCGTCGGGCCTGCCCGTGCCGAGGCTGGCCATCGAACCAGGGCGGGCGATCGCGGCCCCGGCCGGGGTGGCGCTCTACCGCGTCCTCTCCGTCAAGCACACCGGCCCGAACACGTTCGTGGCCGTCGACGGGGGCATGAGCGACAACCCCCGGCCCGCCCTGTACGGGGCCCGCTACGCGCCGCGCCTGATCGGCCGCGCGGCCACCGCCGGACCGCTCGCGGCCACGGTGGTGGGCCGGCACTGCGAGGCCGGTGACGTCCTCGCGAGCGACGTCCTCCTGCCCGGCGACATCCGCTCCGGCGACCTGCTCGCGGTGCCCGTGGCAGGGGCCTACCAGGTCTCCATGGCCTCCGCCTACAACCTCGTCGGCCGGCCGCCGGTCGTCGCGGTGCGCGCAGGCACGGCACGCCTGCTGATCCGGCGCGAGACACAGGAGGATCTCCGGCTGCGCGACATCGGCGCCTGAGGGCTGTCCCGACAGCCCTTGGGCACGGCAGGCATACGGCCGCGTGCGCACGGCCCGGTCGGCCGCGTCAGATCGGCGTCAAGGGTTTCCCGGTATTCGTATGGACCCCGTCAAGGCGGCTTATCGCCCTGATGAAGACGCGGTTTGCTCGTATTGGCCAAACGGCCGATTTTCTTCCTCACGTCAATCAGGAGCTCGCGATGGCCGATCTGGCCTTCGTCGCCACCACGATCGCGGTATTCGCGCTGGTGGCTCTCATCGCCCGGGGGGTGACCAAGCTGTGACCGTCGAAAACGTCGTCGGCCTCGTCGTGGCCGTGTCCCTGCTCGGATATCTCATCCTCGCTCTCCTTTACCCGGAGAGGTTCTGAGCCAAGGATATGACTTCCCAGGTCGCTGGTCTGCTCCAGCTCACAGCCCTGATCGCCGCCCTCGCCCTCGCCTACCGTCCGCTGGGCGATTACATGGCCAGGGTCTACTCCTCCGAGAAGAACCACCGACCGGAGAAGTGGATATACAAGGCCATCGGCGCCAATCCGGCCGCCGAGATGCGCTGGCCCGCCTATCTGCGCGGAGTGCTCGCCTTCTCGGCGGTGAGCGTTCTCTTCCTGTACCTGATGCAAAGGGCGCAGGGCTCGCTGCCCGGTTCGCTCGGCTTCTCCTCGATCGACCCGGACCAGGCGTTCAACACCGCCGCGTCCTTCGTTGCCAACACCAACTGGCAGTCGTACTACGGCGAACAGGCCATGGGCCACGTCGTGCAGACCGGCGGCCTCGCGGTGCAGAACTTCCTGTCCGCGGCCGTCGGCATGGCCGTCGCGGTGGCACTCGTACGGGGCTTCGCCCGGTCGCGTACGGGTGAACTCGGCAACTTCTGGGCCGACCTGGTGCGCGGGACCGTCCGCATCCTGGTCCCGATCTCGGTGCTCGGCGCGATCGTCCTGGTCGCCGCCGGGGCGATCCAGAACTTCTCCGGCATCCACCAGGTCGGACAGTTCATGGGCGGCACGCAGGAGTGGAACGGCGGCGCGGTCGCCTCCCAGGAGGTCATCAAGGAGCTGGGCACCAACGGCGGCGGCTACTTCAACGCCAACTCCGCCCACCCCTTCGAGAACCCCAACCCCCTGTCGAACCTGTTCGAGATCTTCCTCATCCTGCTGATCCCGTTCGCGCTGACGCGGACCTTCGGCCGGATGGTCGGATCGCTGAAGCAGGGGTACGCGATCCTCGGCGCGATGGCCGTCATCTGGATCGGCTTCACGGCGCTGATGATGTGGACCGAATTCGCCCACCGCGGGCCCGCGTTCGAGATCGCCGGCGGCGCCATGGAGGGCAAGGAGACCCGCTTCGGGATCGCCGGCTCGTCGATGTTCGCGGTGGCCACGACGCTGACCTCAACCGGCGCGGTGAACTCCTTCCACTCCTCGTACACCGGCTTCGGCGGCGGCATCACCATGCTCGGCATGCAGCTCGGCGAGATCGCTCCCGGCGGTGTCGGCTCCGGCCTCTACGGCATGCTGATCATGGCGATCATCGCGGTGTTCATCGCCGGGCTGATGGTCGGACGCACCCCGGAGTACCTCGGCAAGAAGATCGGCACCCGCCAGATCAAGCTCGCGGCCTGCTACATCCTCGTCACCCCGGCCCTCGTGCTCGGCTTCACCGCCGTCGCCATGGCCCTGCCGACCCCCGCCGACTCGATGACCAACTCGGGCGCGCACGGCTTCTCCGAGATCCTGTACGCCTACACCTCCGGCGCCAACAACAACGGCTCCGCCTTCGCCGGGCTCAACGCCGACACCCAGTGGTTCAACACGACCATCGGCATCGCGATGCTGCTCGGCCGGTTCCTGCCGATGGTGTTCGTCCTGGCCCTGGCCGGCTCGCTCGCCGGGCAGAAACCGGTGCCGGAGACCGCGGGCACGCTGCGCACCGACAAGCCCCTCTACTCGGGGCTGCTCGTCGGCACGATCCTCATCATCACCGGACTCACCTACTTCCCGGCCCTGGCGCTGGGTCCGCTCGCCGAAGGGCTCGCCTCATGAGCACCGTCACCCCGACCCCCACGCGCGCGCCGCACGGAGACATACCGCCGGCCGAAGGCCACGGGGCCGCCAACCGGGTCGGCAGCGGGCTGTTCGACCCCCAGCTGCTGCTGAAGTCGTTCCCCGACGCGCTGCGCAAGCTCGACCCGCGCGTGATGGTCAAGTCGCCGGTGATGTTCGTCGTGCTGGTCGGTTCGGTGGTCACCACCGTGCTGGCGCTCACCGACCCGACCGACTGGTTCGGCTGGGCGATCACCGCCTGGCTCTGGCTGACCACCGTCTTCGCCAACCTCGCCGAGGCCGTCGCCGAAGGACGGGGCAAGGCCCAGGCCGACACCCTGCGCAAGGCCAAGACCGGCACCGTCGCCCGCCGGGTCATCGGCCCCAACGAGGAGCGGGTCGCGGGGACGGACCTGCGCATCGGGGACCTGGTGGTCTGCGAGGCCGGCGACACCATCCCCGGTGACGGCGATGTCGTGGAAGGCGTCGCCTCCGTCGACGAGTCCGCGATCACCGGCGAGTCCGCCCCGGTCATCCGCGAGTCCGGCGGCGACCGCTCGGCCGTCACCGGCGGTACGAAGGTGCTGTCCGACCGCGTCGTCATCAAGATCACGACGAAGCCCGGCGAGACCTTCATCGACCGCATGATCAACCTGGTGGAGGGCGCCTCCCGGCAGAAGACGCCCAACGAGATCGCCCTGAACATTCTGCTGGCGTCCCTCACGATCGTCTTCCTGCTGGCCGTCGTCACCCTGAAGCCCTTCGCGATCTACGCGGGCGCGGACGACCAGACCTCGCTGATCGTGCTCGCCGCCCTGCTGGTGTGCCTGATCCCCACCACGATCGGGGCTCTGCTGTCCGCGATCGGCATCGCGGGCATGGACCGCCTGGTGCAGCGCAACGTCCTGGCCATGTCGGGGCGCGCGGTCGAGGCGGCGGGCGATGTGTCGACCCTGCTCCTCGACAAGACCGGAACCATCACCCTGGGCAACCGCCAGGCCGCCGAGTTCCTCGCGGTCGAGGGCGTCACCGAGGGCGCGCTCGCGGACGCGGCGCAGCTCTCCTCGCTCGCCGACGAGACCCCGGAGGGCCGGTCGATCGTCGTGCTCGCCAAGGAGAAGTACGGGCTGCGGGAGCGGACCCAGGGGGAGCTGACCGGAGCCGCGTGGGTGGAGTTCACCGCGCAGACCCGGATGTCGGGCGTCGACCTGGACGGACGGAAGGTCCGCAAGGGCGCGACCGGCTCGGTCATCGCCTGGGTGAAGGAGCGCGACGGCAGCGTCTCCCCGGACGCGCAGGCGCTCACCGACCGGATCTCCCAGGCCGGCGGTACGCCACTGCTGGTGGCGGTGGAGGACGCGGACGGTGCTCGGGTCCTCGGGGTCGTCCACCTCAAGGACGTGGTCAAGGAGGGGATGCGGGAGCGGTTCGACGAGCTGCGGCGCATGGGCATCCGTACGGTCATGATCACGGGTGACAACCCGCTGACCGCGAAGGCGATCGCCCAGGAGGCCGGGGTCGACGACTTCCTGGCCGAGGCGACGCCCGAGGACAAGATGGCCCTCATCAAGCGGGAACAGGCCGGCGGCAAGCTCGTCGCGATGACCGGCGACGGCACCAACGACGCCCCCGCCCTGGCCCAGGCCGACGTCGGCGTGGCGATGAACACCGGAACCTCGGCCGCCAAGGAGGCCGGGAACATGGTGGACCTCGACTCCAACCCCACCAAACTCATCGAGATCGTCGAGATCGGCAAACAACTCCTCATCACCCGAGGAGCGTTGACCACCTTCTCCATCGCCAACGACGTCGCGAAGTACTTCGCGATCATCCCCGCGATGTTCGCCGTGGCGTACCCGTCGCTGGACAAGCTCAACGTCATGGGGCTCACCTCGCCCGAGTCCGCGATCCTGTCCGCGGTCATCTTCAACGCCCTGGTGATCGTCGCGCTGGTGCCGCTCGCCCTCAGGGGCGTGCGCTACCGGCCCGCGAGCGCGGACCGGATGCTGCGCCGCAACCTGGGCGTCTACGGACTCGGCGGCATCGTCGCCCCGTTCGTCGGTATCAAGATCATCGACCTGCTCCTCTCCCTCCTTCCCGGAATCGGCTGATCCGCCATGACCAACAACTCCGTCAGCAGCACCGCGCGCGTGCTCGGGGCCGGACTGCGAGCCCTTCTCGTCCTCACCCTGGTGTGCGGGGTGCTCTACCCGCTCGCCGTCACCGGCGTCGCCCAGGCCCTGTTCCGCGACCAGGCCAACGGTTCCGAGATCAAGGACAGGAGAGGGCAGGTCGTCGGCTCCTCCCTCATCGGCCAGCGGTACGACCTCCCGCTGAAGGACGGCGAGGAGTCGCCCGCCCCGGACCTGAAGTGGTTCCAGCCGCGCCCCTCCAACGGCCTCGGCAGCAACAGCGTCAACACGCGGTACTCCCTGATCCTCTCCGGGGCCACCAACCGCTCCGGGGACAACGAGGAACTGGTCCAGTGGGTGACCGAAGCCCAGGCCGCCGTGGTCGAGGACAACTCCACCCCCACGTACCAGGTGAAGCCCGCGGACGTGCCGGCCGACGCCGTCACCTCCTCCGGCTCCGGCCTGGACCCCCACATCTCCCCCGCGTACGCCGCACTCCAGGTGAACCGGGTCGCCGAGAAGAACGACCTCGACGTCAAGAAAGTGGAGGACCTCGTCGCCGATCACACCACCGGCCGACTGCTCGGCTTCATGGGCGAGCCCCGGGTGAACGTCCTGGAGCTGAACACCGCGCTCAGGGATCTGACCCGGGGCTGAGGGACGTGCGGGACACGGTGGGGTCCGGATTGCCGAGCGTCACCCGGGGCGTGACCCGGGTGGCGCTCGGCGAAGCAGGGGAAGCCGTGCTCGACGTGCGAGACCGCTGGCCGTGCTCGACGTGCGAGACCGTCGGCCGTGCTCGACGTGCGAGACCGCCGACACGCGCGAAGACCGGGAACGACGGCCCGATCAGCAGTTTGATCAGCAGCCAGATCACTCCGGGCATCGGCTCTCGAAGGCGTGGTGCCCGTCGGACAGGCGCGTGACGGAGAGCGGTTCGAGGTCGGCGGCCCTGTGCAGCCGCCAGACGTCGTCGGCGGTCCGGAACCCGCGGACCTCCTTTCCGCAGAGCACCATCTGGTACAGGGCATGGGCACCGTCCGACTCCTGGTCGAGCAGGGGCTCCAGCACGATCAGCCTGGGCCGACGTCCTGTGCGGTCGGCGGCGTGCGCGGTGCGTTCCATGGCCCGCCGTACCGCGGTGAGGATGCGCGTTCCCTGCTCGGGCGACCAGTCGTGCAGCACGTTCTTGAGCAGGTAGATCCCACCGCCTTCGGGTACTTCCTCGAAGATGTCCGCCGGCTGGAAGCGCAGCCGGTCGGCGAGCGAACGGTCCGGGGCCTGCGCCAGGCCGGCCGCCGCCCGGGCGCAGACGCCCGGCCGGTCGACACAGGTCCCTTCGAGGCCCGGATCGCGGGCCAGGAGCGACATGAGCAGCGTGCCGTTCCCGCCGCCGACGTCGATCAGCCGCCCCGGCCCGGAGAAGGTGAACTTCTCGGCGAGCGCCGCGGCCGTCGGTCGCGCCAGCTCCGCCATCGCGGCGTCGAAGACCTGCTCCGCCTCCGGTGTCCGGCCGAGGTACGCGTACAGCGGCAGGCCGAAGACGTTCTCGAACCCGGAGCGCCCGGTCGTGACCGTGCCGAACAGTCCGGCGAAGGCGTCGTCGTAGGTCTCGGCCAGCAGGATGCAGTGGTGACGCAGGGACCGGGGATGGTCGCCGCGCAGGGCGGCGTGGCTCTCCGCCAGCCGGAACCGCCCGTCCCCGTCGTGCACGAAGACTCCCCGCATGGCCAGGGTCTGAAGGAGGCGGAGCATCACCTCCGGGTCACTGCCGGTCCGTCCCGCGATGTCGACGGACGTCATGGAGCCGCCGTCGAGGACGTCCGCGATCCCCAGCCTGGCCGCCACGGCCAGTGCGCGCGAGAAGGACCCTCCCGAGGCGATCTCCAGGAGCCCCGCGCCTCCCTGCGTGTCCTTCCCCTGCTGGCGTGCGTCCGTGTCCACGGCCGGCCCTCCTTCTGCTCTTCTTCCCGCCCGGCGACCTCGGCCGTGCGGTACACGGAACAACGAGGCGGGGGACGGCCAGAACGGCTCTGGTCGGAGTATGTCCGGCACGCGGGAGCGTCATGTACCCCGTATGCGTGAATCTGCGTGGTCAGGGGCGGTGAGGGCCCGGCGCGGGAGGCCGGCGGCCAGGTCCTGATCCGGCCGGCGGAGCAGGCCGAGCCCGCACGAGGTGGTGCCGTGCGCCGGCCGTATGCGACGGCCCCCGCCGGTTCCCCACAGCCTCCCGACCCCGAGCCACCCGATGGAACGCCCCTGCCCCTACGCCATGCCCACCGCTTAGCGGACGCTGTCCGGGCAGCGTCCGCTGCCCGGACAAGGGCACCCCATGTCGAGCTCGAACGCCTTCTCAAGCCTGGTGTCGTGGGGCGCATCGGGTGAACACCAGGCGTGTTGGTCACGCCGTTGGTAACGAGGGCTTTTGGCGGCGTGGAAAGTGCCTGGCCAGAGGGCCACGTGTTGGAGCGACGACCGGGGCCGCCACCCCTGGTCGTACCCAATCGAAGCATCCCTCTGAGCTGCAAGTTTGCTGTCTAGGCGCGGGTTCATGACTTCCGACTGCCTCGGCCTGTTTCCAGGTGTTTCTGTCTGTTCCTGGGCGCTGTTGGTCACGCGTTGGTCATGCGATGCGCCCAGCTCGTCCGGCGCCCGGGCAGACTGTTCACGCACGCACGGGCGTCAGCCGATGGTGTGCGTACGAGCGCAGGCCTCGAACGACGGTTTCGCCCTTGTGGGGTTCGAGTGACTCCCGCAGGATGCTGCGCACCAGGTCGAGGCACCGTGAAGCAACCGAATAGCGGAACGTGCTCGTGTGGGTCATTCGTTGAGGACCTCGAATGCAGCGTCGAGGTCCTCTACGAAAGCACGCCACGATGGAAGGCAGGTGACGGATCCCTCGGGGTCCAGGAGTTCCAACATGCGCAGCCGGTGCTGCGAGAAGCGCTTCTGGAACTGGGCGAGGCGGCGCCCCTTGTACTCGCTCGCCCGCGCGAGCGAATCTTTGAGGAGCTGTTTCGGGTCGGCGATATTCTCCGCCGCCATACCCTTGGGGAGATCAAGGCCGACGCGACCACGAGGGTTCTCGGCGACTTGACGCAGGCACGCTTCGTCGAGGAGGAGCCAGGCTTCCAGCATGCGGACGGGCACAACGGCGACGTGCCGAAGGCCGGGCCACTCGACGTCGACCGCTTTCTCGATCTCGTCTTCGCGGTCCTGGGCAGGACCGCGGTCAGCATCCCGTTGTACCACTGCCAAGTCGTAGCTCCCTCCGAGTGCGCGGGCGGCCCGGAGCTTGTCTGGTACGGAGTGCCCGGTCGGCAGTCGGAGCAGACCGAAGTCGGGGACTGTGACCGAGACGTCGAGTCCTTTACGAACGGCAATCGACTCGATATGTGGGACGAGGCCGTTGTCGCTGCTGCCTTCGCCGATGAACAGGACACGAGCGGTCACGCGGCGTCCCCGCTCAGCGTGAGTTGCGCTCCGACGGGCGTGGTGAGATAGGGAAGGATGTCGGCTTTCGTCACGAAGCTGCCGCTCGTCACTTTATTGGCCCGCCAGGTACCGGCGAGTGGACGCAGGCGCAAGGCGCGGTTCAGAGTGCCATTCTCGCCTCTGTGCATTGCAGTGTCGGCGAACAGGAGATCCTCGTTGCCGACGAGTTGTACGACACCGGGTGAATGCGTATTGATCAGCACCTGCCGGAACGGGTTGTCTGCGCCGGGTTCTTCCGACGGATCCACGGCAAGGTCCTGTACCAAGTCGACCATGGCGTTGAGGTTCGCTGGGTGGATGCCGTTCTCGGGTTCTTCCATGCAGACCAGTCCACGTACGGACGAGTCTTCGAGCAGAACGCAAAGTGCCAGAAAGCGCAGGGTGCCTTCGGAGAGGCTGCGCGCAGGCAGCGTCATGCCAGCCACCTCGTGCACGTTGACCGTGAGGAGTTGCCGAACCTCGTCCTGATCGACATCAAGATCACGGACATGGATACCGGTCAGGTCCGAAAGGCGTCCCGCAACCCGGGCGTATACCTGGCTGGGATCCGCTCCGGGTGTGTCGTGGGCCACGCGAAAGAGGGTCGCTGGCAGATGAGAGCCGTCGGCGCCCATCACGTGCGGGTCCACGTATCGGTCGGACCGGCGCAGAGCTGATGGTTCCAGGGCAAGCCGTCGCCAGGACTGCATTTCACGGCGAGCCGAGAGGATGGTCGGGTCATCGCTGCTGGTGATGGTGGAGACGACTGTCGCTGGCGCCCGGGATGCCGCAGCCGGCTTGGGCTGGCCTCGGCTGCCACCGTCCTGGTGAATCTTGACGATCGACTCTTCGGCTTCGGTGGTCGTCGAGATGAACGGCGCGCCGCTACGGTGCCCCTGGATGACGGTGTCGCGGAACTGCTTCGCACTGTGAGGGAAGCGAAGGTGCTGCGGAGCCTTGCCCTTGGTGATGTGGGCCAGCGTCTCGTGGAGGAGCGTGAGGCGCCCGAAGCGGTCGAGTCCGGAGGGCTCCTGATAGCCGACTTCCAGTTCGTACCGCAAGAAGGTGCTGGTGGCCTTCGCGGCCCGGCCGAAGTCGTCCTGCACGTGCAACGGAACGATCATCTCGGCAGCGAACCGCATCCGGTGGTTGCCGGGCTCGAAGCCCTTCCAGAATAGGTCACGCGGGTCGCCTTGACGCTCGCCATGTACGCCTCGAACCTCCTGGGCCGCCTCCATCATCGACTGGTCGGCGAGGAGGGAGAGGAACTGGATGGCGTCGAAAACGTTCGACTTGCCGGTGCCGTTCTCCCCTGCGATGCAGGTGAAGGGGCCGAAGTCGATAGACAAGTCCAGTAGGTTCTTGAACCCGTGGACTTCGATGCGTGTCAGCATGCGGCCTCCGGAAGTTCGTCGAGCGGTTCCAACAAGCCTACTGGCGAGGAGGGCCGCCATACCGCCAATGCGTAGGCAGCCTCTTCCTGCGCTTGGTCACTATCTGGCTACCCCGCGTTCCGGCATACATGGTTCCGCAGCGTGTGATGGCCCGGTACGGACAGCGTCGAAGCGCGGTGCTCGTAAACGCGCATCCGGGACGGTGCGACGCGTTGGCCCGGGGCGATCAGGTGAAGGCCCAGATGCGTCGGTCACGCGTTGTTCATGCGATCCGCCCAGCGTGTCCGTGCCCGGGCAGGCTGTTCATGCACGCACAGACGTCAGCTGCTGGTGTGCGTACGAGCGCAGGTCTCGAACGGCGGTTTCGCCCTTGTGCGGTTCAAGCGACTCCCGCAGTGTGCTGCGCACCAGGTCGAGACACCGTGAAACACCTGTTCCCGCAGCGGTGTCCAGCGCTGTTCGAGTGTCTGCCACGGCAGCATCTACGTCATGGTTGGCGAGCGCTTCGTGGGCACGGTAGGTAAGCATGATGGCGCGGGTCCTCTCCCGTTCGGGAACCAGCAAGCCCAGGCCCTCCTCCAACGCGGCGGTGGCTCGCCGGGGGTCTCCCAGGTCCAGCCAGCAGCGCCCCGCATCAACGGCGAGGTCGGCGGATGACATCCAGGACACCCACGGGGGTGCGGGTTGTGCTCTGCCACGCTCGTCGACGTCGACCTCGACCACACGGTGCCGCACCTGTGTCAGGTCCGCGTACCGCACCGGGACCACGTATTCGCTCACCTACGGGCCAGGAACATCGGCGTCGGCGTTCATTACCCGCCCAACCACCTTCAGCCCGCCTTCGCACGCTGGAGGCGCGACCTGGCCGCTACTGAGCGGGTCAGCCGGGAAATCCTGAGTTTGCCCTTCCACCAACACCTCACCGAGGCAGATGTCCACCGAGTGGTGACCGCCCTCGGACACGCGCTCAAGGCCACGGGCGGCGCCTGATGGCGAATCTGCTCGCCGTGTGTCTGGGGAACTACTGTCGCAGCCCCTTCGCCCAGCTCGCTCTCGCTCGACGCGGCGGACCAGGTCTGGCCGTCCGCTCGGCCGGGCTGATCGGCAAGTGGCAGGACCGGCCCGCCCATTCCGCCATGATCAACGCCGCGCGGCGGCTGGGCTACGACCTCACTGCCCACCGCGCCCAGCAGATCAGCCTCGACATGCTGGAGTGGGCGGACACAGTACTCGCCATGGACGTCTCCGTTCTTGCCGCCCTCCAGGTCGTCTGCGGTCCGGAGAACGAGAACAAACTGCGCCTCTACCTGGCTGGCCGGGACGTGCCCGACCCGATGGGCCAGGACGACGCTGCGTTCCATGAGTGCGCTGTGCTCATTGAAATCGGCACCGCACTCCATACCGGTGGACGGATCACGTAGCCCACTGCTGGCCAAGCTGTTACCGGGACGCTGCGGACAGGATCACGTCCACGAGCCTTTCCGCAGCGTCCGGGCGACCGTGGGCCCTGGCCGCTGCGGCCATCGTGGCCCGGCGCTCCGGATCGTCGAGGAGCGGGCCGACCGCCTCGCGCAGGTGGCCGCCGGTGATCTCGCCGAGGAGGGCGACCGCTGCCCCGGACTCCTCCAGGTGGCGGGCGTTGTGCGCCTGCTCGTTGCCGGCCGCCGAGGCGAGCGGGACGAACACCGCGGGCTTGCCCAGGGCGGTCAGCTCGGCCAGGGTGCCCGCACCGCTGCGCGAGATCACGAGATCGGCCAAGGCCAGGACGTCCGGCAGCTCCGGTCCGACGAACGGGGTGAGGTGGTACCGGGCGGCGACGTCGGCGGGCATTCCTGCAGCGCGGGCGGACAGTGCCGCGGCATGGGCCGGACCGCACTGGTGCACAACGTTGGCGCGTTCCAGCAGCCACGGCAGTTCGCGGCCGACCACGTCGTTGATCTGCTGTGAGCCCTGCGCGCCTCCGGTGACGTACACCGTCGGGAGCCGCCGGTCGAAGCTGTGGAGGCCGAGGGTGGTCACGGCCTTGTCCGGGTGGCCGGTCAACACCTCCGGCCGTACGGGGTTGCCGGTGACCACCGCAGCCGACCGCACGCTCTCCGGCAGGAGCGGCAGGGTCGACTCCGAGGAAACGGCGATCCGCGCGGCGGAGCCGGCGAGCTTACGGTTGGCGAGGCCGAGGCGGACGGTCTGCTCGTGGAGGACCAGCGGGACCCGGCACATCCTGGCGGCGAGCCCGGCCGGCACGGCGACGTAGCCGCCCGTGGCGAGAACGACGTCCGGCCGGAAGGCGGAGACCGCGCTGCGCGCCTGGGCGACCCCGAGCGGCACGCGCGCCATGTCCCGGACGTTGGCGGGCGACACCATCTTCAGCGGGTTCGCGTGACGCCGGACCTTGCCCGTGGCGACGGTGGTGAAGGGGATGCCCTCCGCGCTGGTGACCCGGGCTTCCAGGCCCTCCGCCGTACCGATCCACAGGACGTCGAGGGTGCGACCGGAAGCAGCCAGGCGTGCCTGCAAGGTGCGGATCGCGGTGAGCGCGGGGTACGTGTGACCGCCGGTGCCACCGCCCGTCACGATCAGGCGGAAGACGGTCGTCTGCTGAGGCGCGGTGTTCACGCTGGGCACTCTAGTGGCTGCTTTCCGGTGATCATTCCCGATCTTCTCGGCAACGGAGGCGCGTGCATCGCGCTTTCGAGCGCCCTCTTCGAGTCGAGTCGGTCGGCCCCAGGGCCGAAGAGAAGGTGCGAGTCGGTTCTGAGCTCACGCTGCGACTGAGCGCGGGAAAGTGCTGGTCGCTGGGGTACCTGGCGTCCGATAGCGCGCTCACCCGGAAAAAATCGCCGGCGCGTTGGTCACGGAGGGGGTAAGCGGCCTACGAAGCGCCAGGCCAAAGAGGGCCACACGTGGGAGCGACGACCGGGGCCGCCACCCCCCACAGGAGAGGCCCCGGCCGTCTTCCACGGGGTCGCAGCACGACCCCGTACTCATCTCAGCGCCGTGACTGCGTTTTCTGTCACACCGTGAGCCCGCCGACGAATTGTTGCGGGTTGTACAAGTCATGGACGTGGCCCCCGCCGAGCACGTAGCGTGCTGGTTCGCGCAGGGTTGCGCAGCAGTTGACCAGCTGCGATCGAGGACGGCAGAGCGGGTTGAGGGAGTGCTGGGGGACGACGCGGAGCTGACTGCCGCGGTGCTCGCGGCACAGGACGGGGACGAGGACGCCTTCCGTGCTGTGTACCGCGCGGTGCAGCCACGGTTGTTGGGCTACATACGGACGCTGGTCGGGGAGCCGGACGCCGAGGACGTGGCGTCCGAGGCGTGGCTGCAGATAGCGCGCGACCTCGACCGGTTCAGCGGTGACGCCGACCGGTTCCGGGGCTGGGCCGCCCGGATCGCGCGCAACCGCTCGCTGGACCATCTGCGGATGCGCAGCCGCCGCCCCGCGATCGGCGGCGACGAGACCGAGCTGACCGCGCGGGCCGCCGAGTCCGACACCGCGGGCGACGCCATCGAGGCGCTGGACACGGACCGCACCATGTCCCTCATCGCCCAGCTGCCGCAGGACCAGGCCGAGGCCGTCGTGCTCCGGGTGGTCGTCGGGCTCGACGCGAAGAGCGCTGCGCAGACCCTCGGCAAGCGGCCCGGCGCCGTACGCACCGCAGCCCACCGGGGCCTCAAACGACTGGCCGAACTCCTCGGCGCGGAGCACCCCGGGGCGAACCGGACGGACGGCGCCTCCGTGGATGGCGCCTCCGTGGGCGGCGCCCCGGACCCGGCGCAGGGTGCCGACGACGGTGCGGGGCAGGGTGCGGCCGGTGGCGCCGGCCTCGGCGCCGTACCCGCGCAGCGCCCCGGGCGGAGCGGTCCGGTGGCGCCCGCCGGGATCACTCCCGGTGTGACGCATTCGCGACCGTGGACGCAGAAGGACATGTGATGGCCGACGAGCACTACGAGTGGCTTGACAAGGACGCGGCGGAGAGATTGCTCCGCGGCGAACCGGTCGTCCCCGTCGGCGACGAGGCCCGCACCGACGCTTTCCGGCTCGCCGAAGCACTCGGCGCGGCCCGCGCCGGGTCCCGGCCCCCGGCAGGCGAACTCCCCGGCGAGGACGCGGTCCTCGCCGCGTTCCGGCAGGCCGGCCACGGCAACGGTGAGGACCGGCTCGGCGGCCTCTCCGCCGCCGTCCCCGGCCGGCCCGGTCTGCTGCGCGCCGTCCACATCGGCTCCGCCCCCGACACCCCGGCCCGCCGCCCGCGCTGGAGCCGGCCGGTCCGTTTCGGCCTGGTCGCCTCGCTCGCGGGCTGTGCGCTCGGCGGGGTGGCGGTGGCCGCCGGCACCGGCGTGTTCGCCGGAACGTTCGGCGGACAGGGCTCGCCCGCGCCGGCCACCTCCGTGTCGGCCGCCGTGACCCCGGGCCCGCTGATCCCCGGCGGGCCCGCGGACGACCCGGCTGACCCGGCGCACCCGCCCCCGCCCGACGCGTCGGAGGAGCCCTCCTCGCCCGGGGCCCGGGAGTCCGACGGGCCCGAGCATCCCGACAGCGCGCGAACCGGCGACACCGCCCGGGAGCCCGGCGAGGACCGCCCGGGCAGTCCGGACAAGCCGGGCGGCGGCGGCCGCGAGGAGACGGCCGGGGGCGGCGCGGGCCAGGAGGAGAAGCCCGGCGGTTCCGGCGACGACACGGAGCCCGGGGACTGGTACGAGCAGTCCGTCAAGGCCTGCAAGGCCTTCCGTGACGGCAGCCTGGACGACCGGAGCCGACGGCAGCTGATCCGGTTCGCGAAGGGCGAGAAGAACCTGGAGCGCTTCTGCGACCGCCTCCTCGACGAGGGCGGCGGCAGCGGCGGAAACGGCGGGAGTGGCGGAAACGGCGGAAACGGCGGGAGTGGGGGAAACGGTGGGAGCGGCGGAAACGGCGGCTCCGGCGGTTCCGGTGACGGTGACGGTGACGACGACGGTCAGAACAGGCCGGGCGACGGTGACGGCGGCGCGCTGCCGCCCGTCTCCTTCCACCCCGTACCGCGCTCCGGTGTGGCCCCGGAGACGGACGCCGGGACGGACACCGAGGCCCCGCCGCTCCCGAAGAGCTCCGGCGTGGCCTCCGTGCTCGCCCGTTGACGGACTGAACCGCTCCGTGACGACCTGAACCGCCGTCCTGCTGAGTACCTGACTACCTGAACCGCCGGCCCCGCTGCTTACGAACCGCCGCCGCGCTGATTGCCTGAATCGTCCGTTGGCGACAGAACCTTCCGCTGCTGGTCCGGACCGCTCGCTGTTGGCCCGGACCACCCGCTGACCTTCGGTTCCAGGTGCCTCGCGAGCGGCCGGGGCGGCCGGGTGTGACGTTTTCCGGAGGCCGGGCGCAGTACAGAGTGAGCCGACTGGTCATCGGCCGCGCAACGAGCCGGGGTTCCCCCCGTACCTTCGGCTCAGCGCATCGGCGCGGGCGGGACACGTTCCCCCGGTCCCGCCCGCGCCCTCTCCTCCTCCACGTGCCCGCCTACGCCGGATCACCGGCAGGCAGCGGACCATCTGTTCCGGATCACCAGGAGACGACGACCTTGTCGCCGTTCTTCACCTGGTCGAAGAGGGCCGCGACCTTCTTCTTGTCCCGTACGTTGACGCAGCCGTGCGAGGCGCCGCCGTAGCCGTTGGCCGCGAAGTCGGCGGAGTAGTGGACCGCCTGGCCGCCGCTGAAGAACAGGGCGTACGGCATCGGGGTGTCGTAGAGCGTCGACACGTGATCCCGGGACTTCCAGAACACCTCGAACACGCCCTCCCGGGTGGGCGTGTACTCCGAGCCGAAGCGCACGTCCATCGCGGAGACGACCCTGCCGTCGTTCATCCACGCCAGGGTCCGGCTCTTCTTGCTGATGCACAGGACCCGGCCCTTCAGGCACCGTTCGTCCGGCGCGGCCACCGGCCGCTCGGTCGGCGGGTCCAGCTCCGCGGCCGTCGGCACCCGGGTCATGGCCAGCAGCCGCTGCCAGGTGACCGCGTCGGTGCTTCCGGTGACCGGCAGCCGCCGCTTGGCCTGAAAGGACCGTACGGAGTCGGCGGTGACGGAGCCGTAGTAGCCGGTGGGATTGCGCCCGAAGTGGCCGATCTGGCGGAGCCGGGCCTGGAGTTCCCGCACCCGGTCGCTCTCGGACCCCGTACGCATCAGGACGCGCGGCGGCGGTGCGGAGCTCGGCTCCGGGGCCGGCCGGGCCCTCGTCGGGGCCGGGGCCGGGGCTGCGGTGGACGCCGACGGGCTGGGTGCGGTGCGCGGCTTCGCGTCCTCGGTCGTGGGCGCGGGGGCCGTGAGGAAGGGGCTCGGGGTCGGCGCGGCCGCCTGCGTGGCGCGCACCGGCGGCGGCACGTCCTGCGCCCCTTCGGCGGTCCCCGGCTCGCATCCCGTCGCGAGGGCCGCCAGCGCGACGAGGGAAGCGGCGGCGACGCGACGCCCCCGGGGTTTTCCGCCCGCACACCCCCCGGCGGCCATGCCCGGCTCCGGATCCGGTCCGGTCATCGCTTCCGACGACCGCGACCCGCTTGGGTCGCTCGCTCCCCGGCCGTCCCACCCGCTGTTCGTGTCCGCCATGCTCGGTCCCCCCTGGCTCACCGCCCGCCCGGCGCCTCCTGTACGGGATTCCCGTCCGGCCCGGTCACCGAATCCTCTGTCGGGCCCCGGCCGCGCGTCCAGCCCCCCGAGGGGTCGCCCGGCGGATCATGGCCGGGTCCGGCGCGCACGGCGCCCCCCTCTCCCGGGCGCCGCCGGGCCGCCGATACCGCCTGGTGAAACCCCCTGGACGACACCCCGTACAGACGTGCGAGACTCCGTCCATGCTGGGTGTCACCGATCTTCCGACCTATCTCGCCGGTCTGGCGCTGATCGTTCTTCTGCCGGGGCCGAACTCGCTGTACGTGCTCTCCGTCGCCGCCCGTCGCGGCGTGCGCACCGGCTACTCGGCCGCCGCGGGCGTCTGGACCGGGGACGCCATCCTGATGACGCTCTCCGCGCTCGGCGCAGCGTCCCTCCTCCAGACCACGCCCCTGCTCTTCGCGATCGTCAAGTACGCGGGCGCGGCCTATCTGACCTGGATGGCCATCGGGATGCTGCGGGCGGCCGTGTCGCTGTGGCGCGAGCGGTACCGGCGCACCGCCGAGCTGGTGGAGACGGTCGCCACGACTGGCACGGCCGAGACGGCTGGGGCCCCCGGAGCGAAGGCTCCTGTGGAGAGGCCCTACCGTCGGGCCCTGGTGGTCAGCCTGATCAACCCGAAGGCGATCCTGTTCCTGATCTCCTTCTTCGTCCAGTTCGTCGACCCGGGCTATGCCTACCCGGCGCTGTCGTTCCTGGTGCTCGGCACGCTGCTCCAGCTCGCCAGCTTCGCGTACCTCTCGGTGCTGATCTTCGGCGGCACCCGCCTGGCCGCCGCCTTCCGTCGCCGTAAGCGACTGTCGGCGGGGGCCACTTCGGTGGCGGGTGTCCTGTTCCTCGGGTTCGCGGCCAAGCTCTCGCTCAGCAGCGTGTAGACGCGCACAAGAGGGGAGAGCCCGGCGCGCCCTCAGTGGTGCCAGGTCCTCAGCGGTGCGGGGGCCTCAGTGGTGCCAGGCCTTTCCCCTGACGTTCTGGATCATCCGCTGCAGCACCTTCAGCGCGGCGACGAACTCCGCCTCCGGGATGCCCTCGTGGATCTCCGCGCTCGCCCGTGAGACCCGGGCGTACGCCATCTCGCGCAGCGCCCGCCCCTCGGGTGCGGCCCGCAGCCGGGCCCCGGAGTCCTCGGTGACCAGCCCCCGTTCGAGGAGGCCCTCGACCGCTTCCTCCATGCCGTCCGCCCCGGTGTCGAGGTAGCCGCTGAGCATGGTGACCAGCTCGGTCCGGCCCAGGCCCTCCTCGCCCGCCTCGTCCAGTTGGTCGAGCATCCACCAGGGAGGCTGGACGAGTCCGTGCTCGGCCAGCGCGGACCGGATGTGGGTGACGGTCGCCTCGTGCGCGGCCCAGCTCCATTGACCATGCTCGCCCTCATGCATGAGGGCGATTCCCTTCAGCTCGTGTGAGCGGGCTTCGGGGCTTCACGCATCCGCCTCCGGCCGGTGGCCGGGACTGTTTGTGCGTGAAGTCCTGACGGCGGTTGGCCTGCCTGGTCCTGATTTTGCCAATGCCCGCGATCGTCCTGCGCAGGCGGCGGCCGTACTTCCCTCCGCTGCGTTTCTTGGCGTACGTGATCTGGCGGGCCATCCTCTGTTCCAGGTGCTTGAGCCGCTTCTTCTCGCTGTCCGTCAGCGACGGCGGCATGTGGCGCGGTGCGGACTCGGTGGAGATGCACGCGGACGCGGAGACGCCGAAGTCCACACCACAGCCGGGCTTGCCGTTCGGGGCGGCGGGCCTGGTCCCGGTGTGGACGCCGAAGGAGATGTGCCATCCGTTGCCGTCCCGTGAGACGGTGGCGTTACGGATCGTCCCCCCGATGGCACGGGACAACCGGAACCTGAGCCGCCCCAGCTTCGGAATACGCACCTCGGCCCACTTGCGGTTGAGCTTGCGCACCTCCACAGCCTGTCCGGGGAACGGGATGGACAGGCTGTGGCCGCGCTTCTTCCGTGCCGGGAACTTCGCCGGGTGGTCAGGGTTCCAGAAGTTGTCGTACGCGGCGTCGAGATGGCGAAGGATCTGCTGCCCGGCCTGCGCGGGCAGGTCTCCCATCCACTCCATATCGGCGCGGGCCGCAGTGAGGTGCTTGCACTGCTCGACGGAGCGCAACGTGTACCCCCGCTGCCGGTACAGGTACACCCGCTGTTCCAGGGCTACGTTCCACAGAGCACGCCCGGTGCGCCCCCACCCGGTCAGGACCGACTCCTGCTCCTCGGTGGGGTACGCACGGTACCTGCGCCCCGCATCCGCCTTCATACCGATCAACGTACTCACGGCACACGACAACTGCCCCTGTCATAACTGCCGTTCACCCCCGCGAGGGAGACAGGGAACACTCGTTCGAATGGAAGGCGAAGGGGCGGACATCTCTGCATCAGGCAGTCGTCGACCGGCACTCGACTCCGCAGGCTCTGCAAGGAGTTCCCCGATCTCGTCCAGCACTACCGGGCCAACGAACTCTGGTCCGGCTCCTGCTTCGCCGGGTCGGCGGGCGGGGCACCGCTGAGCATCGTGGAGCAGTGCATTGCACCAAGATTGAGGTCAAGCCCTCCTCGTAAGGCCTCCGGCACCCGTGCCCGGTCATTCCGCGGACGCGCAGAGTTCACCCGCTGTCGTGGCGGGCGTCACCCGATCCTCCCGCCGTCTCACTAGGTTGTCGGGACCATGATCGAAGGCGAGGGCACGCGTGCCGAAACTGTCCGTTGTCGTACCGCTCCACAATGTCGCGGCCTACGCTCCGACCACGCTGGGCAGCCTGGCCCGCAACGCGGACCCGGACATCGAGTTCCTGCTGGTCGATGACGCGTCCACCGACGGCACGCAGGACATCATCGACCACTGGGCCGAGCGGCTGCCGCGCACCCGGGTGATCAGACACGGTACGAACGTCGGCATCGCGGCCGCCCGCAACAGCGGAATCGACGCCGCGGAGGGCGACTACCTCACCTTCCTCGACGGCGACGACTGGTACGCCCCCGGCCATCTGGACCGGCTCGTGCGCGCCGCCCAGGACCTCGACTGCGACTTCGCCCGCACCGACCACGTCCAGTCCACCGGCACCACCCGCGTCGTGCGGCGCGCCCCCGCGCCCCTCCGGGACACCCTGCTCGACCCCCGCGACGGGATCGGGGCGCCCGAGCGCGAGACCATGGTCGACTACCCGTTCGTCTGGGCCGGGATCTACCACCGGCGGCTCTTCACCGACGGCGCCCAGCGCTTCGCCACCGAACTGCGCACCGCCGAGGACCGGCTGTGGATCTGGCAGCTCCACCTGCGCGCCCGCACCTACGCGTCGCTCGGGCTGTACGGCATCTTCTACCGGCGCGGGGTCACCACCTCCCTGACCCAGATCAAGGACTCCCGCCAGCTCGACTTCTTCCCCGCCTACGACACGCTGCTCGACCAGCTGCGCACGGACCGGGACGCGAAGACCCTGCTGCCCAAGGCCGTCCGCACCTACTGCGCGATGATCGCCTTCCACAACGAGAAGGCCGACGACTACGAGCCCGCCACCGCCCGGCGGCTGCGCTCCGAGTCGGCCGCCGCACTGCACCGGATGCCGCAGGACGTGCTCGACCGCACCCTGACGATGATCGACGACAAGCGCGGCACGCTCCTCAGCCGTCTGCGCACCAAGCAGAAGGCCGCCTGACCGATGTCCGTACCCACGCCCGTACCCACGCCCGTACCCACGCCCGTACGTACGCCCCCGCGCACCCAGATCTTCCAGGTGTCCACCCTGTACGGGGCGGCCACGCTCGCCGCCGCGCTCGACGCCGGACAGTTCGGCCGGGCCACCGACAGCCACCGCATCCTGCTGGTCTCCAACAACGCGGCCGTCCCCGAAACGGCCCTGCGCCTGGAGGAGATGCGCGGTTACGGCTCCCTCGCCGCCCGCTTCGACGCCGTCGTCGACTGGAACGAGGCGATCAGCCCGCACCACCCCAGCGGCTGGGGCCCCCGCTCCGAGGAGACCGTCCTGTGGCAGCGGGCCTTCCGCCTGGCCTGGGACATCGCCCCCGACGCCCCTGTGGACCTGGCCGTCGAGTCCATCCAGGTCAACCCGGCCCGCGCGCTGGCCGCGATCTTCTCCGAGAGCGCCGTCCACGTCTACGCCGACGGCCTGATGAGCTACGGCCCCACCCGCAACCGGCTGCCGCAGTCCATCGCCTGCCGCATCCGGCGGGTCCTCCACCTCGACCTGGTCACCGGGCTGCGCCCGCTCCTCCTCGCCGAGGCCGACGTCGAACCGGAACTCGTCCCCGACGACGCCTTCCGCGCCGTCCTCTCCGAGATCGCCGCCGCCGCCGACGGGGACAAGCAGCTCGCCGCCGCAGCGGCCGCCGCCCCCACCGCGATGCTGCTCGGCCAGTACCTCGCCGCCCTCAACATCCTCACCCCCGAGGAGGAAGAGGACCTGCACGTGCGGATGTTGCGCGGAGCCGCCCGCGCCGGGCACACCTCCATCCTCTTCAAGCCCCATCCCACCGCCCCGGCCACCTACTCCCGCGCCCTGGACGAGGCCGCCGCCGAGGCCGGCGTACGGCTCACCACCCTGGACGGCCCCCTGCTCGCCGAGACGCTGTACGAGCGGTGCGTGCCCACCCTGGTCGTCGGCTGCTTCTCCACCGCGATGTTCACCGCCGCCGCCTACTACGGCATCCCCGTCGCCCGCGTCGGCACCCGCCTGGTCCTCGACCGCATCACCCCGTACGAGAACAGCAACCGCGTCCCGCTGACGATCACCGACCACCTCGTGCCCGACCTGGACGCGCACGGCGCCGGGGCCGTCCCCCTGCTGCCGCGCACCGCCCCGGACACCCTCGCCCCGCTGGTGAGGACCGTCGGCTACTGCATGCAGGCCAAGCTCAACCCCGGGCTGCGCCCCGACGCCGAGACCTGGCTGCGGGAGCGGCTCGACCCCACGACCCAGCACTACTTCAAACGCCGCCGCCTCCAGAGCCTCACCCTGCCCGGCGGCGGCCCCCGGGGAGCGGCGGTCCGGCTGCGCCGCACCGTACGGCGCACCCGCAGCACCCTGGGCCTCTGACCCGGGGCCGGGGCGCGGACCCGGGCCGGCGTCCGATCCACAGTCCGACCGACAGCCCGACTCACAGCCCGACCCTCAGCCCGACTCACAGAACGGCGGAACGAGCATGGGCCAGACCCTCACCGGGCTGCTCACGTCAGTACGTGCCCTGGCGGGACGGCCGGGAGCACCGGCCCAGGGGCGCCCCGGCGGCGGACCGGACCCGGCGCTCCTGGCCGCCCTGCGGCTCTGCGGCGACCACCTCGCCGCCCTCGCCGCCGCCGGCCCCCTCACCGACGCCCGCCGCACCCGGCTCATCGCGTCGATCGGCGCCCTGACCACCGCGTGCTCCACGCCGGGCGCCGACGCCTTCGACGCGCTGCTGCGGACCGGGCAGCAGGCCCTGGACAGCGGGGGCGAGGCCGAGGCCCGCCTCGCCCTGGCCCTGGCCGACGAGGCGACCGCCGTGCGCACCCGCTCCAAGGGCGCCTGGCGGCTGCGCGGCAACGCCCTGGACGCGCTCGGCCGGGGCGAGGAGGCGATCACCGCCTACGAACGCCACCTCGCGCTCCAGCAGAACACCGCCGCCTCCCGCGACGTCGAACGCCGGATCGCCACCCTCCGCGCCGCCGGGGACCGCATCGACGAGGCGCTGACGCTGTTCCGGGAGACGGCGGGGGCCACCGGCACGGAGGCGTCCGGCGCGGACACGGAGGCGTCCCGCGCCGCGGCCCGCCTCTCGCGCCACCTGCCCGCCGCCGAGGCCCGCGCCGCCTTCACCGGCCTCGTCCGGCTCCGTACCGCCGAACTCGGGGCCGGGGACCCGGCGGTGCGCCGGCTCGCCGCGCTCTACGCCGAGCACCGCCGCCTCTCCGACCGCGACCCGATGGCCGACCCGCTGCTGGGCGGGGCCGAGCCCATCGGCGTACCCGGGCTGCGCCGGCTCGTCGCGGGCCGCACGGTGTGCCTGGTCGCCGACACGCCGCGCACCGCTGAGCAGGAGCGGCGGCCCGGCAGCCCGCTGGCCGCCTTGATCGAGGGCTACGACCTCGTCGTGCGCTGCGACGAGCCGCGCCACACCGCCCCCGCCGCCCGTACCGACCTGCACGCCTGCACCCTGCGCGGCGACACCCCGTGGAAGGGCCCCCGCTGGGACCGGCGGGCGGGCGCCCGGCTGGTCTTCGGCGACCCGCTCCCGCACTGGCGGCTCGCCCTGCGCGGCCGGCTCGTCGCCGGCGCACAGGACCGGGTCGGCGACGCCACGCTGCGCCGCCCGCTGTACGACCCGGCGCTGCTCGGCGAGGAGCCCGGCGGCGCGGGACCCGCGAGCACCGCGTACACCGTGCTGCGGCTCCTCGACTTCCTGGGCACCCCGGCCCGGGTGGACCTCATCGGGTTCGAAGGACCGGCGGCGCTGTCCCCGCGCGAACGGGAATGGGTCGGGACACGGACCGCGAACACGGACGACACCGCGGTGAGGATCACCCTGCGATGACACACCCCGACCCCGCGGCGACGCACGACTCCACGCCCGGTTCCGCGACCGGCCCCACAACGGGCCTTGTGGCCAGGGCGACCGCATCCGCGACGGTGGCCGACTCCACCGCGGCGACCGCAGCCGCCGACGACCGCCGCGCCGTCACCGGGAAGCGCCGGATCGCCTTCGCCGTGTACGTCGCCGGCGCGGACGAACTGCCCGGGCTCCACGCCCTCCTGCGCAGCCTCGCGCTGAGCGACCCGGCCCTCTGCGAGGACGTCGTCGTCCTGCACCCCGGCCTGCCGGACGCCGCCTTCGACGCCGCGCGCCGACTGCACCCCCGGCTGATCCCGCGCCCGGCCGGCGGACGCGAGGACGTGTTCCGCGTCGTCGGGTACGACACCGTGATCGCCCTCACCCCCGCCATGGTCGTCCTCGGCCGGCTCGACGCCCTGCTGAGACTCCGTACGGGCGTGGCCGCCGTGCCGCGCCCCGGACCCGACGGCGCCCCGGACCCGCGCGGCGGCGTCCCCGACGACGGGCTGCTGGTGATCCAGCGCCAGGACCTCGGTCCGGTGCCGCCTGCCGCGAAGGACGTCCCGGCAGGCCTCCTCGTACCTCTCGTACCCCTGGACTCCCGCGACGACTTCCGGGCGCGGCGGCTCCACGACGACCTGCCGGTCCCCGAGGACGTCGTCGTCCTGAACTTCGCGGGCGTCCCCACGACCCGTACCGGCTTCGCCCCCGCCCAGGCGGCCAGGGCGCGCTTCGACCTGGCCGACGAGGCGTTCCGGGCCGCCTACCTCGCCCTGCCCGGCCCCAAGCACCCCGATCTGCTGCTGCACCTCGCGCTTCCGTTCCCCTCCGGGCCCCGGCCGCCGATCGACCTGGTCCGGCAGCTCGCCGAGATCCACCGGGGACGCGGCCGGCACGACGAGGCCGTCGCCCTGCTGGGCGCGGCCGTCGTGGGCCGCCCCGACCTGCCGCGCTGCCACGAGACGCTCGGCGTCTGCCTGATGGCGCTGTCCCGGTACGAGGAAGCCGAGACGCACCTGCTGCTGGCGACCGCATCCCCGGACTTCGCGCCCCGCGCCTTCGGCCAACTGGCTAGGCTGGCCTGGCTGCTGGGACGCACCGAGGTCGCCCGCGGCTATGCGCTCGCGGGCCTGGAGGCCGACCCGACCGACGCCAACTGCCGCTCCTGGTACGCCCGTACGGTCGAGCCGACCGCAGCCGAGCGCAAGCCCGTCAGTAATCGACCCGCTGAACAACTCGCGCACGTAGCCCTGTTCGCGGACGGCGAGGAGAACGCGGGCGACAAGGTGCTGCCCGAGGCGGTCCGCAGCTGCTTCACCGCCGACACCGGCCCGGACCGCTGGCACCAGCAGCACGCGCACCTGCTGGTCGACGAGGCCTCCCTCGAACGCCTCAACGCCCGGCGGGCGGTGATCGTGGGCGGCGGCGGGCTCTTCCTCCCCGACACCGCGCCCAACGGCAACAGCGGCTGGCAGTGGAACATCCCCGACGACGTTCTCGCCCGGATCACCGCCCCGCTGGCGGTCTTCGCCGTCGGCTACAACGTCTTCGACGGCCAGCGCTACCGTCGCGAGCGGTTCGCGGCCTCCCTGCGGGCCCTGGTCGAGCGGTCCGCGTTCTTCGGGCTGCGCAACCACGGCTCCGTCGCCCGGGTCAGGGAACTGCTGCCCGAGGCGCTGCGCGAGAAGGTGCGCTACCAGCCCTGCCCCACCACGGTCGCCCGCCACCTGGACCCCCGCCTCGCCGAACCGGCCGTGCGTGAGGACACCGTGCTCGTCAACTGCGCCTACGACCGGGCCGGGCTCCGCTTCGGCCACGACTACGGGCACTTCCTCGCCGAGATGGCCGCCGCGATCCGGGCCGTGTCGGCGTCGGCCGAGGTCCGTTACGCCGCGCACATGCCCGCCGACGAACGCTTCGTCGACGACCTGCGCCGGGAGCACGGCCTCACGCTTCCCGTGGAGCCCCTGTACCTGCTCTCCAACGACGCCATCCGGGACCTCTACCGGCGCACCCGGCTGGTGATCGGGATGCGCGGGCACGCCGGGATGATCCCCTTCGGCTGCGGCACCCCCGTCATCAGCCTGGTCTCGCACCCCAAACTGGCCTACTTCCTGGCCGACATCGACCGGCCCGACTGGGGTGTCTCCGTCCACGAGCGCGCCCTCGGCGCCCGGCTCGCGGAACGGGCCCGCGCGGTCCTGGCCGACCACCCGGCGGCGGTGGCCGACGTCCACGACCGGCAGGACCTGCTCTGGTCGGTGACCCGGGACAATCTCGCCCGGCTGCGTGAACTCACCGGCCTGCCGGACCCGTTCGGCGACCCGTTCGGCGACCCGGGCGGCGACCCGTCCGGTGACCTGGGCGCGGGCCGCGCGGTGCCCGCGCCCAGGTCCGCCGCCGACCGGGACCACGCCGCCCGCCCCGGGGGCCGGACGTGACGCCCGGCCCGACCCCGCCCGTATCCCCGCTGTGCGCCCCGTCCACCCCCTGAGGACCATGCCGACCACACCCCCAGCCCCCGCCCCGGCGCCGACGGTTCCCCAGACGCCCCGTCCCGTCCGCGACCACCGCTACGACATCGACCTCATCCGGCTGCTCTGCTCGTTCGGCGTGATCGGGCTGCACGCCGGATCGGCCTTCGTGAACGCCGTGGGCCGGACGGCCTCGCAGGGGCCCGGCACCTACTGGGCCGGGCTGACCGCCGACTCCGTCGGGCGCTTCGCCGTGCCCCTCTTCTTCGCCATCGCCGGCTGGGTGGTCCTGGTCGGGGCCCCGCCGAAGGACGGTGCGCGGCTGCGGCGGCGCATCGTGCGGATCGTGGTACCCCTCGCCGTCTGGACGGCGCTCTACCTCGCCTGGGGCAGGCTGCGCGGCACCAACGACGACCCGGTGGGCGAGCTGGCGCTGGACTCCGTGTTCGCCTCGGTCCGCCCCGCCTACCACCTCTGGTACCTCTACGCCTACCTCCCCGTGATCATGGTTCTGGGCCTGGTCGTGCTGGTCAGGTCGGGCAAGCGGCCCTGGGGCCTCGGCGCGGCCCTGCTGGTCCTGGCGTCCGCCCCGTCGCTGTTCGGCGACCTGGCCGAGGCCACCGGCCGCGAACTGCCCCGCTTCGGCTGGGCGTTCGGTCCGTACCAGCTGATCTACGCGGTGCTCGGGGCGCTGCTGCTCGCCGCCCCTGCCGGTACGTTCGGCCGACGGCGGCTCCCGTGGCTGCTGCTCGCGGCGGCCGGACTGGCCGGGGTGATCGCGTACCAGCACGAGGTGCACTACGCGATCCCGTACGCACACGTCCTGGTGGCCCTGTTCAGCTGCGGCGTCCTGATCTCCCTGCACGGCCTGCGCGTCCCGGAGCGGCTGCGCCCCATCCTGACCCGGCTGGCCGACGCGTCGTTCGGGGCCTACCTGGTGCACGTACTCGTGCTCGGCGTCCTCACCGACGCCTTCGTCCGTGCGGACCTGGGCGGCCCGGCCGCCGCCGCACTCGTGGCCGGGATCACGGTGGCCACGACGGCCCTGTCGTTCGGCGCGGCCATGCTGTGGGGCCGCGCGGGCGCGAGCAAGGTGCTGGGCTGACCGCCCCGCGCACCTGCCGCGCCCGCCGGGAGGGGCTCCTCACCCCCCAGCCGCTGCCAGCCGCTGGTCAGCCCCGCCCGTTCCGCAACGCCCTGGCCCGCCGCGCCACCCGGCGCAGGGCCGGACTGCTCCGCAGGAACGCCAGCCGGGCCGGGACCACTCCGGGCAGCGCGAGCGAGGCCAGGCGGCGGCGCTTGAAGTAGCGCCAGGTGCGGTCGTCCAGGTGCGTGGACAGATAGCGCTCGGCCGCCGGACGCAGATCGGGGCGGACCCTCGGCCGCATCGCGAACCCGACGGCCGCGAGCAGACCGTCCAACTCCGCTACGACGTACGGCGTTTCCGCGCCGGTGTATGGCATCTCCGCACCGGAGTACGGAGACTCCGCACCGGCGTACGGCATCTGCGCGGCGACCGCCTCCGCGTCAGCGAGCCCCGGCAGCAGGGCGTCGGCGAGCGTCGCCGGTATCCGCTCGGCGTTCTCGTACGGGGTCAGCCGCTCCAGGAGCAGCCCCGTGCCGACGGCCGCCACCGGGAGGCCGTGGAACCGGGCCGCCCCGAACAGGGCGGCCGAGGTGCAGCCGACGACCAGCGCGGGCCGCAGCCGGTGCAGCAGCACATCGGCCACGACGGGCCGCGCGGTGTCCAGCACGGTCAGCTCGACGCCCAGCAGGTCCGCCTCGGCGCGCAGCCCCGCCGGGTCCTCCCAGGGGGCGTACGGGTCCGGCGCGAACACCAGCCGGCGGTGGCCGAGGGCCGCGGCCCCGCGCACCATCTCCAGCCGCAGCTCCGCCTCCTCGGCCACCGTGATCAGCCCGGCCCCCGCGAGATCCTGCCCGAGCAGCAGCGCGGGCGACTCGACGGCGGGCAACTCCACTGCCGCGTCCGCCAGTTCTGCGACGACCTTGGTGATCGCCTCGGCCGGAACGGTCCGCTGCTCCACCCCGTACTCGCCCAGCAACAACAGGCGCGCCCCGGGAACCAGGTCCGCATGGAGCAGGCGCCGCACCCGGACCCCGGTCAGCGGGGGGATCTTCTCCCCGGTCGGGCCGTAGCCGCCGGGCCCCTCCGCGTACACGTCGACCGGGACACCGGCGAAGATCTGGGTGAGGGCGCGGGCGGGACCGGCGTGCGGGGAGTCCACGACCAGCTCCAGCGCCTCGTCGCCGAGACCCCAGGCGCGCCGGAAGTGGCGCTCCCACAGCGGGGCGTCGTCGGCCCGGGGGTTCCAGCCGTCCGGGTGGAAGGGGGAGATCGCGTCGTTCCAGGAGAGGACCTTGTCGAACCGGGCGCGCAGCCGCTCGAAACCGGCGGTCTCCGTGACGTCGGCGACGGCCTCCGGGGCCGGTCCCGTCCGGGACAGCAGCAGGATCCGGCGGTCGGGCCCGGTGAAGCAGCCCGCGTCGACCGCCGCGGCGAGCAGCACCGTCGCGGCGGGCGAGGAGGCGTGGAAGATCCGGATGGTCATGCGGCCGAGGCCCCCTTCGCGGCGACCGTGCGGCGGCGCAGCTTGCGCACCCGGGTCGCTCGTGTCACGTCCATGGCGTCGAGAGCCTCGTCCAGCAGCGGCTGCGGCAGGCGTCCCAGGGCCGTCGCGCCGCGCGACTTCAGTTCGCGGGCCACGGCCGGTTCGAATTTGTCGAGGGCGCCCAGATGATGGGCTATGACCGCGCAGTACGTGCGTACGGCCTTCGGCAGCAGAGCTTCCGCGTCCCGGTCGGCGGCCGTCTCGGCGATCACCTGGTCGAAAGCGCGCAGGAAATCGAGTTGGCGCACATCGCCGATCTGGGTCAGCGACGTGGCCACCCCGCGCCGGTAGAAATGGCTGAGCAGGCCCAGGACGGCGAAGGATTCCGCCTCCCGGTGCAGCCGCCAGATCCACGGCCGGTCCTCGGCCGTGCGCAGCCCGTCGGTGAAGTGCAGCAGCCCGCGGTCCAGCAGCCGCCGGTGGTAGAGGCCCGCCCAGGCGAACGCGTAGTCCACCGACGTGGTGCGGTGAGCGGGCAGGATCGCGGCCCGGGGGTCGCTCACCACCCCGTGCGGCCCGTGCGGCACCCGGCGTACGGTCCGCGACCTGCCGTTCACCTGGACGTGGTCGGTGCGCACGAAGTCGCAGCCCAGCGCCTCGGTCCGGGCCACCAGCCGCTCGTAGTGCCCGGGGGCCAGCCAGTCGTCGCCGTCCAGGAAGGCGATGTACTCGCCGCGGGCGGCCTCCAGACCGGTGTTGCGCGCGGTCGCCAGACCGCCGTTCACCTCGTGCCGCAGGGCTACGGCCCCGGGGATCTCGTCGGCGGCCCGGCGCAGCAGCTGGGGTGTCCCGTCGGTCGAACAGTCGTCGACGAGAAGGAACTCGAAGTCCTCGCGGGCGTTGGCCCGCAGACTTCTGAGCGTGTCGGGCGCGTAGGCCTGCACGTTGAAGAACGGCACGATGACGGAGAGCTTAACCACGCGCATCACGTTAGGTGCGGCTCCGGCTCATTCCTTTTCCGTAATGCGCCCAGGAGGTGAACAACGCCCGTCGCTCAGGTGAATCACCTTTTCCGGAACCGGAATTGAGGCCCTTTTCGGTCCGTCCCCCCAATCGTCGGCTCGCTGTTAACCATCTGTTGCCATCACGTTGGGCCGCGCATCGAAATGCCTTCCTAACTTCTAGGACGTGCCCCCACGTACCAGCAATGAGGCCGTACCGGCCGAAACCCCCGCCGCGCCCCGACCGGCGCTGCGGGTCGCCGTCCTCGCCGACTCCGACACCCGGTGGAAATGGGGCGCGCTCACCGCGCGCCGCCTGACCGCCGGTGCGGACGGCCCGGACGCGCGGCCCGTCGAGGTCAGCGGGCTGCTGCTGCGCGGCCGGGCCACCCCGACGCCCCGCCAGCTCGCGGAGGTCGGCGAGGTCGGGATCGACGCCGGGCGGGTCCGCGAGGTCACCGCCGTCGAGTTCCTGCACACCGTGCGCGACGAGGGGTACGACCTCGTCGTCCTCGCCCTCGTCGGCGGCGGCGTCCAGGCCATGCTGCACGGTCTCGCCGCCCTCGGCCTGCCGCGCCGGCCCGTCGTCGTCACCGGATACGTCGGCGTCGTCTACGAGAAGCTCGCCGACGGGCTCCTCCTCCGCCACGGCGCGGACGTCGTCCTCGCCAACTCGGCCCACGACGCGGAGCGTTTCCGCGCGGTGTACGAGGGAGTGGGCGCCGACGCCTCGGCCGTCACGGAGGCCGCCCTCCCCTTCCTGGGCGGAGCCCCGTACCGCCCCGAAGAGGGCCGCGACACGGTGGTGTTCGCCGCCCAGCCCTCCGTGCCGGCCTCCCGCGCCGATCGTACGTACCTGCTCCGCAGGCTCGTCGAGCACGCCCGGCTGCACCCGCGCCGGGAGGTGCTGCTGAAGCTGCGCTCCAAGCCCGGCGAGCACACCACGCACATCGAGGAACTGCCCTACCAGAAGCTCGCGCAGAAGCTGCCCGGCGGTCTGCCGCCCAACTTCCGCCTGGTGTACGGGCACATGGGCGAGGTGCTGGACCGCACCGACCTCCTGGTCACGGTCTCCTCGACGGCCGCGCTGGAGTCCCTGCACCGCCGCATCCCGACCGCGGTCCTCACCGACCTCGGCGTCCGCGAGACGCTCGGCAACCACCACTTCGTCGGCTCCGGGCTCCTCACCTCCTGGGACCGGCTCGACGGCGGGATCCGGCCCCGGCCCGACGGGGCGTGGCTGGCCGGCCAGGGCGTCGCCGCCGACGGCTCGTACGCCACCGCCTACGACACGGCCCGCGCCAAGGTGACCGCCCTCCTCGCCTCCGGCCAACTCCCGCCACTGGCCCCCTACTACACACCCGCCACCGCCCCCGGCTACCTCCCCGGCATCCTCGGCCGCCACCACCTGGCCCCCGACGGCACGCCCCTGCCCGGGGCCGCCGCACCGCAGGAGCCCGGCCGGGTCCGGGGCGCGGTGCGCGAAACCGTCCGCAACGCGGCCCGGGGCGCCTACCGCCAGGGCGTCCAGCGCGTCGCCCCCGTGATCCGCCGGATGGGGGAGCTGTGACCACCGCCGCAGGATCCCCCGGGGCCTCGGGGCCCACGACTCCAGGAGCAGCCACCATGACCCCAGGGACAACGATGCGACCGCCCCCGACCGTCCTCGCCGTGATCCCCGCCCGCGGCGGATCCAAGGGCGTTCCCGCCAAGAACCTCGCCGAGGTCGGCGGCATCCCCCTGGTCGCCCGCGCCGTCCGCGCCGCGCTCGCCGCCCCCGAGGTCACCGACGTCGTCGTCACCACCGACGACGGGGCGATCGCCGAGGCCGCCCGGAGCGCCGCCGCCGACCTGCGGGCCGCCCACCGGCTGCACTGCGTCGAGCGCCCCGCCGCCATCGCGGGCGACACCGCCACCAGCGAAGCGGCCGTGCTGCACGCGATGGACGTCTACGAGGCCGAGCGCGCCCGGAGCGTCGACGTGGTCCTCCTCGTCCAGTGCACCAGCCCGTTCGTCTCCCGCGAGGACATCGACGGCGTCGCCCGGGCGGTGGCCCACGAGGGCGCGGACACGGCCGTCACGGTCGCCCCGTTCCACGGCTTCGTCTGGCGCGACGGGCACGCGGTCGAGGAGGGAACGTACGGCGTCAACCATGACAAGTCCGTACGCCCCCGCCGACAGGACCGCCCCCAGGACCACCTGGAGACCGGCGCCGCCTACGCGATGGACGCGGCGGGCTTCCGCACCCACCGCCACCGCTTCTTCGGCCACACCGCCCTGGTCCCCACCGACCCGGCGCGGGTGCTGGAGATCGACGACCCGCACGACCTGGCCCGCGCCCGCGCGCTCGCGCCGCTCCTGGACCCCTCTCCGCTGCCCTCCCTCGCGGACGTGGACGCGGTCGTCCTGGACTTCGACGGCACCCAGACCGACGACCGGGTCTTGATCGACTCCGAGGGCCGCGAGACGGTCGCCGTGCACCGGGGCGACGGACTGGGCATCGCCGCGCTGCGCAAGGCGGGAGTCCCCCTCCTGATCCTCTCCACCGAGCAGAACCCGGTCGTCGCGGCCAGGGCCCGCAAGCTCCAGATCCCCGTCCTGCACGGCATCGACCGCAAGGACGAGGCGCTGAAGCGGTGGTGCGACGAACAGTCCATCGCCCCCGAGCGGGTCCTCTACGTCGGCAACGACGTCAACGACCTGCCCTGTTTCGTAGCTGCCGGCTGGCCCGTCGCCGTCGCGAGCGCCCACGACTCGGTACGCGCCGCGGCGCGCGCCGTCACGACCACCCCCGGGGGCTACGGCGCCATCCGCGAGATCGCGGCCTGGCTGCTGGGCCCCACCCTCACCACCACTCCCTCTGTCCCCACCCTCGCCACCACTCCCTCTGTCCCCAGCCTCACCACCACTCCCTCTGTCCCCACAGTCCCCACCGAGTAAGGAAGCACCACCATGAGCACCTCCCGCCTGCGCACCTTCGGCACCCGCACCGCCGGCCCCGGCAACCCCGTCTACATCACGGGCGAGATCGGCATCAACCACAACGGCGACCTCGACAACGCCATCGCGCTGATCGACGCGGCCGCCGAAGCCGGCTGCGACGCCGTGAAGTTCCAGAAGCGCACCCCGGAGATCTGCACCCCGCGCGACCAGTGGGACATCGAGCGCGACACCCCCTGGGGCCGGATGACGTACATCGACTACCGCCACCGCGTCGAGTTCGGCGAGGCC
This sequence comes from Streptomyces sp. CNB091, assembly GCF_000377965.1. Classification (NCBI taxonomy): domain Bacteria; kingdom Bacillati; phylum Actinomycetota; class Actinomycetes; order Kitasatosporales; family Streptomycetaceae; genus Streptomyces; species Streptomyces sp. CNB091. Next base: position 89,237 of record NZ_KB898991.1, read on the forward strand.
GAGTACACCGCCATCGCCGAGCACTGCGCCAAGCGCGGCATCGACTGGTTCGCCTCCCCGTGGGACACCGAGGCCGTCGCCTTCCTGGAGAAGTTCGACGTCCCCGCCCACAAGGTGGCCTCCGCCTCCCTCACCGACGACGAGCTGCTGCGCGCCCTGCGCGCCACCGGCCGCACGGTCATCCTCTCCACCGGCATGTCGACCCCGAAGCAGATCCGCCACGCGGTCGAGGTCCTCGGCAGCGACAACATCCTGCTCTGCCACGCCACTTCCACGTACCCGGCGAAGGCCGAAGAGCTGAACCTGCGGGTCATCAACACCCTCCAGCAGGAGTTCCCGAACGTCCCGATCGGCTACTCCGGCCACGAGACCGGCCTCCAGACCACCCTCGCGGCCGTCGCGCTCGGGGCCACGTTCGTCGAGCGCCACATCACGCTGGACCGCGCCATGTGGGGCTCCGACCAGGCCGCCTCCGTCGAGCCGCAGGGCCTGACCCGCCTGGTCCGCGACATCCGCACCATCGAGGCCTCCCTCGGTGACGGCGTCAAGAAGGTGTACGAGTCCGAGCTCGGCCCGATGAAGAAGCTCCGCCGGGTCGCGGGCGTCGTCGCCGAGACCGAGAACGCGCCGGCCCCCGAGCCGGTCGCGGTCTGAGCGCCGACCGGTGAACCTCGCCTTCGTCGAGAGCCCGGTCCAGCTCCTGAACGTCCTGGAGTGGGTTCACACCCAGGGGGGAGACGATCCGGCCGACACCACGGTCGTCGTCCTCCCCCCGGTCGACCCGATGTCGCGCGGTCAGCTGCGCCGGATGGCGGAGCTGGCCCGCGACGAGGGCGTCACCGTCCGCTGGCAGGAGGCGCGCGGCGAGTCCGGCGCGCCCCTGAAGGCCCTGCGCGCCCTGGCCGGCCTGGTCCGGCGCGCGGACCACATAGTGATCGGCGACCCGTTCTCCCGCTATGTGCAACTCCTGCTGACCCTGGTCCGCGCCGACCGCCTCACGGTGGTCGACGACGGCACGGCCACCATGGAGTTCGTCGCCCAACTGGCCCGGGGCGAACGGCTGACGCGCTGGCACCGCCGGGGCCGCACAGGACCGCGCGAGCTGGTCCTGGCCCCGGTCACGGCGACGGCCCGCCGCCGCTTCACCCCGACGGCGAACCACACGGTCGAGGTGTTCACCGCGATGCCGGTCGAGGCTCCGCCCGGCATCGCGGTCACCCCGAACACCTTCGCCTGGACCCGCGCCCGCTTCGGCCCGCCCAGCATCGGCAAGGGCGCGGACCTGGTCGGCACCTCCCTGGTCGAGACGGGCGTCGTCGACCCCGTCCCGTACCAGGAGGCGGTCACGGCCCTGGCCCGCGCCCACGGTGCCACCCGCTACTTCGCCCACCGCCGCGAGTCCGCCGAGAAGCTCCACGCCCTGGAAGCCGCCACCGGCCTGGAGATCGTCCGCCCGGACCTCCCCCTGGAGCTCATCGCCCGCCGCGGCCCCATCGGCCGCACGATCGTCAGCTTCCCCTCCACGGTCGTCCACACCCTCCCGCTGGCCCTGGCCGGCACGGGCGTGAACGTCGCGGTCTGCGACATCGCCCCGGAGTGGCTCCGCGCCACGGCCTCGCCCCGCGCCCAGGGCTTCCTGAGCGGGGTCACGGAGACGGCGCGGGGGGTGCAGCGGCTGTCGTCGGTGGCGACCTGAGGGCCAGGCCCTGTCGTCGAACTCCCCGCGGGGCCGCCCTCCGGGCGACGACGGGAGTTCGACGACAGGACCTACGCCCGTACGGTGCGGGTCAGCATCCGGTCGAAGAGGTTGCTGGTCGCCGTCTGTATCCGGCTGTCGATGTGGTCGGGGGAGATGAGCGCCAGCGGCCAGAAGAAGGTGCCGGCGACGAAGACCATGGTCCCGTCGCGGTGCTGGACCAGGCTGGTGTTCTGGATCCGCTCGCCGCGCCCCATGCTGTCCGGGTAGGGCGAGTGGGACAGCAACTGCTGGGCCGCCCTGCGCGGCAGCTTGGTCTTGCGGTCGCGACCGTCGGCCTCGACGCCTATGAGGTCCGGTATCTCGTCGCCGTCGGCGAGTCCCGTGCCCTTCCACAGCCAGTGGTCGGACCGGCGCACGACGAGCGGTACGGGCTTGGCGAGCATGCCGTTGTACTGCACGCCGAGCAGACGCTGCTCGGCGTGCTTGCGCTTCTTCTCCAGATCGCGCCAGCGCACGGTCGGACCGTGCTCGTCCGGCGTCGGGTCGGGGTCCTGCTTGTAGCAGGCGACGACGCGGTTCTCGGTGCCTGACGGCGACTTCTCCATGCGGATGTGGAAGTAGATGTTGTTGGCGCCCAGATACGCGAGATGGGTGCGCGAGGTGACGGCCTTCTCGGCGACGTCACGCATCTGCCGGGACCAGTACTCGTCATGCCCGGGGAAGACCATGGCCGCGTACTTCGTGGGATCGACCCGGCCCTCGTGCAGATCGAGGCTGGAGGCGTAGGTGACGTCGTAGCCGGACATCTCGGCCCACCGGGCGAGACTGCTGTCCATCTCGAACCACAGAGGGTGTCCGCCGTCGGAGTACGGGCGGTCGAACGACACCTTGAAGGCACGCTCGGTGTTCCCGCCGTTCTTCCCCCGGGCGTCGAACCCCTTGTAGAGGTTCTTGCCGGTCCGCCCGTCCTGCGGCCAGGCGTTGTAGGCCTGGTAGGTCGTGAAGGGCAGAACCACCAGGATGTCCGACGCCCGCTCGGTCTCCCGGACGACGAACGGGGTACTGCCGCGGTGCCCGTCCTTCGTCGTGAACACGGCGAGATAGATACCGGAGACCCAGTTGTCCGGGATGTCCAGGGTCCAGGAGACGGGCCAGCCGCAGTCGATCATCCCGTGCTCCGGATGGGCTTCCGGCACGGCACGGGCGACACCGCGCAACGCGGGGCTCTGCGCCACTTCACGGCCGCCCTGCCCGCCGTAGTACCCGATCCGGTGCACCGTGACCGTGAACTCCTGGGCCGGCCGGACGGACACATGGAACGCCACCGAGTCCCCGGCGGCGGCGGAAGTGGTCGAGGCGTACCCCTGGATCTGCCCGTCCCGGTCGTTCGCCGCGCGCGTCACGTCGCTCTCGATCTGCCAGGCGCGGGTCCCGCTGCGGGCGTTCTCGGTGACCACGGGGTTCGTGCCGGTGCGGCTGGCGGCGCGGGTGGGCAGGACATCGGTCGGAACGTCATCGTTCACGTAGTCGTAGACCAGCCCGGTGGCACCCACTGCCCCCACCCCGAGAATGCCCAGGGCAGCACGACGCGAGACAGAAGACATGGAAGAACCTTCCGAGGCCTGGACGCCGGGCCTCGCGCCCCACGCGTCGATACGTGTGCGACGGGGGGAGCACAAGAGGTTCGTGTGATGCCTGTCGACGATCACTCATCGTACGAGTGTGGAGAGCACGGGATAGAGATGTGACCACTATGTGTCCGAACACACAGTGGTCACATCTTGGTCCATGCGTCCTCACACGCTGATCGATCGGGCCTGGTCGATCAGCTGCCGTACCGCTCCGGCACGTGGGCTCGGGCGAAGCTGAACCCTGAGGTCACGCCCCGACTGCTCACGGATGTGGCGAAGGTGCGGTTGGGCTGAGCCGACCACGTCCAGGTCTTGATGCTGCCGCCGTCGTAGCCGCACTGATTTTGAGGTCCCCACCCATGACAAGCGCAACGACCACGACGTCACATCGTCACAGCAAACGCGGTTGCAGCACTAGATCTCGCCGGACGGCTGGCGGAAGTCGGCGCGCTGCTCGACCGGCATCAGTCGGCGCCCTCCGCGGTGTTGTTCATGACGTGCCCTTCACCGCTGGGCCGTTCTCGGGGTGTGGAAGCGCCGGCGGGTACGTGGGTTTCACATCAAGGGTGACATCCAGTCTTCGAGGACTGCTTCGCGCTCATGGGAGTGCAGGACGTCGGACGGCTGATTGTCCTGCCACCACCGCGTCAGCAGGGCTGGTGTGGCGCTGCCCCGCACGAAGTGGGAGAGCAGACCGAGCGAGAGGTCGACCTCATTCTGGGTGTACGCGGTGGCCGCGCCGGAGAAGACCGGCGTTTCGACGCGATGGTCGTCCCGGGCGCACACCACTGCGGTCATCATCGACGGGCCGCCGGGGCCCCAGGCGTTCAGTGCTGCGGCGACGACGCTCGTCACTCGGGTCGCCCACCGGGCGGCGGATGAACGGACCGGAACATCCAGGACTTGCAGGTCTGCGATATCGGTCCAGGGCCATGTTTGTTGCTGAACGCCTTCACCGATCGAGAGCCGGTCCGGGAAGAGGAATACACCGGGGTCCTCCTCGGTCGGAGGCGAGCCCAGGCACACCCTGTCCTGTTCTATCCAGAACAGGCCGATCATGCACCCTTGCCGGTCGGGCCCGCCGCCCTGGGGCGATGGCGTTTCCATTCTTGAACTCCGTTTCTCGGTCACGGACGCGGGTGTTTCATCGTGGGCGGTGGATCGCCGTCCCGGTGAGACCGAACGCCGGTGGGCCCTGACCGCCGACCGGAGTCGCTCGGCGGTCAGGTGAACCAGCGTTCGGCCCCGCGCTGTGGACCGACACTAAGCAGCCCGCATGACCGCGTGACCTCATTCTGGCCACCACAGGCCAGGGGGGCGCCCAAGGCGGGTTCTCGGGCACCAGGCAGTTGGCTACCCCGCTTTCCCGGACGCGACAGGCTCCGGGGAGGGGTGTTCTCCGCTCCCGGGATTTCCGCCGGCCGACGGCTGCTCGAGCCTGTGGGTTCGGCTTGATCCGACCAGAATGACGTGAGGGTCGCCACGTGAAAGGAAATTCACGCGAGTAGGCGGGCCGATAAGTGAATGCCGAAAAGAAGCCAATGAGTCGGTCCACGCCAAACAGGGACTTGATTTCACGCACGGATGGAGCCCTTTGCGCAGGATGCCGAAACGCCGCGCAGGACCAGCAGCACCGGTGCCGCCCCGTCGCGCTGCAGGACAGCCGCATCGCCCCCGCTGCGTTCCAGCCGCCGGAGAACGGAGACTGGAACCGGCGAATAATCGCCGACGGGCGAGCCTGCCTACCCGGCGGAAATGGGCCGGGGGCGGACCCGGAAGGTCTGCGAGCTTGACGACCAGGTCGTCTCTCAGGACGAGATCGGCAAGGGCTACGAGATCGCGAAGGACCAGACGGTCCCGGTGACAGACGAGGAACTGGAGCAGATGCCGTTGCCGACGGCGAAGGCGATCGAGATCGCGCGGGCGTAGACGCCGACGGTGAGGTGATGTTCCGTCTCCAGGAGCTGGGTGGCGGTCGCGTGCCGCAGGTCCTGGAACCGGAGGCGTCGTGGGATGAGTAGCGACTGTGGTTCGGGACACTCCGGTCCTGTTCGCAAGGCGCACGGACCCCGGTCCGGAAGGCGAACGGGTATACCCGCAACCACCCTGCGTCACACGTCCTCACGGGAACTTTGTTCGCCTGAGCGGCTGAAGTTTTGTTGATCTGTGGCCAGTTGAGGGGGCAAGGGGCCTACGCTTCATAAGGTGAACCAGTTGAAGTCCCGCGCCTCCCGCCCCCACCACCCGGCCGGCCAGTCCGGGGGAGGTGCGCTGCCCGGCAGGCTCTCCGACGAACTGCGTGCCGAGCTGATCGCCTTCCGCCGGGATCTGCACATGCACCCCGAGCTGGGCAACCAGGAGTTCCGCACCACCGCGGCCATCAAGGACCGGCTGGAGAAGGCCGGGCTCAAGCCGAAGGTCCTCGCCGTCGGGACCGGGCTCATGTGCGACGTGGGGGAGTGGGACGGGGTGACGCCCATGCTGGCGTTGCGGGCGGACATCGACGCGCTGCCGATCCCGGACACCAAGGCGGACGTGCCCTACCGGTCCACCGTGCCCGACCGGGCGCACGCCTGCGGGCACGACGTGCACACCACCACCGTGCTCGGGGCGGGGCTCGTGCTCGCCGGGCTCGACCGGGAGGGGCTGCTGCCCCACGCCGTGCGGCTGATCTTCCAGCCCGCCGAGGAGGTCCTGCCCGGGGGCGCGGTCGACGCGATCGAGTCTGGGGTCCTGGAGGGCGTCGGGCGGATCATCGGCGTGCACTGCGACCCGAAGGTGGACGTCGGGCGGATCGGGCTGCGGATCGGGGCCATCACCTCGGCCTGCGACCGGCTGGAGGTCACGCTCGACGGTCCCGGCGGGCACACCGCCCGGCCGCACCTGACCACCGACCTGGTCACCGCCGCAGCCCGGATCGCCGTCGACGTGCCCGCGCTGCTCGCCCGCCGGGTCGACGCCCGCTCCGGGCTCGCGCTGACCTGGGGACGGCTGGAGACGGGGCACGCCCCCAACGTCATCCCGCAGCACGCCGAGCTCTCCGGCACCGTCCGCTGCCTGGACCTGGACGCCTGGCGCGCGGCCCCCGACCTGGTGCACTCCGCCATCGACGAGGTGGCCGGAATGCACCGGGCCAAGACCGTGATCAACTACGTGCGCGGTGTGCCGCCCGTGGTGAACGACGCCGAGTCCATCGGCCTGCTGGACGCCGCGATGACCGAGCGCCGCGGATCGTACGCGATCGAGGACACCGAGCAGAGCCTGGGCGGCGAGGACTTCTCCTGGTACCTGGAGCGGGTGCCCGGCGCGATGGCCCGCCTCGGCGTCCGGACCCCGGGCGACACGCGCGGGCTCGACCTGCACCGCGGCAACTTCGACGTGGACGAGGAAGCCATCACCGTGGGAGTCGAGCTGTTCACCGCCGCGGCCCTGTTCGACGGGAACCGTTAGCGGAGCGTTGACACAGTCTTCGTGGGCCGTTCGTGGACCTGCGGGAGGCCTTCTGTTCACGACGATCCGGTAACGGCTTCCGTACGTGCTCTTATCTGACATCTACGCGCGTTACGATCGCCGCGAAACCAGCGCCGGAAGAGGCGCTTCGGTCAGGTTTGAAGGAGCCTTCCCTTGCGCCGGATCACCAGGATCACCACCGTGGGCATCGCGTCCGCGGCGCTTGCTCTCAGTGCCACCGCCTGTGGCGGAAAATCGTCGTCGGATGCGGGTTCCGACTCGGGCGGCGAAAAGGCCGCCATCGCCTACGACATCGGCGGCCGGGGCGACCAGTCGTTCAACGACGCCGCCTACGCCGGACTCGACAAGGCGCAGAAGGAACTCGACGTCAAGGGCAGCGAGGCCGAGCCCTCCGACGGTGAGGGCGACGCGGACAAGGTCCAGCGCCTCACCGAGCTGGCCCGCTCCGGCAACAACCCGGTGATCGGCGTCGGCTTCGCCTACGCGCCCGCCATCAAGAAGGTCGCGCCGAAGTTCCCGAAGACCACCTTCGGCATCATCGACGACGCCTCGGTGACCGGCGACAACATCGCCAACATCGTCTTCAACGAGGAGCAGGGCTCCTACCTCGCCGGCGTCGCGGCCGCCAAGGTCACCAAGTCGAAGACGGTCGGCTTCATCGGCGGTGTCGAGACCCCGCTGATCAAGAAGTTCGAAGCGGGCTTCGTCCAGGGCGTCAAGGACACCGACGCCTCGGTCAACGTGCTTCCGCAGTACCTGACGCAGCCGCCGGACTTCGGGGGCTTCTCCAAGCCCGACCTCGGCAAGGCCGCCGCACAGGGGCAGCTCGACAAGAAGGCCGACGTGATCTACTCGGCCGCCGGTCTGGCCGGTTCCGGTGCCATCGAGGCCGTCTCCAAGGCGGGCAAGTGGAACATCGGCGTCGACTCCGACCAGTACCAGCAGAAGGGCCTCGCGGCCTACAAGGAGTCCATCCTGACCTCCGTCACCAAGGACGTCGAGGACTCGGTGTTCGACCTGATCAAGTCGGTCCAGGACGGCAAGCCGACCACCGGTGAGATCCGCTACGGCCTGGACAAGGACGGCGTCGGCCTGTCGATGTCCAACCCGGCGTTCACCAAGATGACGGACGTCATCGCGGCCGTCGACAAGGCCAAGCAGGACATCATCGACGGCAAGATCACCGTCAAGACCGCTCCGTAAGCACGCGGCCCCTCCTGCCGAACGGCTGGTTTCCCCAGGCCCTGTCCGTCCCCGCGCCGCACTCCGGCCGGCGGAGGGACAGGGCCCGGGCCCATCCCCGCCCGACGGCCGGGCCTCCCACAGCGCCACTCGAAGAAGATCCGCCTCTCGCAGTGCTCTCCCACCCGGCCCGGGCCGCGCGTCCGGACCGTGACGTGCACCCGTGTTTCACGATTCGGCAGCGCTACGCGTGTAGACAGCCCTCCGGCGCGATAACTTCACCCCCGCCCCTCAGGGGGGTCTCCGACACCCCCAGCCCCTCCGCCCCCGCTCCTGTCCGGCCAAGGAGAGTGCGTCATCAACGCGTCCAGCAGTCCCCCTGCCGTAGAACTGCACGGCATCACCAAGCGCTTTCCCGGCGTCGTCGCCAACCACGACATCGACATCACCATCGGCAAGGGCACGGTCCACGCGCTCGTCGGTGAGAACGGTGCCGGCAAGTCCACCCTGATGAAGATCCTCTACGGCATGCAGAAGCCGGACGAGGGCACCATCGCGATCGACGGCGAGCAGGTCTCGTTCTCCAACCCGGGCGACGCCATCCAGCGCGGCATCGGCATGGTGCACCAGCACTTCATGCTCGCCGACAACTTCACCGTCCTGGAGAACGTCGTCCTCGGCGGCGAGAAGCTGTACGGCATCGGCTCCGGCGCCCGGAAGAAGATCATGGAGATCTCCGACGCGTACGGTCTGGGCATCCGGCCCGACGCGCTCGTGGAGGACCTCGGGGTCGCCGACCGGCAGCGCGTGGAGATCCTCAAGGTCCTCTACCGGGGCGCCCGCATCCTGATCCTGGACGAGCCGACCGCGGTCCTCGTGCCGCAGGAGGTCGACGCGCTCTTCGCCAACCTGCGCGAGCTCAAGGCCGAGGGACTGACCGTCATCTTCATCTCGCACAAGCTGGGCGAGGTGCTCTCCGTCGCCGACGAGATCACGGTGATCCGCCGCGGTACGACCGTGGGCACCGCCGACCCGGCCTCCACCACGACCAAGCAGCTCGCCGAGCTGATGGTCGGCAGCGAGCTGCCCTCCCCGGAGACCCGCGAGTCCACCGTCACCGACGTGCCGATGCTGCGGGTCCAGGACCTGAGGCTCACCGTCACCGACCCCGACGGCACCGTCCGCGACGTGCTCGCCGGCATCGACTTCACCATCCACCAGGGCGAGGTCCTCGGGATCGCCGGAGTCGAGGGCAACGGCCAGACCGAGCTCATCGAGGCCCTCATGGGCATGCGCGACCCGGACGCCGGAGTGATCACGCTCGGCACGGACGACATCTCGCACGCGCCGACCCGCAAGCGGCGTGAGTCCGGCATCGGCTACATCCCCGAGGACCGCCACCGCCATGGCGTCCTGCTGGACGCCCCGCTGTGGGAGAACCGCATCCTCGGCCACGTCACCGAGAAGCCCAACAGCCGCGGCTGGCTGCTGGACAACCGTGCGGCCCGCACCGACACCGAGCGGATCGTGCGCGAGTACGACGTACGCACCCCCGGCATCGAGGTCACCGCGGCCTCGCTCTCCGGCGGCAACCAGCAGAAGCTGATCGTCGGCCGGGAGATGAGCCACGCGCCCAAGTTCCTGATCGCCGCCCACCCCACCCGTGGCGTGGACGTCGGCGCCCAGGCCCAGATCTGGGACCAGATCCGCGAGGCCCGCCGCGAAGGACTGGCCGTCCTGCTGATCTCGGCCGACCTGGACGAGCTGATCGGGCTCTCCGACACCTTGCGCGTCATGTACCGCGGCCGACTGGTCGCCGACGCCGACCCGGCCACCATCACCCCGGAGGAACTGGGCTCGGCCATGACCGGCGCCGCCGCCGGTCACCTCGAAAGCCCGGAGGACGAGGCCCGATGAAGAAGATCGACAAGGACCGGCTGATCCTGGGCTTCGCCGGCCCGGTGCTCGCCCTGGTCGTCGCCCTCGTGCTGACGACCGTGGTGCTGCTCGCCTCCGGGCAGCACCCCTTCGAGCCGTACCGGATCATGTTCGAGTCGGCCAGCTACGCCGACGTACAGGTCCTGATCGTCAACCAGGCCGGTACGTACTACCTCGCCGCACTCGCGGTGGCCGTCGGCTTCCGGATGAACCTCTTCAACATCGGCGTCGACGGGCAGTACCGCCTCGCCGCCATGGTGGCCGCCCTGGTCGGCGCGAGCGTCAGCCTGCCGGGACCGCTGCACATCGCGCTGATCGTGATCGTCGCGATGCTCGTGGGCGCGTTCTGGTCCGGGATCGCGGGCTTCCTCAAGACCACCCGCGGCGTCAGCGAGGTCGTCTCGACGATCATGCTCAACTCGATCGCCACCGCGCTGGTCGCCTGGTTGATCCTGCCGAAGAACTTCGGCGAACAGCCGGCCGGTTCCAACAACCTCACCACCGGTGAGATCGCGGAGTCCGGCTGGTTCCCGGGGCTGCCGATGGGCGACATGGCGGGGGAGATCTACGGCTTCACCTTCGTCGCCGCCGGCTGCGGCCTCCTGTACTGGTTCGTGCTGAACCGCACCCGGTTCGGCTTCGACCTGCGCGCCACCGGCGCCAGTGAGAGCGCCGCCCAGGCATCCGGCGTGGACGCCAAGAAGATGATCCTCACCTCGATGCTGATCTCCGGCGCGGTCGCCGGCCTGGCCGGCATGCCGACGCTGCTCGGTGACACCCACACCTACAGCCTCGACTTCCCCACGGGTATCGGCTTCACCGGCATCACCATCGCGCTGCTGGGCCGGAACAACCCGCTCGGCATCGCCCTCAGCGCCCTGCTCATCGCGTTCCTGGACAAGTCCTCGGCCTCGCTGGACCAGTACGGGTACGAGAAGGAGATCGCCACGATCATGCAGGGTCTGATCGTGATCTCGGTCGTCGTCTCCTACGAGCTGGTCCGCCGTTACGGCATCCGCCGCCAGCAGCAGAAGGTCGGCGAGGAGCTCGCCGCCGGACACGCCCTCACGACCGAGAAGGAGGCGGCCCTGTGAGCACCAGCAAAACCATCGCCGCACGTCCCGCCCCCAAGAAGGGCAACGGCCGCCGCAAGCTCTCCCTGCCCGTCGTCCTGCTGATCATCGCGGGCGCGCTCGCCCTCATCTCGCTGGTGCGCCTCATCAGCGGCGCCGACGACATCACCTCGGTCGGTCAGGTCCGCGGCGCCCTGTCACTCGCCGTCCCGATCGGCCTCGCCGGACTCGGCGGTCTGTGGGCCGAGCGCGCGGGCGTCATCAACATCGGCCTCGAAGGGATGATGATCCTCGGCACCTGGTTCGGCGCCTGGGCCGGGTTCCAGTGGGGCCCGTGGGTGGGTGTCCTCTTCGGCATCCTCGGCGGCTGCCTCGGCGGCCTGCTGCACGCCGTCATCACCGTCACCTTCGGCGTGAACCACATCGTCTCCGGTGTGGCCATCAACATCCTCGCCGTCGGCGTCACCCGCTACCTGTCCAACTTCGCCTTCGACGGCATCCAGGGCGGCTCCTCCAAGCAGTCCCCGCGCATCGATCCGATCGACAGGATCACCGTCCCAGGGCTCTCGGACTGGATGCAGGACCTGCAACAACAACACTGGTTCCTGATCTCCGACCTCGCGGGGATCATCGGCGGGCTCGTCACCGGCCTGTCCCTGCTCACCGTCGTCGCCCTGCTGCTTATCCCCGCCACCTGGTGGATCCTCTGGCGCACCCCGTTCGGGCTGCGGCTGCGCTCCTGCGGCGAGAGCCCGGTGGCCGCCGAGACCCTCGGCGTCAACGTGTACAAGTACAAGTACATCGCCGTCACGGTCTCCGGCGGTCTGGCCGGTCTGGGCGGCGCGTTCCTCGCGATCGTCGCCACCGGCATCTACCAGGAGGGCCAGACCGGCGGCCGCGGCTACATCGGCCTCGCCGCCATGATCTTCGGCAACTGGATGCCGGGCGGCATGGCGCTCGGCGCCGGACTCTTCGGCTTCACCGACAGCCTCAAGCTGCGCGGCGGTGCGGAGAACGTCCACGCGATGCTGCTCCTGCTGGCGATCCTGCTGGTCATCGCGGTGATCTGGCAGCTGTACAAGAAGAAGTACGTCTCCGCGGTGATCGCGGCGGCCGTCTCGGCGCTGCTGTTCACCTGGTACTTCCTGACCGACCAGGTGCCGAGCCAGTTCGTCGACGCCGCCCCGTACGTCACCACGCTGCTGGTCCTCTCGCTCTCCGCGCAACGGCTGCGGATGCCCAAGGCCAACGGCGTGTCGTACCGCAAGGGCGAGGGCAAGTGACGCCGCCCGCCGCCGGGGGCCCGCCCGCTGCCGGGGGCCCGCCCGCCGCGGCCTTCGGCGAGGCCGACTGGGAAGCCCTGCGGGAGGCCGCGCGGGACGTCATGTCCCGCGCGTACGTCCCCTACTCGCGCTATCCGGTCGGTGTCGCCGCCCGGGTGGACGACGGCCGCACGATCACCGGCTGCAACGTGGAGAACGCCAGTTACGGCCTCTCGCTCTGCGCCGAGTGCGGTCTGGTCTCCGCGCTCCACGCCACCGGTGGCGGCCGGCTGACGCACTTCACCTGCGTGGACGGCACCGGGGCGATCCTGGTGCCGTGCGGCAGGTGCCGGCAGCTGCTGTACGAGTTCGGCGGCCCGGAGCTGCTCCTGGAGACGCCCGACGGGCGGCGCACGCTGGACGAGATGCTGCCCCAGGCCTTCGGCCCGCAACACCTCGGCTGAACCCCGTATTTCCTGGCGGTGGCCCTTCCCTTTTCCCGGAAGGGCCACCGCTCCTCTCCCCCTCTATGCGCGTAGAGTCGATGGGGACTCTTACTCTTGCGTACGCACCCGGCCGGAAGGACTCCCATGGACGCCATCTCCGTCATCCGCACCAAGCGGGACCGAGGCGAGCTGACCCCCGAGCAGATCGACTGGGTCATCGACGCCTACACCCGCGGCGAGGTCGCCGACGAGCAGATGTCCGCCCTCGCCATGGCGATCCTGATCAACGGGATGAACCGCACCGAGATCGCCCGCTGGACCGCAGCGATGATCGCCTCCGGCGAGCGGATGAACTTCGACGCGCTGTCCCGCCCGACCACCGACAAGCACTCCACCGGCGGCGTCGGCGACAAGATCACCCTGCCGCTCGCCCCGCTGGTCGCCGCCTGCGGCGCGGCCGTGCCGCAGCTCAGCGGCCGGGGCCTCGGCCACACCGGCGGCACCCTGGACAAGCTGGAGTCCATCCCCGGCTGGCGGGCCCACATCTCCAACGCGGAGATGCTCGACGTGCTCGACAGCACCGGCGCCGTCATCTGCGCCGCCGGCGACGGCCTCGCCCCCGCCGACAAGAAGCTGTACGCGCTGCGCGACGTCACCGGCACCGTCGAGGCGATCCCGCTGATCGCCAGCTCGATCATGTCCAAGAAGATCGCCGAGGGCACCGGAGCGCTCGTCCTGGACGTCAAGGTCGGTTCGGGCGCCTTCATGAAGACCATCGAGGACGCCCGCGAACTGGCCTCCACCATGGTCGCGCTCGGCACCGACAGCGGTGTGCGCACGGTCGCGCTGCTCACCGACATGTCCACCCCGCTCGGCCTCACCGCGGGCAACGCGCTGGAGGTCCGCGAGTCCGTCGAGGTGCTGGCCGGCGGCGGCCCCAGGGACGTCGTCGACCTGACCCTCGCCCTCGCCCGCGAGATGCTGGACGCCGCCGGGCTCAAGGACGCCGACCCGGAGAAGGCCCTCGCCGACGGCTCCGCCATGGACGTCTGGCGCCGGATGATCTCCGCCCAGGGCGGCGACCCGGACGCCACGCTCCCGACCGCCCGCGAGCAGCACGTGGTGACCGCACGCTCCTCCGGCGTACTGACCCGCCTGGACGCCTACGACGTCGGCGTCGCCGCCTGGCGCCTGGGCGCCGGCCGCGCACGCAAGGAGGACCCGGTGCAGGCGGGCGCGGGCGTCGAGCTGCACGCCAAGCCCGGCGACACCGTCACCGAGGGCCAGCCCCTCATGACGCTGCACACGGACACCCCCGAGAAGTTCGACTACGCGCTGAAGGCGCTGCCCGAGGCGTACGACATCGCCCCGGCCGGCACGTCGTTCGCACCGCTGCCGGTGGTGCGGGAACGTATCGCCTGACCTGCGGTTTCCTCGTACGGGTGAACGGGGCCGGTGGAATGCCGCCGGTCCCGTTCGGCATGCTGGACTCGGACGCGAGGCCCAGGTGACGTACCGATGGAGGAGACCGTCATGAGCGCACTCACCGGTGAACCCGTGCCGGGCCAGGGGCAAGGTGAGGACTGGGACGACCTCGTCCGGATCTGGGAGGAGACGGACGCACCCGGGGGCTGCAAGGTGGAGATCATCGAGGAGATCGTCACCGTGTCGCCGCCGCCGTCCAAGGACCACCACACCACCGTTGCCCTGCTCCAGCGCAGGCTCTACACCGTCATTCCGGAGGACTGGGGGATCTACCAGACCCTCGGCCTCGCGCTGCCGGGGCGGGGCGGCATCTACATCCCCGACCTCGTGGTCATGGAACGAGCGCTGCTCGTCGGGACCGGTCACACCGTCCCCGCCTCCGAGGCCCGGCTCGTCGCCGAGATCACCTCCCGCGCCAACGCCGACCACGACCGCGTCAGCAAGGTGAACGGCTACGCCAAGGCCGGGGTGGAGCTGTTCCTGCTCCTCGATCCCTGGCACTCCGGCCGCCCGACCGCGACGCTGTACGGCGATCCCGAGGGCGGTACGTACCGGGTGCTGGAAACGGTCGAGTACGGGCGGAAGCTGACCCTTCCCGAGCCGTTCGGGCTGGTCATCGACACCGGCGTCTTCCCGGTCAGCTGACACGCGGACGGCCCGCCGCACGGATCAGGATCCGTGCGGCGGGCCGCCGTCATGCGAGCGTGAACTACCGGACGTACCGGGTCACTTGCCGAAGTACGCGCTGTAGATCTTCACCGACGAGGTGTTGCCCTTCTTGTCGGTGACCTTGGCGGAGAAGGAGATCGCCTTACCCTTGGCCGGGTTCTTGACGGAGATCTTCCCCTTCTTGACCGTGACCTTCTTCCAACTCTTGCCGCCGTTGTAACTGACGTACGTCTTCAGCGACTTCAGGTTCTTGCCCGCGGCCGCGCCGTGCACCTTCACCGGCACCGAGACGGTCTTGCCCGCCTTGACCCGGCCGTCCTCGCCCACGGCCGGGGTGAACCGGACGGTGGAGACGGGCAGCATGGTGAACGCGGTCTTCTTCGAGCGAAACGTCCAGGCCGCGTCCACCCGGGTGGAGAGCGGGTTGACCCTCGCGCTGTGCTGGACCGTGGTCGTCAGCTTGTAGTCGGCCGCGCCCGCCGGGACCCGGAAGGGCTCGCCGCTGACCAAGGGGTCGCTGTTCTGGCCGAGCTTCTTGCCGTTGCGGTACAGGACGGTCTCGGCCGACGTGAACAGCATCCCGCCCGCGTTGCCCCGGCCGTCGGCCAGCAGCGGGAGGAAGCCGAAGATCTCGTTGCCCTCACGGACGATGCCGTAGTCCTTGTCCACCAGCGGGCCGAACACCGCCGTGTTCACGGACTTCGTGTACGTCTTGCCCGCCTTGTACGTCGCCTCCTTGCCGACCTGGTAGTTGGCCTCGTACGTCGGCCAGCCGTCCGCGTCGGCCGGGCCCTTCTGGTCGAAGTCGAAGCTCCAGGCCACCTTGTCCGCGGTGGAGACGTACAGCGTGCGGGTGCCGGGCAGCTTCTGATCGACCGAGGTCACCCAGCCGCCGCCCTGTGTGGGCAGGAGGGGGAAGGCGGTGATCGAACCCTTCTTCTTCGGCGCGGCCGCCCCCATGGCGATCTTCACCTTGGCCAGCTGTCCGGCGGTGAACTTCCGGCTGTAGCCGGTCGCGAGCTGCTTGACCTTGCCGCCGACCGCGATGCCGTACTCGGTCGACGCGCCCTTGGTCCAGGTGCCCGACCAGTGCTGGGCCAGCGAACCGTCGGTGATCCGCGGACCGACGTGCAGCGTGCGGAGGCCGGCCGGCGAATCCGTCATCCGACTGAAGGTGACCGCTTCGTTCGCCGTCTCCACCACGTAGTTCGGGGCGAACAGCTGAGCCTTCGCCTTCGCGTCCGGCACCGTGACGTTCACCGGCTTCGCCTTGCGGGCGTCGAACGTCAGCGAGGTGTTCTTGGTGACCGCGACCTTGGGCTGCGCGATCCAGTCGGCGCCCTTGGTCACGTCGTCCGGGTCGTCGTAGACCATGGAGTCGACCACGTACGTGCCCTTGGGCACCCGGATCTTCGCCGTGCCGTCGACGACCGGCGGGCTCAGGAACGGGTTGCCGGACTCGGCGTCGAAGCGGAAGAGCGTGCTGTCCGCGTAGACGGCGGGGCGGCCGTCCCGCCCGAGGTGCTTGATCGTGACGTCGTAGCTCTCCGCCTCGCGCTCGACCGCGGCGGCCGTGCGCACGGTCTGCCCGCCACCGGTGGCCACCAGGTACGCGGAGTACGTGCCGTCGGCCGTGCCGCCCAGCCGGGTGTCGGCGGTCAGCGTCACCTCCGCCGTGCCGCCCGCCGGGACGGTGACCTTGTCCGCGCCGAGCGTGAAGAAGCCGGCCGGAGCGGGCTTGCCCGCCGGGCCGGTGCCCGTCGCCTTCAGGCCGAGGGTGACGTCGCTCGTGCCGAGGTTGCGGTACGTGACCTTCTCGGTGGCCGGCTCGTCGTCGGTGTGCGGCCACTGCTGCACACCGAAGCTCACCGAGACCGGGTCGGCGACGACGGTCTGGGCGATCGCCCGGTCCACCGCGATCCGGCCGGAACCCTGCTGGAACGGGTTGTACGCGCCGGGCTTCGTGGACGCGGTCAGCGCCCCCTTCAGCTCGCTGTACGCCCAGTCGGGGTGCTGCTGCTTGAGCAGGGCGGCCGCGCCCGCGACGTGCGGGGTGGCCATCGACGTACCCGAGATCGTCGCGTAGCCGGCGGGGTTCTCGCCCACCTCCTTCGCGATCTGCGAGCCGGACGGGATCGCCGCCGTGGTGTCCACGCCGGGAGCCGTCACGTCGGGCTTGACCGCCCCGTCCCCGACCCGCGGGCCCCGGCTGGAGAAGTCCGCCAGCCTGTCCTGGTCGTCGACCGCGCCCACGGTCAGCGCGGCGTCCGCGCTGCCCGGCGAGCCCACCGTGCCCGCGCCGCCGCCCTCGTTGCCCGCGGCGATGGCGAACAGGACGCCCTTCTCGGCCGACAGCTTGTCGACCGCGGCCTCCAGCGGGTCCACCTCCGGGGTATCGGTCCCGCCGAGGCTCAGATTGACGATGTCGGCGCCCTGGGCGACCGCCCACTCCATTCCGGCCAGGATGCCGGAGTCCTCGCCGTACCCGTCGTCGTCGAGCACCTTGCCCGCGAGCAGCTTGGCGTCCGGGGCCACGCCCTTGAACTTCCCGCCCGACTTGGCGCCGGTGCCCGCCGCGATCGAGGCGACGTGCGTGCCGTGGCCGACCCGGTCCTTGGTGTCCTTGGCGGCGCTGAAGTTCTTCTCCGCGAGGATCTGGCCCTTGAGGTCGGGGTGGGTGGCGTCCGTCCCGGTGTCCAGGATCGCGATCTTGACGCCCTTGCCGGTGAACCCGGCCTTCCACGCCGCCGGGGCGCCGATCTGCGGGACGCTCTTGTCCAGGCTCGCCCGGCGCACCCCGTCCAGCCAGACCCGGTCGATGCCGGCCGCGGTGGTGACCCGTTCACCGCCCGCGCGCCGGTCGGTGAGCGCCTTCCAGATGGCCGGCGCGTCGGCGGTCGGTGTGGTCACCGACTCGGCGTTCAGCGATGTCAGGCTCCGGCCCACCTCGGTGGAGCCCGCGTCGCGGACCTGCGCCTTCGCGGCGGCTGCCTGCTCGCCCCGGTAGCCGACGATCAGCTTCAGACCGTCGCGCTGGGCCCGGAGGTTCTCCGGGCGGCTCAGCTCGGTGACGTCGAACAGCCGACGGTCGAGCTTGCCGGAGGCGATCAGCCGGTGGGCGTCGGCCGGAACGACGAGTGTGTGCCCCTTGGTGCTCATCCGCTGCACCGGGATGTTCTCCCGGCCCTTCGCGGGCCGGAAGGCGACCGGCTTGCCCCGGCCGTCGACGGTGACGCGGTCACCCGTGACGAGGGTCAGCCGACGCAGCTCCCTGTCCTGGGAACGGTCCTGGGCCCGGGCGTCGGACGACGCCCTCGGATCCGGCTGGGCGACGGCGGACGAGGTCATGCCCGCCGCCAGCGCCACGGCCACGGCAGTGGCGACCGCCGGTATGCACGCGGTTCTCACGTGTCTGCGCAACTCTCCCCCTGGAGAACTCGATGGTTTCTCGGTTCCGCCGGTCCGCAGCGACGCGGGAACCACGGCTGCGGCCCGTCGGTTCACCGAACTAGAGGTAAGGCTGGGTGAGTTGGTTCACGCACAAGGCGTCAGCAGTTCACAGTTGTCGCAAAACGGCCCCTCCGTGGCGGGCCGCACGGAGGGGGCGCACGGAGGGGCCGATGAATTTCGCCCGCCGGTCCGGTCTGCCTGGTGTGGATACCGAGAATCCGATCACCCTGACCGTGACCGGCCGGGTCAGCCGCGCCGACGTACCCGGCCTCTGCGGCGAGCTGGAGCGTGCCCTCGCCGAGCCGCGCGGGGCTGCCCCCGCCCCGGGCGCGGCGGTGGAGTGCGATGTGGGCGGGGTGATCCGGCCTGATCTGACCCTGGTCGAGGCGGTGGCCCGCCTCGCGCTCGTCGCCCGCCGGTCCGGACGCACGCTGCGGCTGCGCCGCGTGCCCCCCGAACTCCGCTCGCTGCTGGACCTGGTGGGTCTGGCCGACGTGGTGACCCTGGAGGAGGGCCCGGAGGAACGGGTGCCCGACCCGCGCTGACGTCGGGCGCGCACGGGCGCCGGGCCCGTACCGCCGCCGGCCGCGCGCCTACGCGCGTACGGCTGCCGGCGGAGGCCCGGCGCCCCGGGTGCGCCGACCCGGGGTGCCGGGCCCCGGGGCGGCGCGGGGTGCCGGGCCCCGGCCGCTGACTGCTACGGCTACGCGTCGGCCGGGAGCCGGTCGGCCAGGCCGAACAGCGGGAACCAGCGCGGGACGTCCAGGAAGCAGTGCATCCCGGTGATCGCCCCGTCCTGGATGTCGATGACCTGGACCGCCCACGGCACGAACCCGTCCCCGTCCTCGGCGGGCTTGTAGTGCGCGAAGCCGGGGGAGCCGTTGGCCAGGACGGGCACCAGCTTGGAGCCCGCGCACGCCGCGCCGATGGAGGTCATGAACCCCGTGATGTCCCCGGTGCCCCGGAGCCACAGGTCGAACGGCGGCATCGTCATCACCGCGTCCTCGTGGAGCAGCGCGGTCAGGGCGGTCATGTCGTATCCCTCGAACGCCTTCACATAGCGCTCCAGGAGCTTCTGCTGCTCCTCGTCGAGGGGGTTCGCCACATCGCCCGCCCGGCCCTCCGTCTCGGTCAGCGTTGCGCGGGCCCGCTGCAGGGCGCTGTTGACCGAGGCGACGGACGTCTCCAGCAGCTCGGCCACCTCCGCGGCCTTCCAGGCGAGGACCTCGCGCAGGATCAGCACGGCCCGCTGCTTGGGCGGCAGGTGCTGGAGGGCGGCGACGAACGCCAGGCGCACCGACTCGCGCGCCACGGCCGCCTCCGCCGGGTCCTGGACCGAGGGCAGGATCCGGCCGTCGGGCATCGGCTCCAGCCAGACGTTCTCCGGGCGGGGGCTCAGCGCGGCCTGGGCGAGCGGTGTGGGGCCCGTCAGGTCGACCGGGCGGGCCCGCTTGTTGCCCGCGTTCAGCATGTCCAGGCAGACGTTGGTGGCGATCCGGTAGAGCCAGGAGCGCAGCGAGGAGCGGCCCTCGAACTTGTCGAAGTTGCGCCAGGCCCGGACCAGGGTGTCCTGCACCGCGTCCTCGGCCTCGAAGGCGGATCCGAGCATGCGGTAGCAGTACCCCGTCAGCTCGATCCGGTGCCCTTCCAGGCGGCTGTCGATCGCGGCGGCGTCGGCGGCGCCCCCGGCGCCCGCCGCCGCTCCTGTGGCCGTCGTCGTGGTCAGATCGCTCATCGCTCCACCCCTGTCGCGCGCAGCCGCGCTGTGGCATCCGTCACCCGGTACGTCGGAAGCTACCGCAGGCCACTGACAGCCGGGGCGGAAAGAGGACAAGGGGTGCCCCACGCCATGGCCACGGAGTCCGGCACCCCTCGGGAAGTGCTCCCGGCGCGTCGCTCAGGTCCCGGGCTTGCGCCCGTACACGTAGACGTCGTCGCCGTTCCTCAGCAGTTTCCAGTATGCCTTCGCGTCGGCGGGGCGCATGTTGACGCAGCCGCCGGAGCCCGGCGGGTTGTACATGGACTTGGTGACCGAGTGGAACGCCTGGCCGCCGTCGAAGAACTGGGAGTGCGGCATCCAGACCTTGTAGATGGTCGACCAGTGCTTGATGTTGCGCCAGTAGATCTTCTTGGACCCGGTCCGGGTCTCGACGCCGTTCCGGCCGGTCCGCACCGGCACCGGTCCGTACTTCAGCTTCTTGCCGTCCTGGATCCAGCTCAGCTGCCGCGTCAGGTCGACGCAGGCGATGCGCCCCTTGTTGGTGGGGCACTTCTTCGCCTTGTTGGGGTTCTTCCCTGCCGCCTTCTGGGCGAGCATCGTGTTCATCGTGCGCCAGGTCAGCGGACCGGCGTAGCCGATGGTGGGGGTGATCCCGTGCTTCTTCTGGAACTTCTGGGTCGCCTTGCAGTCGGCAGTCGACTGCCTGCCGTCCACGGGCCGCTTCAGGAACTTCTCGACCTGCTTCTGGTGCGGTCCCACCGACGTGGTGCAGGATGCCGCGTGGGCGGCGGTGCCGGTGCCCAGGACCAGGGCCGGAGCGGCCACCAGTCCGGCGACGGACAGGGCCACCCCTCGTCGCAGAGGTCTTCCGGATATCTTCGCCGTGACTCCCATGCGCGCCAACTCCCCTTCGCCCACAGTGCGTTCTTGGTTACGCATGGTAGACGCGCGAAGGGGGGCGGTGGTTGCGCGCCGGCATGTCTCGGTTGTGCTTCAGCGCGTGGCGGGGACGAGTGCCCGCCTGTGCTTCAGCGTGCGACGGGGACGAGCGCCCGCCGCTCCGCGCGCGCCACCCGGGTCCCGTACAAGGTGATCGAGACGACCCCGAGGACCGCGAGCAGCCCGAGCGCCACCGTCGCCGTCCAGCCCCCGGCGTGGAAGGCGACCGCGCCCAGCGTGCCGCCCGCGCTGGAGCCCAGGTAGTACGCCGACTGGTAGAGCGCCGAGGCCTGTGCCCGGCCCGTCGTCGCGGTGCGGCTCACCGACGACGAGGCGACCGCGTGCCCGGCGAAGAAGCCGGCCGTGATCAGCACCAGGCCCAGCAGTACGGCGGCCAGCCGGTCGGCCACCGAGAGCAGCAGCCCGGCGGCCGTGGTGGAGACCGCCAGATAGAGCGCGCCCCGGCGGCCGAGGCGGGCCACCAGACGTCCGGCGGCGGCGGAGGAGACCGTGCCTACCAGGTAGACCAGGAAGATCGAGCCGATGACGCCCTGCGGCAGGCTGAACGGCTCCTCGACGAGCCGGTAGCCGATCACCGTGTAGACCGCGCCGAACACCGTCATGAACAGCGCGCCGATCGCGTACAGCCGGACCAGCAGCGGGTCGGCCAGATGCGTGGCGACGGTCTTCGCGAGGGCCTTCGGGTTCAGCGAACCGGGACGGAAGTTCCGGGCCTTCGGGATGAGGAAGTGGAACGCGACGGCGCACGCCAGCGCGAGCAGCCCGACCGCCGCCAGTGCGGCGCGCCAGCCCCAGGCCTGGGCGACCCAGCCGGTGAGGATGCGCCCGCTCATACCGCCGATGCTGTTGCCCGCGACGAACAGTCCGATCGCGGCGATCAGCGCCTTGGGCCGCACCTCCTCCGCGAGATACGCCATCGCGGAGGCCGGGAGTCCGGCGAGCGCCGCACCCTGGACGGCGCGCAGCGCGATCAGCGCGCCCATCGAGGGGGCGAAGGGCACCAGCAGCCCGACGAGCACCGCGACCGCCAGCGACGCCGTCATCAGCTGCCGCCGCCCGAACCGCTCCGAGAGCGCGCTCAGCGGCAGCACGAACAGGGCCAGCGCCCCGGTCGCCGCCGAGACCGTCCAGCTCGCCTGCCCGGCACTCGCGTCGAACGAAGCGGAGAGCGCGGGCAGCAGCGCCTGGGTGGAGTAGAGGAGGGCGAAGGCCGCGACACCGGCGGCGAAGAGGGCGAGGCTCATCCGGCGGTAGCCGGGGCGGCCGGGCTCCAGACGCTCATGGGTGGCGGCGGCGGGCTCGGCGGTGGTGGTGACGGGGGACTGCGGGGCAGAGGCATCCACGACGATGGTGGATGCCCCGGTACTGGCGGGAGGCATACGTCGAAAGTAGAGCGAGACGTTTCATGCGTCCAATGCACAGAACTGCGATAATCAATCCCATGGCGCATGAACGCAGCTCAGGGCCTCGGCTGTCACCCAGTAGTTACGAAGAAGACATCCGGGCCGTGCTCGCGCCCCGCCTCGCGTACTTCGAGGCGGTCGCCCGGCACGAGCATGTGACCCGCGCCGCACAGGAGCTGGGCGTCCCGCAGTCCACGCTCTCGCGGGCCATGGTCCGGCTCGAAGCGGACCTGGGCGTCGCACTGTTCGCCCGCAGGGGCCGCACCGTCTCGCTCACCCCGGCGGGCCGCACCTTCCTCGGCTCGGCGGAACGGGCCCTGGCCGAGGTGGAGAAGGCCGCCGACTCGGTCCGGGCGGACGCCGACCCGACGGCGGGCCGGGTCTCCTTCGGCTTTCTGCACACCATGGGCTCGGAGACCGTGCCCGCCCTGATCCGCGCCTTCCGGGTCGACCACCCCAAGGTCCGCTTCCAGCTCGTGCAGAACTACGGCGAGGCGATGATCGAACGGCTGCGCGCGGGCGGCCTCGACCTCTGCCTCACCTCACCCGTGCCCGACGCCCCCGACCTGGTCGCCCGCCGCCTCGACGAACAGCGGCTGCGCCTCGTGGTCCCCGACGACCACCGCCTGGCCTCCCGCCGGCGCATCCGGCTCGCGGAGGCCGCCGACGAAACGTTCGTCACCCTGGAGCCCGGTTACGGGCTGCGCCGGATCACCGACGACCTGTGCGCGGAGGCGGGCTTCACACCCCGGGTCGCCTTCGAGGGCGAGGAGGCGGAGACCCTGCGCGGGCTGGTCGCCGCCGGGCTCGGGGTGGCCCTGCTGCCGCCGCCCGCGGTCGCCCGCCCCGGCGTCGTCGAGCTGACGGTCACCGCACCGCGCGCCGCCCGCGAGATCGGGGTCGCCTGGCTGGACGGCCACCCCGACACCCCGCCGGTCGCCGCCTTCAAACGCTTCCTGCTCTCGCGCCGCGGCCACCTGCTGCCGGACTGAGCGGACGCCCGGCGGGGCGTGCGCTCAGTGCCGCAGCGACCGGCCGAACCCGGCGGCCAGCGGCATCCGCAGCCCCAGCGGCGGCGGAGCGGCGAGCGCGTCCGCGACCGGGCGGGCATAGGACCGGGCGAAGAGCGAGCCACGCACGAAGTCGGCGGCCAGCGCCATCACTTCGGAACGGTGCTGGCGCAACGCGTGGCCGTCGGAATGGACTTCGAAGCGGCAGGTGTCCCGGTTGGACTTCTTCGCCCGCTCGGCCAGCCGGTAGGACAACTCCGGGTCGGTGCGCTCGTCGTTGGTGCCGTGCACGATCAGCACCCGTCGGCCCACCAGTTGCCTCACCGGCTCCGGTTCGGCCGACGCCTGCTCCGGCAGCCACGGGGCCAGCGCCAGGACCGAGGTGACCGCGCCGTGCCCGGCCGCCCGCAGCGCGGCCCGCCCGCCCATCCCGTGGCCGGCCAGGCAGACCGGTACGTCGCCGTACCGGCGCTGGACCTCGTCGGCCGCCCACGCGGCGTCCTCGACGGGATGCGCGTCGCCCGCGTTCCAGCCCCGGCGGCGGTAGCGCAGCACGTGCACCGCGAGCCCGTCGCCCGCCCCGGCGCGGGCCAGGGAGCGGGCGAACGGCAGCTGTGCCGCGTACGACAGGGGGGAGGGGCGACGGTGCGCGTCGGCCCCGCCGCCCGGGAGCAGCAGCACCACGCCGCTGACCTCGTCCATCGTTCCGGCCGTCCGAACGGCCCGTCCCAGCCTGGCGTCGGGCGAGGAGAGTGCGCGCTGTCCCATGACAGAACAGTGTCAGAAGGAGAGGTGTACTCCACCCGACTTCGCGGTCACTGTTACGCATCGACACCGGGCGCTCTACGCGCGTAGGCGCTAGAGTGCCAAGATGACGAGCCAGACCCCGAACGTCCCTGATTCCGACCAGATCCGGCGCGCCCCCAAGGTGCTGCTCCACGACCACCTCGACGGCGGCCTGCGGCCGGGCACCATCGTCGAGCTGGCCCGCGCGCAGGGTTACGACTCCCTCCCCGAGACCGAGGCCGACAAGCTCGGCGTCTGGTTCCGCGAGGCCGCCGACTCCGGTTCGCTGGAGCGCTACCTGGAGACGTTCGCCCACACCTGCGCCGTCATGCAGACCCGTGACGCGCTGTTCCGGGTGGCCGCCGAGTGCGCCGAGGACCTCGCCGAGGACGGCGTCGTCTACGCCGAGATCCGCTACGCCCCCGAGCAGCACCTGGAGGGCGGCCTGACCCTCGAAGAGGTCGTCGAGGCCGTCAACGAGGGGTTCCGCGAGGGCGAGCGCAGGGCCCGCGCCCACGGCCACCGCATCCGCGTCGGCGCCCTCCTCACCGCGATGCGGCACGCCGCCCGTGCGCTGGAGATCGCCGAGCTCGCCAACGGCTACCGCGACCAGGGCGTCGTCGGCTTCGACATCGCGGGCGCCGAGGCCGGGTTCCCGCCCACCCGCCACCTCGACGCGTTCGAGTACCTCAAGCGCGAGAACAACCACTTCACCATCCACGCGGGTGAGGCCTTCGGCCTGCCGTCGATCTGGCAGGCGCTCCAGTGGTGCGGCGCCGACCGCCTCGGCCACGGAGTGCGGATCATCGACGACATCGAGGTCGCCGAGGACGGCTCGGTCACCCTCGGCCGCCTCGCCTCCTACGTACGGGACAAGCGCGTCCCGCTGGAGATGTGCCCGACCTCCAACCTCCAGACCGGTGCGGCCGCCTCGTACGCCGAGCACCCGATCGGACTCCTGCGCAAGCTGCACTTCCGGATCACCGTGAACACGGACAACCGGCTGATGAGCGGCACGAGCATGACCGGGGAATTCGAGCGGCTGACCGAGACCTTCGGATACACGCTCGATGACATGCAGTGGTTCACCGTCAATGCGATGAAATCAGCTTTCATTCCTTTCGACGAACGTCTCGCCATGATCAACGACGTCGTCAAGCCCGGATACGCGGAGCTGAAGTCCGAGTGGCTCTTCCGTCAGACCGCTGTGACCAGCGGCTCCGCAGCCTCCGCGGGCTGAGGGACCCGATAGGTCAAAGGGCCGGGAAGGGAAAACCCGGCCCTTTTCCGCGTGTCGGGATGTTTGCGGCAGGGGCAGCGGGATGGCTAGCTTGCAGAGCCGCTCACATCCCCTTCCCCAAGGATGAATTCTCCATGAAGAAGTCTGCTGCCAAGACTCTCGGTGTCGCCGCTCTCGGCGCCGCATTCGCCGCTGCCGCCGCCGGCAGCGCCTCCGCCGCCCCCTCGCTGCCGCTGGAGGCCGCGGCCGGGGTGCTCCCCGTCTCGACGATGGCGCTCGACACCGTCGCCAAGTCGGCCCAGAACGCGCCGGTCCAGGAGACCGTCGGCAAGGTCCTCGGCGGCGAAGCCACCGACGCGGCCGCCCCGGTCGCCGGCCTGCTCGGCGGACTGCCCACCAAGGGCCTTACCGCCAACGGGATCCCGCTCGGCGGCTGAGAGGCTGCCGGCTGATCCCCGGCCGGGCGACCACGCCCCGGCCCGCGCGCCGGGCCACCGGCGCCACCCGTACACGCCAGTGGGGCGCACACCCTGATCCAGGGTGTGCGCCCCACTGTGCGTATCTGCTCCCGGTCTGCTCCCCGTCTGCTCCCCGTGGTCCGGCGCGTCACCAGGCCGTCGCGGAGGAGGCGGACTTCTCCGACGGCAGCAGCGCCCACAGCGCCACGTAGAGCAGGAACTGCGGGCCGGGAAGCAGACAGGAGACGACGAAGATGACGCGCATCGTGTTGGCGGAGATGCCGAAGCGCCGGGCGAGGCCCGCGCACACTCCGCCGATCATGCGGCCTTCGCGGGGGCGGACAAGTGCGGCCATGGTGGGCTCCTTCGCGAACCGTGGTGTGAGGAGCGGCCTCGTGCGCTCCCCGATGTATCCATGGTGCGCCGCGAAGGGGGACAAAGCCTCGCTCTACGGGGCGAGACCGACCCCGGTAATCGTCGGGGTCGATCCCCCAGGGGCCTCGTCCCTGAGGCGGGTCTCCTGCCGGTAGCAGGGCAGGTCCCGTACCCCCGGCAGGCCCAGGCGGCGCAGCCGCGCCCGGCAGACCGGGACGACCAGCAGATGGGCGAGCACCACCCCGGTGGTGTTCAGCAGCAGCGAGTCGATGTCGACGATCTGACCGGGCACCCCGGTCTGCCCCAGCTCGATGGCGAGCGAGATCAGCGCGCCGGCGGCGACCGTACGCAGCAGTGAGACCCAGGGGGAGACGAAGATCCGGCCCCCGGCCATCGGCAGCAGCACCCCCAGCGGGGCCAGCAGCGACAACCCCCCGCCGATCCGGCGGGCCGCCTCGGCCGGTCCCAGCGCGAGGTCCGCCCTGATCCCGGCGAGCGGCTCGAAATTCGCCGCCGTGATCCAGGGAACGTCCAGCGGGCGCAGCGTCAGCCACCCGACGAAGAGCAGATGCGCGACAAGGAGAGTGACCCCCGCCGCGCGGAAGTGGATGACGGTCTCGCCGTCCGGACTGTGACGCACGTCCACCAAGACGCCGCGACCGGCAGGATCGGTTCCGCGCCACCGGGGCCCGCCTCCCGGACGGCTCGCCCGGGGGCCCGCCTCCCGGACGGCTCGCCCGGGCCCGCCTCCCGGACGGCTCTACCGGGCGGGCCCGCCTCCCGGGCCGGAAGAGCAGCGGACCGCCCGGAACCCGCGTCAGTCCAGCCGGACGCCGTCCGGCGTGGCCAGGTCGCCCGGCCGGGACTTCGTCTGCGAGGTGCACAGATAGCCGCGCGGCGGGTAGTCCCCGGGCCCGCCCAGGACCACCGAGCCGTCCCGGACCAGCGCCTCGCTCTCCGCGTACGTGCACACCAGCTGGGCCAGCGCCTCCGCCGACAGGTCCTCCGGCAGGCTGCTGAGCCGTACGGCGCCCGCCGGGTCGCCGTCCCGGGCCGGGGCCACCCGCAGCCCCGCCGGAACCGCGGTGGTGAACCCCGCCCGCCGCTCGTTCGCGGACGGCGCCTGCTGGACCTCCGCCAGCAGCGCGCGGGCGACCACCAGGGGGTCGGTGCCGGTCGCGTCCGCCGCCACCGGACGTTCCGCGGTGACCAGCTGTGAGGTGCACACCAGATACACCCTGGTGCTCACGGTGTCCGGCGACCGGGTGGCGACGTCCGATGAGGACAGCCGGCACGGCACCCGGGAGGGCGCGGGCCCCGCGTCCACCGGCACCGAGGTCGTACGGATCCCGCACCCGGAGACCAGCGCCGCGGCCGCCAGTACGGCCGCCAACGAGGCTGCCGTACGCCGCCGGAGCGGGCCTCGCCGGTACGTGACATCGCCGTGCTTCACGTCGCCCCGTTCCCGTCCGGGGCGTTGGCCCCCGGTTCGCCGTGGTGCGCGAGCTTCTCGGCGTCGCGCGGCAGCCGCAGTTCGAAGACGGCACCGCCGTCCGGGGAGTTCGCCGCCGTGATGTCGCCGCCGTGGATGTGCGCGTTCTCCATGGCGATGGAGAGGCCGAGCCCGCTGCCCTCCGACCGCGGCCGGGAGGCGCTGGCCTTGTAGAACCGGTCGAACACGTGCGGCAGCACCTCCTCGGGGATGCCCGGACCGTGGTCCCGTACCTCGATGACCAGCTCCTCGCCCTCGGTCCGCACCCGCACACCCACCGGCGAACCCCCGTGCTTGAGGGCGTTGCCGATCAGGTTGGCCAGGATCACGTCCAGCCGGCGCGGATCGAGCCGGACCATCATGCCGCGCTCCGCGTCCAGGTCCACCGCGTCCAGCCAGGCCCGCGCGTCGATGCACGCGGTCACCTGGTCGGCGACGTCGACCGTGTCCAGCACCAGCCGGGCCGTGCCCGCGTCGAAGCGGGTCACCTCCATCAGGTTCTCCACCAGGTCGTTGAGCCGCCGGGTCTCGCTGACCACCAGATGCACGGCGGGCGCGATCATCGGGTCGAGGGTGTCCGCCTCGTCCTCCAGCACCTCGGCCACCGCGGTGATCGCGGTCAGCGGGGTCCGCAGCTCGTGCGACATGTCGGCGACGAACCGGCGGCTCGCCTCCTCCCGCGCGCTCATGTCCGCGACCTTCTTCTCCAGCGAGCTGGCCGTCCTGTTGAACGTACGGGAGAGATCGGCGAGTTCGTCGGTGCCGGACACCTCCAGCCGGGTGTCGAGCTTGCCCTCGCCGAGCTTGCGGGCCGCGTCGCCGAGCCGCTGCACCGGACGCAGCACCGTCGTCGCGGCGGCCTGCGCCAGCAGCGCCGAGCCGACCAGCGCGAGGGCGGTGGCGATCGCCAGCGACCAGCCCAGCGAGTTGAGGTCCTGCCGCTCCTGGTCGAGGGACTTGAGCATGTAGCCGGTCGGGCCGCCGCCGATGATCCGCGTACCGGCGACCAGATACGGCGTGCCCGCGATGCTCGTCCGCTGCCAGAACAGGTGGTACTCGTGCTCGTTGCTCGACGTCAGCGACTGCTTGCGGGCCACCTGCTCCTGCAACGAGTCCGGCACGTCGGCCCGGGTGAAGCTGTCCAGGTCGGAGTAGCCCACGATCGGCTTGCCGCGCTCGCGTTCGGCCACCAGCAGCACGCTGTAACCCGGGGAGCTGGACGCCATCTGACCGGCGGCCCGCTGGAGGTCGTCCTTGGTGGGACGGGTCGGCAGCTCGGCCGCGGTGTCCTGCATCTGCCGCCGGAAGTCGCCGAGCGCGGTGTCCTGGGTACGGGTCAGCACGGCCTCGCGGTTGAGCCAGTACGCGATCCCCGAAGCGGAGACCGCGGCCGTCAGCGCCACCAGCGCGAACACCACGACCAGGCGCAGCCGCAGACTGGTCCAGCGCAGACCGGCGCGCAGGGACCGCTTGGCGGATTCGGTCACTGAGGCGAGTCCAGCCGGTAGCCCACGCCCCGCACCGTACGGATCAGGGTCGGCGAGGACGGCACGTCCTCCACCTTCGCGCGCAGCCGCTGCACACAGGCGTCCACCAGACGGGAGTCGCCCAGATAGTCGTGCTCCCACACCAGGCGCAGCAACTGCTGCCGGGACAGGGCCTGGCCGGGTCGGCGGCTCAGCTCCAGCAGGAGCCGCAGCTCGGTCGGCGTGAGCTGCAGATCCTCACCGTCCTTGGTGACGGTCATGGCGGACCGGTCGATCACCACGTTGCCGAAGGTCGCCGAGTCGGTCGACTCGCGCTCCCCCCGGCGCAGCACCGCCCGGATCCGGGCGTCGAGCACCCGTCCCTGGACGGGTTTCACCACATAGTCGTCCGCGCCGGACTCCAGTCCCACCACGACGTCGATGTCGTCGCTGCGCGCGGTCAGCAGAATGATCGGCAGCTGGTCGGTGCGGCGGATACGCCGGCACACCTCGAAACCGTCGATCCCGGGCAGCATCACATCCAGCACGACCAGGTCGGGCCGCTGCTCGCGCAGCAGCTCCAGGCCGTCCTCTCCCGTCGCCGCGGTGGCCACACGGTGGCCCTGGCGTGACAACGAGAGTTCGAGGGCCGTGCGGATGGCGTCGTCGTCCTCGATCAGCAACAGGAAAGGCACGGACGTCATTCTGGCCCATGGTGGCGCTTCAGTTCGACCTGTGGCCCGGTCCGATTGTCCGGGCACGGCCCCGACCACCCCTGTGACAGGCCTGTGACAGTCGGGGGACAGCGCCATGAAACTGCCCCGGCAAGCTCTTCGACAACAGGGAACGAACGGACTCCACCGATAGGGGGCGCGAGATGAACGCACTGCACAGCACCAGCTCAAGCGCAGTTGTCACGCGTCTCCACGACGTCGGGCGGAGCACGGAGAAGTCCGGCGCCACGGGGGGTACCTCCCTGCTCGAGCGCAGCCGAGAGCTCGGGGGGATACGGGGGTGTGTTCGGAGCGCCGGGCGTCAGCACCAGACGGCGGCGGAGCAGGTGCGCATGCCGTACATGAGGGTGCTCGACGCGCCCAAGGGGGCGGCGAGCGCGTACGGGGAGGCCACGGGGGACCGCACGGCCCGGACGGGAGACGCGGACGCCGAAGCGGCGTTCACGGCCTACGTCCAGGAGCGACGGGCCTCCCTGTACGCGACCGCCTACCACCTGACCGGTGACCGGTTCGAGGCCGAGGACCTGCTGCAGAGCGCCCTCTTCTCGACGTACCGGGCGTGGGACCGGATCAGCGACAAGGCGGCGGTCGGCGGCTATCTGCGCCGCACCATGACCAATCTGCACATCAGCGCCTGGCGCAGGCGCAAGCTCAACGAGTACCCGACCGAGGAGCTGCCGGAGACGGTGGGCGACACGGACGCGATGCGCGGCACGGAGCTGCGGGCGGTGCTGTGGCAGGCGCTCGCCCGGCTGCCCGAACTCCAGCGCACGATGCTGGTCCTGCGGTACTACGAGGGCCGCACCGACCCGGAGATCGCGTCGATCCTCGACATCAGTGTCGGCACGGTGAAGTCCAGCATCTGGCGCTCCCTGCGCCGGCTGCGCGAGGACGAGGTCCTCAGCTTCGGACGTGACGAGCAGGAGTCCTTCGGCGAGTTGGTGGCCTGAGGCTGGGCCCTCCGTCTCGGGGGAGGCGGGGGCCACGGGGGAGTACGGGGGTACGGGGGAAGCACGGGGGGCAGTAAGGAAACGGGGACCGAGGGGGTTCGGGGGAACCACCACGGGGGATCGGCCCGTCGCTTCGGGGGAGGCGCGGGGCACGGGGGAAAAACAGCGGGGTCGTACGGGCCGGGGGGTCCTGTACGGCCCCGCTTTCCGTGGGGCCAAGGGGGCCACGGGGGCTGGTGAGGCCCTTGTTAGTCTGAACAGGCCACGCCACGGGCGGGTGGCTCGAAGTAATCCATGGGGGGCAAGTGAGCGGCCAGGCAGGCGACTCGACAGGGACGGCCGGGGCGGGCGACGCACCGACGTCGATGCGGCTCAACGAGGCTCCCCTCGATCCCTCGTCGCCTCCCGTGTACGGGCCGTTCGCGCCGGGGCAGGACCCGAACGCGTCGGTCCAGGTCCCGTACGCCCCCGGCTACGCGCCGCCGTTCGCTCCCGGCGTCCCCTCGCTGGCCACCAGCCCGGCGAGGAAGAAGGCCGCGGCCGAGGCGATCCGTACGCGTATCAAGCCCCAGACCAAGGTGGCCGGCGCCCATGCGGACGAGGAGACCTCCGCAGCCGTCAAGGCGTTCGGCGCCAAGGACGGCGACGGATGGGTCACCTCACGCGCGCTGAAGAACGCGCACAAGACCTGGGAACAGCAGGTGCAGGCCATGCTGAAACGGCTCGACGGCGACGAGAGCGGACTCCTGGGGGCCCGTCTGAACCTCCAGGGGTCGGACCTGCTGTCCGGGCAGCAGTTCCGCCCGCCCTCCGCGATCGACGGCTACTGACCGGCCGCGGGGCGCGAAGAGCCGATTCGGCAGTTCATCGGGTAATCCGGACAACGGGGGGAAGGGTATGCCCACCTATCACGAGATCATGACCACGGACCTGTCCGCCCTGACCACCGCCGCGGACAAGTGGACGGGCATGGCCGGCGAGCTCGGCAAGCGCGAGAAGGAGTACGAGAAAGAGGTCCAGGGCATCACGTTGCAGCCGACCTGGATCGGGCAGAGCTCGGACGCCGCCAACGCGCGGTTCCGCATCACGCTCAACGAGTACAGAGCGGCCCAGGCCGAGGCGAAGGCGATCGCCTCCCTGCTCCGGGACGCGCACACCCAGTTCACGGAGTTCAAGGGCAAGCTGCAGGCGGTGCGGGCCGACGCCCTGAAGGCCGACATGAAGGTGTCGGACAGCGGCCTGGTCGCCTTCGACACGACGACCCTGAGCGACGGAGCGCGGAACGCCTACCACCACGACCCGGACTACCAGAAGTCGGTGCGGGACGCGGTCGCCTCCTGGCAGCGGGCGATCGACCGGCTGGTCGCGGACGTGACGGACGCGGACACCGGGGTGGAGATCGCCCTGAAGGCGGTCGTGAAGGACTCGGACGTCACCGACGGCACGATGAACGGCTTCAACGCGAAGCCCGTCGGCGACATCGAGGAGTACGAGGCGCGGAACACCGAGGAGATCGCGGACCGCCTGATCGACGGCAAGAAGGTCTCCGCCGCCGACCTGACCGAGTTCGAGCGTTCGATGCGGGACAACGCCGGTGACAAGGCGTTCAGCCAGTCCCTGCTGACGAAGCTGGGCCCCGAGGACACCATCAGGCTGAGCGACGTCCTGTCGGACCGGGAGCGGGAGGGCGGAGCCTCCGGGGCCCAGTCCACCAGGCTGATGGGCGGACTGGCCAACACGGTGGCGACGGCCACCCAGGTTCCGGGTTCGATGGCGGACGCCGGTCCCGGCTCGGCGAAGTACCAGGCATGGCTGGGCAGCGGCGACGGCGCGTTCTACAAGAAGTTCACCGACGGCCTCAAGGAGTCCGGCGCCAAGAACTTCGACTCGAAGACCAACCCGCTCTACGGCTACCGCCCGTTCGTCGAGATGATGACGCACGCCGACGTGCCGTTCGACGACCAGTTCCTCAACAAGCTCGGCGACGACATGATCGCCGCCGAGAAGGACAACAGCGCCATATTCCAGCAGTGGGGCGGCAACCACCGCGAGGGCCGGGCCGACGCGCTCGACAGCCTGCTCGGCGTGATGAGCAAGAACCCCGACGCGTCGACCGCCTTCTTCGACCCGGACCTGGACCACGGGCAGGCGCACCTCGACTACCTCGTAGGCAACGGCGACGAGGCGCGGGAGTGGCCCAAGGAGCACGTCGTGGCCGGGCCCAGGGTGATCACCACCGACGACCCGCTCAGCCGCCACGGCCTGGGGCTCGCGCTGGAGGCCGGCGCGACGGGGAACGAGCCGGGTGCGCCGCTGGGCAAACCGGGGCCGCACAGCGAGGGGCAGGCCCGGGTCATGCAGGGCATCATCGCGACGCTGGACCAGGGGACCAAGGGCGACACCGTCCCCGAGAACCTCAAGGTGCCGCTCGGCCGCGTGCTGAACGACTACACGGCGGATACGCACGCGATTCTGGGTGGGTACGCGCCGGGCAGCCCGAGCGGCCTGGACGACATCGAGGGATCGGGCGACAGCGCCTCCATCACCAACGACAAGGCCAGTCTGCTGCGGGTGATGCGTGGTGTGTCCGACGGGGTGGTCGGTGAGGACGAGGAGGGGAATCCCATCCGGGTCTTCGACGCCCTCTATGAGGCGCAGCGCCAGTACGCGGTGGAGTACCTGGACACGGGTGACCGCGTTCCCCAGAGCAGCTTGACCGAGAACGTGACCGGCTGGGATGTCAGGTCACGTGATGTGGGACAGGCCTTCGGCGGCATGAACGCCATCGCCACGGACATGATCCTCGACGTCCGTGACGCCGAGATCGGGAAGATCAACGACCAGGCGCGTTACGGCTACCACGGGTTGGGGGCGGTAGCCAACATGATTCCGCAAGCCGGCGACATCGCGCAGCGGGCCGTGGACGCCGCCATGTACGAGTGGTCCGTCGGTGCCGCGGAGGAGGCGGAACTGGTGGCGAAGGGCCAGGTCAGCGAGAAGACGGCGTGGGGCGTCACCAGCACGAACGGCCTTATCCAGGACTGGGCCGACACGCGTGGGGCCGCGAAGGAGAGCAACGCCGTCCGGAACGCCGTCCAGGAAGCGGGACAGAGCTACATCACCGGCCGTGAGGAAGCGTATTCGGCCCTGCGAACAAGGAAGTGAGCACGTGAGCACAGCAGGAGCAGCAGGCCGTACGCGTCCGGCGTGGAAGGTCTGGGCGGTCGTGGCCGCTGTGGTCGTGGTGATCGCGGGGTTGCTGCACGCCTGGCGCAACACCAACGTACTGACGGCGGACCGGCTCTGCGGGGACCTGGTCTCGGCGGAGCAGGTGGACGCTGTTCTTCCGGGGTCCGGGCGTCTGGACGCCGAAGGGGACGGTCTGGACGACGACGACCTGACGGATGCGAGGTGCAGGGTCGAGAAGTCGTCCGTCGTCCTCGGTTCCGGCGAGAGCGGGCTGACTGTCCGGCTCTGGGGGGTACGGGGCTATGACCCACTGGCGTTCGAAAGCGAGCCCTACCCGCCGGGCGCCTCGTTCTTCACCGGCGAGGTGACCGGCGGGGTCAATGCGTACAAAGCGTGGGTCATGCTGCCCGAGAAGTGCTGGGCCGACCGGCCGGTGGTCGCCGAGTTCAGCATCACCGAACCGGCTGCCGACCGCACGGCCTTCGCCGCCCTGGCCACCGACACCGTACGGACCATCGCGGCCCGGACCAAGTGCGGTGACCTCCCCGAGAAGCCCGGGACGCTCGTGCCTCCCCGCTCCGACGACGCCCGCCCGGTCTCCGCCGGACAGGTGTGCGGCCTGGACGGCCTGACCGTGGCGGGCCAGGTGCCGACGGGGACGAAGGTGCTCGAAGAGGGGCAGCAGGCCCCCGCCGCCCTGTGGGCCTGCAAGCTGACTCTGGATGATGAGACGCGTGGCTTTGTCCGTGCGGACGGCTTCATGAAGTACTCCGCCACCCGAGACCCGCTGCTCATCGACGCCATGCGGAAGTTCCCGGGCACGGCCAAGGGCACGACGCCGGACGGCCGGGAAGCCGAAATCGTCGACAAGGGTGTCGGATTCATCCTGCCCTGCGCGGATGGCGGCTCTCTCTACCTGGCGGTGGAATCGGGGCAGCAGTACCTGGAGGCGAGCAAGCGGCACGAGGACCTTCCGAAGCGGGACGCCTACGTCGCCCCCTTCACGAAGGCCGCCGCCAAGACCTTCGGCTGCGCCGCCCCCGCGGCCGGCTGAAAGGCCCTACTCCGGCGCCCCCACGGCCGCCCGCCGGCACCGCCCCGCCGCCGCGGCGGCGAACCGCCCCAGCGCCTCCTCCTTGCCGCAGGGATACGCCCCCAGGGCCGTCTGGCGGGCCACGATGCGGCGTTCGGCCCGCATCAGCCGCCAGCCCCGCCGCAGCAGGAACGGCACCGACTTGCGGCCCTCGCGCAGATCCCGCACCAGGCGGCGGCGGAACGTGGTGGACGGGCGGCCGCGCAGGCACAGCGCGTCGGCCAGCAGGCCCAGGTCCTGGCAGCGCTCCACTATGTCCGCCGCGAAGATGCCCTCCGCCACGAACAGCGGCGACCGCTCGATGTGGAAGGTCTCGTGGTCCGTACGGGAGCTGGTGGCGATGTCGTACACCGGGACGTCCGTACGGCCGCACCGGCACAGCTCGGCGATGGCGGCCACCGCCGCGTCCGCGTCCCAGGACCCGGCGGAGTCCCAGTCGATGTCCGTGGAGCCCGGCACCCGGGGCAGTGTCGGGTCGTCGTGCTCCTTGTAGAAATCGTCCAGGCGCAGCACCGGCAGACCGGTGCGGGCGGCCAGGACGGACTTGCCGGAGCCGGAGGGGCCCGCGAGCAGGACGACGCGGGTCGGGATCGGTTGGGAACTCACAGAACAGAAGTGTGAGGCATTGACCCGCGCAGGGGACCCCTCGGGTCTCCTGTTGGTATCCAGCATCACACCTCAACTACTCTGCGCGCACAGACGATTACCCGACCAGGTCGATCAGGTGGAAAACATGGCACTTCATGCACGTAAGCCCGAGCGTCGCGCCCTGCTGCGCGCCGGTCTGACCCTCACCGCGCTGGGGGCCGCCCTGGGGGCCGGCGCGGGCTCCGCGGGGGCCGTCCAGCTGCCCCCGGTGGCGGAGATCCCGGACCAGGGCGCCTCGGCCCTCCAGGCGGTCGGCGAGACGGCCGGACCGGCGGTGACCAGCGCGCTCGGAACCTCGCTGGCCAGCAGCATCGCCCCGATCGCCGACCTCCAGCTGGACCCGCTGGCCAACACCGGGGTGGACCCCCTGGACAACGCCGTGGGCACCCAGATCGCGGACTTCAAGCCGCTGACCACGGCCGTCCTCACGGACCCGATCACCAGCGGCGGCTCGCTGAGCGACCTGCCGGTGGTGGGGACGGCCACCGGGCTCATCACCGGCTGACGCCCGGCGCGGACCACCGGCTGACGCCCGGCGCGGACCAACGGCGGACGGGGCCGCCCCGGGGTGGGAGGGCGGCCCCGTCCGGGCATCGGGTGTGCGTCAGTACGAGGAGCCGGCGGCTCCCAGGGCGCCCGTCGGGTGCCACACCGTCTTGGTCTCCAGGAACGCCGTCAGGCGGTGCGTGTCCGGGGAGGCCGACCAGTCCGCGGATTCCGACGCGCCGTCCGCGTCCGCCGGAGAGGGAAGGGCGGCGCTCTGCGCCTCGGTTGAGGGGTGGCGGCGAGTGACGGGCGGGCGCAGGACGCGCTTGAGGTTGTCCGCCGCCGCGATCTCCAGCTCCTTCGCCAGGGCGGCGTCCGCACCGGTGAGGTCGATCGCGTTGACGTCCTG
Organism: Streptomyces sp. CNB091; assembly: GCF_000377965.1. Classification (NCBI taxonomy): domain Bacteria; kingdom Bacillati; phylum Actinomycetota; class Actinomycetes; order Kitasatosporales; family Streptomycetaceae; genus Streptomyces; species Streptomyces sp. CNB091. Next base: position 125,962 of record NZ_KB898991.1, read on the forward strand.
GTGGGCGGCGAGCGGGGCCGCCAGCTCCGCCGTCACGCCCGACAGGATGTTGACCACGCCGCCGGGCACGTCCGAGGTGGCCAGCACCTCGCCCAGCGACAGCGCGGGCAGCGGGGCGTCGGCCGAGGCGACGACGACCGCCGTGTTGCCGGTCGCGATGACCGGGGCGATCACCGATACCAGGCCGAGGAACGACGACTTCCGCGGTGCGAGGACCGCGACCACGCCCGTCGGCTCGGGGGTGGAGAGGTTGAAGAAGGGGCCCGCGACCGGGTTCGCCCCGCCGGAGATCTGCCCGATCTTGTCGGTCCAGCCCGCGTACCAGACCCAGCGGTCGATCGCCGCGTCCACCACGGCCGCCGCCTTGGACTTCGACAGCCCCTCGGCGGCGGCCACCTCACGGACGAACTGGTCCTTGCGGCCCTCCAGCATCTCCGCGACGCGGTAGAGGACCTGGCCGCGGTTGTACGCGGTCGCGCCCGACCAGCCGCCGAACGCCTTGCGCGCGGCCACGACCGCGTCGCGCGCGTCCTTGCGGGAGGACTGCGGCGCGTTCGCCAGCCACTGGCCCTTGGAGTCGCTCACCTCGTACACCCGGCCGCTCTCGGAGCGGGGGAACTTGCCCCCGACGTACAGCTTGTAGGTCTTGAAGACGCCAAGTCGGTTGTTATCGGACATCGAGGTACGCCTCCAGGCCGTGGCGGCCGCCCTCGCGGCCGTAGCCCGACTCCTTGTAGCCGCCGAACGGCGACGTCGGGTCGAACTTGTTGAACGTGTTGGCCCAGACGACGCCCGCGCGGAGCTTGTTCGCCACCGCGAGGATGCGGGAGCCCTTCTCCGTCCAGATGCCGGCCGAGAGGCCGTACTGACTGTTGTTCGCCTTGGCGACCGCCTCGTCCGGGGTGCGGAAGGAGAGGACGGAGAGCACCGGGCCGAAGATCTCGTCACGGGCCACCGTGTGCGCCTGGGTGACGTTCGTGAAGAGCGTCGGGGCGAACCAGTAACCGGACGAAGGCAGTTCGCAGGGGGCGCTCCAGCGCTCCGCGCCCTCCGCCTCGCCGGTCTCCACCAGGGCGGTGATCCGGGCGAGCTGCTCGGCGGAGTTGATCGCGCCGATGTCGGTGTTCTTGTCCAGCGGGTCGCCCAGGCGCAGCGTGGACAGCCGGCGCTTCAGGGCGTCCAGCACCTCGTCCTGGACCGACTCCTGGACCAGCAGCCGGGAACCGGCGCAGCAGACCTGGCCCTGGTTGAAGAAGATCCCGGTGACGATGCCCTCGACGGCCTGGTCGATCGGCGCGTCGTCGAACACGATGTTCGCGCCCTTGCCGCCCAGCTCCAGGGTGACCTTCTTGTCCGTGCCCGCGACGGCGCGCGCGATGGCCTTGCCGACGGCGGTCGAGCCGGTGAAGGCGACCTTGTTCACGTCCGGGTGCGTGACGAGGGCCTCGCCCGCGTCCCCGTAACCGGTGAGGATGTTGACGACGCCCTTGGGCAGTCCGGCCTGGCGGCAGATGTCCGCGAAGAACAGAGCGCTGAGCGGGGTCGTCTCGGCGGGCTTCAGGACCACCGTGTTGCCCGTGGCGAGCGCCGGGGCGATCTTCCACGCGAGCATCAGCAGCGGGAAGTTCCACGGGATGACCTGACCGGCCACGCCCAGCGGACGGGGGTTGGCCCCGTACCCCGCGTGGTCGAGCTTGTCGGCCCAGCCCGCGTAGTAGAAGAAGTGCGCCGCCACCAGCGGGAGGTCCGCGTCGCGGGTCTCCTTGATCGGCTTGCCGTTGTCGAGGGTTTCGAGAACGGCCAGCTCGCGGCTGCGCTCCTGGATGATCCGGGCGATCCGGAACAGGTACTTGGCGCGCTCGGAGCCGGGCAGCGCCGACCACTTCTCGAACGCCTTGCGGGCCGCCTTCACAGCCCGGTCCACGTCCGCCGCGCCGGCCCGCGCGACCTCGGAGAGGACTTCCTCGCTGCTCGGCGAGACGGTCTTGAAGACCTTGCCGTCGGCGGCCTCGGTGAACTCGCCGTCGATGAACAGCCCGTAGGAGGGCGCGATGTCGACGACGGCGCGGGACTCCGGCGCCGGTGCGTAATCGAATGCGGATGCCATGGCTATCAGTCCACCGTCACGTAATCGGGGCCGGAGTAACGGCCGGTGCTGAGCTTCTGGCGCTGCATCAGCAGGTCGTTGAGCAGGCTGGACGCACCGAACCTGAACCAGTGCGGGTCCAGCCAGTCCTCGCCCGCGGTCTCGTTCACCAGGACCAGGAACTTCACCGCGTCCTTGGTGGTGCGGATCCCGCCGGCGGGCTTCACGCCGATCTGCACGCCGGTCTGCGCACGGAAGTCGCGGACGGCCTCCAGCATGAGGAGCGTGTTGGCGGGGGTGGCGTTGACGGCCACCTTGCCGGTCGAGGTCTTGATGAAGTCGGCGCCCGCCAGCATCCCGATCCAGGAGGCCCGGCGGATGTTGTCGTACGTGGACAGCTCACCGGTCTCGAAGATCACCTTGAGGCGGGCGGCCCCGCACTCCGCCTTCACGGCGAGGATCTCCTCGTACACCTTCAAAAACCGGCCGGAGAGGAACGCCCCCCGGTCGATCACCATGTCGATCTCGTCGGCCCCGGCCGCCACGGCGTCGCGGACGTCCGCGAGCTTGACGTCGAGCGCGGCGCGGCCCGCCGGGAAGGCGGTCGCCACGGACGCCACCTTCACACCGGAGCCGGCCAGCGCGGCGGCGGCGGTGGCCGCCATGTCGGGATAGACGCAGACCGCGGCGGTGCGGGGGGTGGTGCGGTCGGTGGGGTCGGGGTTGACGGCCTTGGCGGCGAGAGCCCGGACCTTGCCCGGGGTGTCCGCGCCTTCCAGCGTCGTCAGGTCGATCATCGAGATGGCGAGATCGATGGCGTACGCCTTGGCCGTCGTCTTGATCGAACGGGTTCCGAGGGCGGCGGCGCGCGCTTCGAGGCCGACGGCGTCGACGCCGGGCAGCCCGAACAGGAAGCGGCGCAGCGCACTGTCGGACGCCGTCGCGTCGGAAAATGCGGGAGCAGTGGTGGGCATGGTCACCAGGGGAGCATATCTACGCGCGTAGCGACCTGTACAGGGGGCTGGGCCGTCCGTGCGTCCCGCACCCGCTCCTCCCGTACCGGCTCCTCCGGGCGCCACGGCCGGGCGGCCGTACGGTGCGGCCGCTCCGCCGCCCTCCGCGCCCGTCAGGCAGAATCGGCCCCATGACGAGCCCCACACCACCCGCGGAGCCGCCCCCCGCGACACGGACCTACCGTTCCGTCGCCGCGCTGGTCTGCGGGTCGCTGCTGCTTCTGCTGATCGCCTGGATGGCGGGCGACGCCATGATCCGGGGCGAGGGGCGGGTGCCCTGGCTGGCGGCGGCCGCGCTGCTCCTCGTGGTGCCGCTGGTCGTGGCGTTCACCCTGCGGCCCGCCGTCTTCGCGGACGACGAGCGCATCCAGGTCCGCAACCCGTTCCGGACGATCGAGCTGCCCTGGACCGAGGTCGCCGACGTACGGGCCTCGTACTCCTCCGAGCTGCTCGCCCAGGACGGTACGAAGTACCAGCTGTGGGCCGTCCCGGTCTCCCTGCGCGCCCGCAAGCGCGCGGCGCGCAGCGCGGCCCGCGCGGCGCACGACGACCCCTACGGCCGCACCTCCGTCAGCGCCGACGTCCGCGACTCCGCCGCGCGCACCGCGTCCGCCGACCAGACGGTCCGCGATCTGCGGGACATCGCCGAGCAGGCCGGCGACACGACCGCCGAGGGCGCGGACCGGGGCTCCGTGCGCTGGGCGTACGAGGTGATCGCCCCGGCCGTCGCGGGGGCCGTCCTGCTCGTCGTGGTGGGGGCGCTCGGCTGAGAGGCGGAGACCTGGCGGCTGGACGCCGAAGGGCCGGCCCCCTCCCGGGGGGCCGGCCCTTCGGCGTGCGAGCTGAGCGTCAGATGCCCGCCGCGGCCGCCAGGTCCCGCGCGATCCCGGCGAGCAGTTCGGCCCCCCGGGCCCGCGCGGCGGGCAGCCCGGCCGCGTCCGCCACCGGCACGACGACCTCCAGGTAGCACTTCAGCTTCGGCTCGGTGCCGCTCGGGCGGACGATCACCCGGGCGCCCTCCAGGTGGTAGCGCAGCCCGTCGGTGGGCGGCAGCCGGTCCGTGCCCCGCGCCAGGTCCTCGGCCGAGGTGACGGCGAGACCGGCCAGCGCGGCCGGCGGCTGCTCCCGGAGCCGGGCCATGGCGTCCGCGATGACCGAGAGGTCCTCCACCCGCACCGATAGCTGGTCGGTGGCGTGCAGACCGTGCGTGAGCGCCAGGTCGTCCAGCAGGTCCAGGAGCGTACGGCCCTTCTCCTTGAGTACGGAGGCGAGCTCGGCGACGAGCAGGGCGGCGGTGATGCCGTCCTTGTCGCGGACGCCCTCGGGGTCGACGCAGTAGCCGAGCGCCTCCTCGTACCCGTACCGCAGGCCGTCCACCCGGGCGATCCACTTGAAGCCCGTCAGCGTCTCCTCGTAACCGAGGCCCGCCTTCTCCGCGATCCGGCCGAGCAGCGACGACGACACGATCGACTCGGCGAACACGCCGCTCACGCCCCTCTCCACCAGGTGCGCGGCCAGCAGCGCGCCCACCTCGTCGCCGCGCAGCATCCGCCAGCCGCCCTCCGTGGCGGTGTCGGGCACGGCGACGGCGCAGCGGTCCGCGTCCGGGTCGTTGGCGATGACCAGGTCCGGCGCCGCCCGGCGCGCGGTGGCGAAGGCGAGATCCATCGCGCCGGGCTCCTCCGGGTTCGGGAAGGCCACGGTGGGGAACGCGGGGTCGGGATCGGCCTGCTCGGTGACGAGGACCGGTGCCGGGAATCCGGCCCGCTCGAACGCGGCGGTCAGCACGGAGGTGCCGACGCCGTGCATCGCGGTGTAGACCGCGCGAGCCGTACGGGGGCTGTCGGGGGCCAGGACCGCGTCCGTACGGGCGAGGTAGGCGGCCAGGACCTCGTCGCCGAGGGTCTCCCAGCCGTCCTCGGGGCGCTCCACGCCCGCCAGCGGGCCGACCGCGTCGATGGCGGCGGCGATCTCGCCGTCGGCCGGAGGCACGATCTGCGAGCCGTCGCCGAGGTAGACCTTGTAGCCGTTGTCGCGCGGCGGGTTGTGGCTGGCGGTGACCTCGACCCCGGCGACCGCGCCCAGATGCCTTATGGCGTACGCCAGTACGGGGGTGGGGAGCGGGCGGGGCAGCACGGCGGCACGCAGCCCGGCGCCCGTCATCACGGCCGCGGTGTCGCGCGCGAAGTCCTCCGACTTGTAGCGGGCGTCGTACCCGATGACGACGAGCCCGCCCTCCTCGCCCTGGGCCTTCAGATACGCGGCGAGGCCCGCCGCCGCCCGGATCACCACGGACCGGTTCATCCGCATCGGCCCGGCTCCCAGCTCCCCGCGCAGCCCGGCGGTGCCGAACTGGAGCGTGCCCGCGAAGCGGGCGGCGAGCTCCTGGGCGTCGCCCGCCTCGATGATCGCGCCCAGCTCCGCGCGCGTCTCGGGGTCGGGGTCCTCGGCCAGCCAGGTCCTGGCCTGCGCGATGAGGTCGTGCTGCACGGGGTCCGCCTTTCGGGGGTGCGGGAGGGGGTACGGGGGTGGGGTGGGGGTGGTGCGGGCGCTGCGCGGGCTGTTCCCCTCCCCGCCCCTTCCCGAAACCGGGGCTCCGCCCCGGACCCCGGTCCTCAAACGCCGGACGGGCTGAAAACGCGGCCGGGCGGGCCGAGGAGGGCAGCGGGCCGAGGAGGGCAGGTACGGGAGCCAATTCCCGGAGGGCTCAGCCGGGACCGGTCCCGAAGAGCTCAGCCAGGACCGGTCCGGAAGGCTCAGCCAGAGCCGGTCCCCGTAGGCTCAGCCAGGACCGGTCCGGAGGGTGCGAGAACAGGCGAGCCGGTCCCGATGGGCTCGGCTCAGACGCGGTCGAGCACCCTCGCCAGCAGCGCGCCCATCCGGGCCGCCGAGTCGCGGCCGGCCTGGAGGACCTCCTCGTGGTTGAGGGGTTCTCCGGACATGCCGGCCGCCAGGTTGGTGACGAGGGAGAGGCCGAGCACCTCGGCGCCCGCCTCCCGGGCCGCGATGGCCTCCAGGACCGTGGACATGCCCACCAGGTCGCCGCCCATGACCCGGACCATGTTGATCTCGGCCGGGGTCTCGTAGTGGGGGCCGGGGAGCTGGACGTAGACGCCCTCTTCGAGGGTGTCGTCGATCTCCTTGCACAGCGCGCGCAGCCGCGGGGAGTACAGGTCGGTCAGGTCGACGAAGTTGGCGCCGATGATCGGGGAGGTGGCCGTCAGGTTGATGTGGTCGCTGATCAGGACCGGCTGTCCCGGGCGCATGCCCTCGCGCAGCCCTCCGCAGCCGTTCGTCAGGATGACGGTCCCGCATCCCGCGGCCACCGCCGTACGGACCCCGTGGGCGACGGCGGCGACGCCCCGGCCCTCGTAGAAGTGCGTGCGGCCGAGGAAGACCAGCGCCCGCTTCTCGCCGATCCGGTAGGAGCGGACCGTGCCGCCGTGGCCCTCGACGGCGGGCGCCGGGAAGCCGGGCAGATCGGTCACGGGGAACTCGGCCTCCGGGACGCCGAGTGCTTCGCCCGCGGGCGCCCAGCCGGAGCCCATGACCAGGGCGACGTCATGGGTGTCGGCGCCGGTCAGCTCGCGCAGGCGTGCGGCGGCCCCGGCGGCGGCTGCCCGCGGGTCGGCCTGGATGTTGTCCGGAATAACAGATGCGTTCACGCGGACGAGCGTAACCGCTCAATCCCTACGCGCGTAGATGTACGGGCGCAAAGGCGCGCCACGGGACGTTGTGCTTTTGTACGAACACGGCGTGGCCGGGCCCCGGTCCGCCCTGGTCAGCAGGGGCGCTTGCGCAGTTCCATCACATAGTCGTGCGGTGCGCCGGCGGACTCCGCGGCGTCCGCGATCTCGCCGAGATAGCGCGCCGAGGGCAGCCCGCCCTCGTAGCCGTTCAGCACGTACATCCAGGCCGGCTCCTCGCCGTCCAGGGTGTGCACGCGCACCCGCATCCGCCGGTAGATGTCGAGCCCGACGCCCTCCCAGCGGTCCATCGAGTCCTCGTCCATCGGCGCCAGGTCGTACAGCGCGACGAAGACCTGGGAGCGCGGCGCCTCCACCACGGTGGCCAGCGCCCCCTCCCAGCCCATCTGCTCCCCGCCGAAGGTCAGCCGCCAGCCGTTGAGCCAGCCGGTGCTGCGCATCGGGGAATGCGGAGCGCGGCGGGTCATCAGCCGCGCGTCGAGGTTGCCGGCGTACGCGGCGTAGAGCGACATGGGACCGAGGGTACGGGAGGTGGGCGCGGGAGCGGCGGTTCCTGTGACGAAGGCCCCGGTCGGGGGAGCGCGCGGTGGGTCTCCGGTGCGGTTCCCGGCGGTTCGGTCCCGTGCGGCGGACGCCCTCTTTCCCGTATGGAGGGCCCCGGGGCGAAGCACTTTGGCGCGTGCGGGACAATGGAGTACGTACTGCATTCCCCCGGGGCGATCCCCCGGACCCCCGGCCGGGGCGGCAGACGGCCGCGGGTTACACAACGCGAGGCGGACTTTTCGTGACCCGGATCGTGATCATCGGCGGCGGCCCCGGCGGCTACGAGGCAGCCCTGGTGGGCGCCCAGCTCGGCGCGGAGGTGACCGTCGTCGACTGCGACGGTCTGGGTGGGGCCTCGGTCCTCACCGACTGCGTACCCTCGAAGACCCTGATCGCCACGGCCGAGGTGATGACCACCTTCGACTCCTCGTACGAGGAGCTGGGCATCATCGTCGCCGACGACACCCCGCACGTGGAGCAGGCCGCCCGGGTCGTCGGCGTGGACCTCGGCAAGGTCAACCGCCGGGTCAAGCGCCTCGCGCTCGCCCAGTCCCACGACATCACCGCCTCCGTCACCCGGGCCGGCGCCCGCGTGATGCGCGGCCGGGGCCGGCTCGACGGGCTCCAGGCCGCCGACGGGTCCCGCCAGGTCGTCGTCACCGCCGCCGACGGCACCGAGGAGCGGCTCACCGCCGACGCCGTGCTGATAGCGACCGGTGGCCACCCCCGGGAGATCCCGGACGCACTGCCCGACGGCGAGCGCATCCTGAACTGGACCCAGGTCTACGACCTCGACGAGCTTCCCGAGGAGCTCATCGTCGTCGGATCCGGCGTCACCGGCGCCGAGTTCGCCGGGGCCTACCAGGCGCTCGGCTCGCGCGTCACCCTCGTCTCCTCCCGCGACCGGGTGCTGCCCGGCGAGGACCCGGACGCCGCCGCCGTCCTGGAGGACGTCTTCCGCCGCCGCGGGATGAACGTCATGGCCCGCTCCCGCGCCCAGTCCGCCAAGCGCGTCGGCGACCGGGTCGAGGTGACCCTGGCCGACGGCCGGGTCATCACCGGCTCGCACTGCCTGATGGCGGTCGGCGCGATCCCGAACACCGCGGGCATGGGTCTTGAGGAGGCCGGCGTACGACTCAAGGACTCCGGGCACGTCCTCACCGACCGGGTCTCGCGCACCAGCGCCCCCGGCGTCTACGCGGCCGGCGACGTCACCGGGATCTTCGCGCTGGCCTCGGTCGCCGCGATGCAGGGCCGTATCGCGATGTACCACTTCCTGGGTGACGCGGTCGCCCCGCTGAACCTCAAGGCCGTCTCCGCCAACGTCTTCACCGACCCGGAGATCGCCACCGTCGGCTACAGCCAGGCCGAGGTCGACGCGGGCAAGATCGAGGCCCGGGTGGTGAAGCTGCCGCTGCTGCGCAACCCGCGCGCCAAGATGCAGGGCATCCGCGACGGTTTCGTCAAGATCTTCTGCCGTCCCGGTACGGGGATCGTGGTCGGCGGCTGCGTGGTCGCGCCGCGCGCCAGCGAGCTGATCCACCCCATCTCGATCGCGGTCGACAACAACCTGACGGTGGAACAGATCGCCAACGCGTTCACCGTGTACCCGTCCCTGTCCGGATCGATCGCCGAAGTGGCCCGGCAGCTGCACACCCGCAAGCTCACGGGCGAGGGCTGAGAGCCCGGGAAACGCGACATTTCCGGCATCTCGCCGCAACCGGGCGGCAGTCCGAGCGGCGCGGCGTCCGCCTGACGATCACCGCAGAACAACAAAGGGGCCTCCTATACCACTTGGAGGCCCCTTTGAAGTACAACTTCCGTTATTCGGCGCAAACTGCTGAAAACTCACCGGCGGCCAGGTTACTGTCAGTTCCGTGTTCGCTGCAGAACGTCGTCAGTTGATCCTCGAAATGGTGCGTGCCAACGGGGCGGTATCGCTCCGTGAGCTCGCCCGCGTCGTCCAGACCTCCGAAGTGACCGTACGGCGGGACGTGCGGGCACTGGAGGCAGAAGGACTCCTCGACCGCCGGCACGGCGGTGCGGTCTTGCCGGGCGGTTTTACGCGGGAGTCCGGCTTTCCGCAGAAATCCCATCTCTCCACCGCGGAGAAGACTGCCATCGCCGACCTGGCCGCAGGCCTCGTCGGCGAGGGCGAGGCCATTGTGGTCGGCGCCGGCACGACCACGCAGGAGCTGGCCCGCCGGCTCGCGCGGGTCCCCGGCCTGACCGTCGTCACCAACTCCCTGCTGGTGGCCCAGGCGTTGGCCCATGCCAACCGGGTCGAAGTCGTCATGACCGGCGGCACCCTGCGCGGGAGCAACTACGCGCTGGTGGGCAGCGGGGCCGAGCAGTCCCTCCAGGGGCTGCGGGTCTCCCGGGCCTTCATCTCCGGGAGCGGTCTCACGGCGGAGCGTGGCCTGTCCACCTCCAACATGCTCTCGGCCAGCGTCGACCGGGCTCTCGTGGAGGCCGCGGCGGAGGTGGTCGTCCTGGCGGACCACACCAAGCTCGGCTCGGACACCATGTTCCAGACGGTGCCCACGGAACTGATCACCCGCCTGGTGACCGACGAGCCCCCGCTCCACGACGAGCGGGCCGCCGCCGAGCTCCAGTCCCTGGCGGACCAGGGCGTGGAGATCACGGTGGCCGGTCCGGAGGCGGACGCGTCCGGCGGTGGCAGCCCCCCACCGGGGCGTCAGCCCCGCCGGGACATGCCGCTCCCCGGCCAGCGGCGCACGCAGAACGGCGGTCTCGGGCCGCAGCTGCGCAGCGCTTCCGCGCTGGCGGACGTTCCAGGGGAGCGGGCGCGGGTCGCGGACCTGCGGCGGCGTTAGGCCCGGGTCGGGGGCGCTGCCCCCGAACCCCCGCTCCTCAAACGCCGGAGAGGCTGGATCTGCCGCCGCAGGGCCCGCTACTTCAGCCCGCGCAGCGTCAGCCGCAGCAGCCGCTCCGCCAACTCCGGGTCGTCGGGCGACTGCTCGGCCGCCAGCGCGATCGCGTTGGTGAGCTGGAGCAGATCGTCGATCGAGACGTCGGCCCGCACCGACCCGCTCTCCTGGGCCCGGCGCAGCAGCCCCGCGCCCGCCTCCCGGAGCGGCAGGTGGCACTGGACGAGTGCCGAGCTCCCGTTGTGGGAGGCGGACATCAGGCCGTGGGCCAGGCCGCGGTACTCACCCGCATGAGTGACGATCGCGCCCAGCCAGTCCACCAGCGCCCGGCACGGGGCTTCCGCCGCCGCCAGCTCCCGGGAGCGGTCCAGGAGCGAGCTCAGGGCGTCCTGGAAGACCGCGTTCATCAGGGCGTCCCGGTTCGGGAAGTGCCGGTAGAGGGTGCCGATGCCCACCCCCGCCCGGCGGGCGATGTCCTCCAGCGACGCGTCCGTGCCGTGCTCGGCGAAGGCCCTGCGAGCCTCGCCCACCAGCCGGTCGTGGTTCCGGCGCGCGTCCGCGCGCATCGGCCGGACCGGCGGTCGTGCCGTGCTCGTCTCCATCGGGATCGCCCCTGCCATGGCTTCAGCCCCTCCCCAGGTCCTCGGACCTCGGACCTTCTGTGGGTTCCAGGATGCCACTGTGACGAAGGGGCCCGGCCCGCGTCGTCATGACGTGGACCGGGCCCCTGCGGAGTGTGCCGGGCGGTCAGTCCTTGATCTCGCAGATCAGGGCGCCGGAGGTGACCGAGGCGCCGACCTCGGCGCTGAGCCCCTTGACGGTGCCGGAGCGGTGCGCGTTGAGCGGCTGCTCCATCTTCATGGCCTCCAGGACGACGACGAGGTCGCCCTCCTTGACCTCCTGGCCCTCCTCCACCGCGATCTTGACGATGGTGCCCTGCATGGGTGAGGCGAGGCTGTCGCCCGAGGTGGCGGAGCCGGCCTTCTTCGCGGCGCGGCGCTTGGGTTTGGCGCCGGCGGCGAGGCCGGTGCGGGCCAGGCTCATGCCCAGTGAGGAGGGGAGCGAGACCTCCAGGCGCTTGCCGCCGACCTCGACGACGACGGTCTCCCGGCCGGCCTCGTCGTCGGTGTCCGTCTCGGCGGGGGTGGTGAAGGGCTTGATGTCGTTGACGAACTCGGTCTCGATCCAGCGGGTGTGGATGGTGAAGGGGTCCGTGGTGAAGGCGGGGTCGGTGACGACGGCGCGGTGGAAGGGGATGGCGGTGGCCATGCCCTCGACGGTGAACTCGGCGAGCGCGCGGGCGGCGCGCTGGAGGGCCTGCTCGCGGGTCGCGCCGGTCACGATGAGCTTGGCGAGCAGGGAGTCCCAGGCCGGGCCGATGACGCTGCCGGATTCGACGCCCGCGTCGAGGCGGACGCCGGGGCCGGTCGGCGGTGCGAAGGTGGTGACGGTGCCGGGGGCGGGGAGGAAGCCGCGGCCGGGGTCCTCGCCGTTGATGCGGAACTCGAAGGAGTGACCGCGCACGGCGGGGTCACCGTAGCCGAGCTCCTCGCCGTCGGCGATGCGGAACATCTCGCGTACGAGGTCGATGCCGGTGACCTCTTCGGTGACGGGGTGCTCGACCTGGAGGCGGGTGTTGACCTCCAGGAACGAGATCGTCCCGTCCGCCCCGACGAGGAACTCGACGGTGCCGGCGCCGACGTAGCCGGCTTCCTTCAGGATCGCCTTGGACGCCGCGTACAGCTCGTCGTTCTGCGCCTGGCTCAGGAAGGGGGCCGGGGCCTCCTCGACGAGCTTCTGGTGGCGGCGCTGGAGCGAGCAGTCACGGGTGGAGACGACGACCACGTTGCCGTGCTGGTCGGCCAGGCACTGGGTCTCCACGTGGCGGGGCTTGTCGAGGTAGCGCTCCACGAAGCACTCGCCCCGGCCGAACGCCGCGACGGCCTCGCGGACCGCGGAGTCGTACAGCTCCGGGATCTCCTCCAGGGTGCGGGCCACCTTCAGGCCGCGCCCGCCGCCGCCGAAGGCGGCCTTGATCGCGATGGGGAGCCCGTTCTGCCCGGCGAACGCGACGACCTCGTCGGCCCCGGAGACCGGGTCGGGGGTGCCGGCCACCAGCGGGGCGCCGGCGCGCTGGGCGATGTGCCGGGCGGCGACCTTGTCGCCGAGGTCGCGGATGGCCTGCGGCGGCGGGCCGATCCAGGTCAGCCCGGCGTCCAGGACGGCCTGGGCGAACTCGGCGTTCTCCGACAGGAATCCGTACCCGGGGTGGATCGCGTCCGCCTCCGAGTCCTTGGCGGCCTGGAGCACCTTGGCCATGTCCAGATAGCTGGCGGCCGGGGTGTCACCGCCCAGGGCGAACGCCTCGTCGGCGGCCCGGACGTGCAACGCGTCCCGGTCCGGCTCGGCGTAGACCGCGACACTCGCGATCCCCGCGTCCCGGCACGCCCGAGCAACGCGGACAGCGATTTCGCCACGGTTGGCGATGAGCACCTTGCGCACGATGACTCCCTCCTCGAAACAAGCTGAGTTTAGGGACTACCGACACGGCCGTACGACCCGTCCCCATTGGTGAGCTTGCCCACACGGAGTGTGATCCGAGGCTTGCCCCAGTAGTGGAATCCCTTGTGGCACCACGGTACGCCGCGATCCTTAACCGCACAGTAACCAGCCGGTGTGGTGCAGGTCTCTGTCTTTAGGGTCAACGCCTCACAGCATTTCTTTGTGGGGTCCCTACGAACGGTCGCTGGATTCTTTGCCCGGCACACGGGCCTGTCAGACCTCTTGTCCGAAGGAATACCCATGAGTAGGGTCCGCGCTACGCACGTACCGTAGGTAACAGGGGGTGGATCGGTCATGCGCAGACCGGTGGCGATCGTGACCGCGCTCGTTCTGTTCGGGGAGGCGGTGGGCATCGTGCTCATCAACGCCGTCCTGGCCACGGTCGCCGAGAACCAGAACATGTCGCTCGCCGGCCTGGACCCGGACGCCATGTCCACCGGCACCTGGGTGATGGGCGGCGTCTTGGGCCTGCTGCTGGTCCTGTGCGGGCTGATCGCCCTGCTGGCCGGGGCCCGCGACCGCGCCCCGGGACGCTTCGGACGCATCATCCTGATCGGCTGCGCGGTCGTGCACGGCGTCCTCGGCGCGGTCATCGTCGGGCTGGTGGGCTGGAGCGCCTTCGCGTTCATGATGCTCGTGCTGGCCCTGCTGGTGCTCACCCTGCTGGCGTACGGCCCCGAGACCCGGGCCGAGGACGGCGTGAGCGACGGGGCGGGCCCTGGACCGACAGGACCTGGCCCCGTGGATCAGACCCACAGCTCCGTGACGGAGACGTCCAGCTCGCCCAGCAGCCGGCGCAGCAGCGGCAGCGAGAGCCCGATGACATTGCCGTGGTCGCCCTCGATGGAGTCGACGAACGGTGCCGAGCGGCCGTCCAGGGTGAACGCTCCCGCGACATGGAGCGGTTCGCCCGAGGCCACGTAGGCGGCGACCTCGGCGTCGCTCGGCTCGCCGAACCGTACGACCGTGGACCCCGTCGCCGAGGCCGTACGGCCGGAGGCGGTGTCGATCACGCTGTGCCCGGTCCGCAGGACGCCCGACCGGCCGCGCATCGACTTCCAGCGGGCGGTGGCCTCCTCGGCGTCGGCCGGCTTGCCCAGCGCCTCGCCGTCCAGCTCCAGCACCGAGTCGCACCCGATGACCAGGGCGCCCGCCGCCTCGGCGCGCTCCGCGACGGCCGCCGCCTTGGCCCGGGCCAGGACGAGCGCCAGCTCGGCGGGGGTCGGTGCGCTCAGGGCGTCCTCGTCCACCCCGCTGACGATCACCTCGGGGGCGAATCCGGCCTGCCGCAGCAGACCGAGACGGGCGGGGGAGGCGGAGGCGAGCACGAGACGGCGCTGATCAGTCATGCGGGCCATCGTAGAAGGGCCCGCGCACGGCGTCCGGCCACGGGCCCGGCTTCTCGGAGGGCGGCCCGACCCGGGGCGGACGCGCCCCGGCCCGCGCCACCCTCTCAGCGGAAGCCGAGGACGAACATCGCCACCAGCATCGACAGCGCCAGCAGGACACCCACTCTGCGCATCATGTCCTGGGCGTCGCGCAGTTCCTTCGGCGGCTTGTTCTCGGGGTCGGACCACAGCATGCTCCCGATCCTGCTGCGCCGCCCGCCCCTACGCCTGAGTACGGGTACTCAAAGCCGCCCCCGCGCGGGCGGGGGCGGCCTCGCGCGCTCAGACCGGCCAGTACGTCCGGGCCCAGGCCCGGGGGCCCGGACGCGGGCTGCCGGCGCGGGCGATGCGCCCCGGGTCGGACCACTGCCCGGGCGGCAGCGGCGCGCCGGACGGGACGGCGGACGCCGCCGCGGCGCGCGCCCGGACCACCGCCAGGGCGGCGGCCAGCTCCTCCGGGGTGGGGTTGCCCCGTACGACCTTGATCATGGGCAGACCTTTCTGCGAACGGCGAACGGCGAACGGCGAACGGCGAACGGCGAACGTACGGCTGCGGCTAGAGCGGGATGTTGCCGTGCTTCTTCGGAGGCAGTGATTCCCGCTTCGTCCGCAGCTGACGCAGCCCCTTGACGATGTGGGCCCGGGTGTCGGACGGCATGATGATCGCGTCGACGTAGCCGCGCTCGGCGGCCACGTACGGGTTGAGCAGCGCGTCCTCGTACGCCGTCATCAGCTCGGCCCGCGTCGCGTCCGGGTCGTCGGCGGCCGCGATGGTGCGGCGGTGCAGGATGTTCACCGCGCCCTGGGCGCCCATGACGGCGATCTGGGCGGTGGGCCAGGCGACGTTCAGGTCGGCGCCCAGGTGCTTGGAGCCCATCACGTCGTACGCGCCGCCGAAGGCCTTGCGGGTGATGACGGTGATCAGCGGGACCGTCGCCTCCGCGTAGGCGTAGATCAGCTTCGCGCCGCGCCGGATGATGCCGCCGTACTCCTGGTCCACGCCCGGCAGGAAGCCCGGCACGTCCACGAAGGTGATGACGGGGACGTTGAACGCGTCGCAGGTGCGGACGAAGCGCGCCGCCTTCTCGCTGGCGTTGATGTCCAGGCAGCCGGCGAACTGCATCGGCTGGTTGGCGACGATGCCGACCGGGTGGCCCTCGACCCGGCCGAAGCCGGTGATGATGTTCGGCGCGAACAGGGCCTGGGTCTCCAGGAACTCGCCGTCGTCCAGCACGTGCTCGATCGCGGTGTGCATGTCGTACGGCTGGTTCGCCGAGTCCGGGATGAGCGTGTCCAGCTCGCGGTCCTCGTCCGTGATGGCGAGGTCCGCCTCCTCCGGGAAGACCGGGGCCTCGGAGAGGTTGTTCGACGGGAGGTACGACAGCAGCGACTTGACGTACTCGATGGCGTCCTTCTCGTCGCCCGCCATGTGGTGCGCCACCCCGGAGGTGGTGTTGTGCGTACGGGCGCCGCCCAGCTCCTCGAAGCCGACGTCCTCGCCGGTGACCGTCTTGATGACGTCGGGGCCGGTGATGAACATGTGCGAGGTCTGGTCGACCATCACCGTGAAGTCGGTGATCGCGGGGGAGTAGACCGCACCGCCCGCGCACGGGCCGACGATCAGCGAGATCTGCGGGATCACCCCGGAGGCGTGCACGTTGCGGCGGAAGATCTCGGCGAACAGGCCGAGCGCGACGACGCCTTCCTGGATCCGCGCGCCGCCGCCGTCGTTGATGCCGATGACCGGGCAGCCGGTCTTCAGCGCGAAGTCCATGACCTTGACGATCTTCTCGCCGTAGACCTCGCCGAGTGAACCGCCGAAGATCGTGAAGTCCTGCGAGTACACGCAGACCGGGCGGCCGTCGACCGTGCCGTAACCGGTGACGACACCGTCCCCGTACGGGCGGTTCTTCTCGATGCCGAAGTTGGTGGAGCGGTGCCGGGCGAACTCGTCGAGCTCCACGAAGGAGCCCTCGTCCAGCAGCAGCCCGACCCGCTCACGGGCCGTCAGCTTGCCCTTGGCGTGCTGCTTCTCGACCGCGCGGGCCGAACCGGCGTGCGTCGCCTCGTCGATGCGGCGCGTCAGGTCCGCGAGCTTGCCCGCGGTGGTGTGGATGTCGCTTAGCGGCTCGGACATCGGGGGGCGGCTCCCTGCCTGGTCACGGGGACGACGTCTGGCACCGGTCACGGGGGGACGGCCAGCCGTCAGTCCGGCTCTGGCTACTGACTCGTAGGGTATCGGCGCGCCTCCGGAAAGGCAGTGCGTCCTTTGCCACACCTAGGCTGGGTTGCATGACACCCCCGGATGCGCCACACAACCGCTGGTCGGACCTCGACCGGCCGCCCCTCAACGTGACCGCGCTGCGGCGCGGCCTGCTGCGGCCGGCCGCGTTGTGGACGTCGCTGGAGGTCGTGGAGTCCACCGGATCCACCAACACCGACCTCGCCGGGCGGGCCCGTGCCGGGGCGGCGGGCGAGGGCACGGTGCTGGTCGCCGAGGAGCAGACCGCCGGGCGCGGACGGCTGGAGCGGACCTGGACCGCACCGCCCCGCTCCGGGCTGTTCCTCTCGGTCCACCTGGAGCCAGGCGACATCCCCGTGGAGCGGTGGGGGTGGGTCCCGCTGCTGGCCGGGGTCGCCGCCGCGACCGGGCTCGCGAAGTCGGCGGGTGTCGACATGTCGCTGAAGTGGCCCAACGACCTGCTGGTCTCGGTGGAAGGGGAGGAACGCAAGACGGGCGGCATCCTCGGCGAGTTCGCCGGGGACGGCATCGTCGTCGGCCTGGGCATCAACGTCTCGCTCCGCGCCGACGAGCTGCCCGCCCCCACCGCCGGGTCGCTGGCGCTCGCCGGTGCGGTCTCCACCGACCGCGAGACCCTGCTGCGCGCCGTCCTGCGCTCGCTGGAGGACTGGTACGGCCGGTGGAAGGCGGCGGACGGCGACGCGGCCGCGAGCGGGCTCCAGGCCGCCTACGCGGCAGGCTGCGCGACGCTGGACCGGACCGTGCGGGCGGAGCTGCCGGGGGGTACGTCCCTGGTCGGCGATGCGGTCGCGATCGACGGGGACGGGCGTC
This sequence comes from Streptomyces sp. CNB091, assembly GCF_000377965.1. Classification (NCBI taxonomy): domain Bacteria; kingdom Bacillati; phylum Actinomycetota; class Actinomycetes; order Kitasatosporales; family Streptomycetaceae; genus Streptomyces; species Streptomyces sp. CNB091. The sequence continues at coordinate 143,225 of NZ_KB898991.1, forward strand.
TCGTCCTCTCCACCGAGGACGGTCTCCAGCGGCCGGTGTCGGCCGGTGACGTCGTCCACCTGCGGGGCGCCGCGGGCGGCCTGACCTGACCGGCCGGGCGCCCCCGGCGGGCGTACCGGTGGATACCGCGTATGCCTGAGATATCACGCGCGACGCACCGATGACGGACAACCAAGGACGTGAGCTGGGGCACACCTGCCGTATCGTTGAGGCGATCCAGCGACAGATCGGCAGGGCAGTGCGCAGGGAACGGGCAGGAGGCGGCTGGTGACCGTCGGCGACACGACGTCCGGCGCGGGTGAGGAGCCCGGGTCGGACTCCTCGGTCCACGCCACACCCCACCACGAGGTCGACCACACGGTGGAACCGACCGACGACCCCCTCGCCATCCGCCTCGAAGCGCTGATCCTGGGGGCCGACCGGCGCTACACGCCCTTCCAGGCGGCCCGCACCGCCGGGGTCTCCATGGACCTGGCCTCCCGGTTCTGGCGGGCCATGGGCTTCGCCGACATCGGCCAGGCCAAGGCGCTCACCGAGGCCGACGTGCTCGCCCTGCGACGGCTCGCCGGTCTCGTCGAGGCGGGGCTGCTCAGCGAGCCGATGGCGATCCAGGTCGCCCGCTCCACCGGGCAGACCACCGCCCGGCTGGCCGAGTGGCAGATCGACTCGTTCCTGGAGGGGCTTACCGAGCCGCCCGAGCCGGGCATGACCCGCACCGAGGTCACGTATCCGCTGGTCGAGCTGCTGCTCCCGGAGCTCCAGGAGTTCCTCGTCTACGTGTGGCGGCGCCAGCTCGCCGCCGCGACCGGCCGGGTCGTGCAGGCCGCCGACGACGAGGAGATGGTCGACCGTCGGCTCGCCGTCGGCTTCGCCGACCTGGTCGGTTTCACCCGGCTGACCCGACGGCTGGAGGAGGAGGAGCTCGGCGAACTGGTCGAGTCCTTCGAGACGACCGCCGCCGACCTGGTCGCCGCGCACGGCGGCCGGCTCATCAAGACCCTCGGCGACGAGGTCCTCTTCGCCGCCGACGACGCGGGCACCGCCGCCGAGATAGCGCTCCGGCTGATCGAGGCCATGGCCCAGGACGAGACGATGCCCGCCCTGCGCGTCGGCATCGCCTTCGGCACGGTCACCACCCGGATGGGCGACGTCTTCGGCACCACGGTGAACCTCGCCAGCCGGCTCACCTCGATAGCGCCGAAGGACGCCGTCCTGGTCGACGGGGCGTTCGCCAAGGAGCTGGTCCGGCACGGCGACGCCCCGGAGTCCGAGGCGCAGGCCGCCGAGGCCGTCGCGGCCGCCGCCGAACGGGCCCGGGTCGCCGAGAAGGAGGGCCGCGAGCCCGACGACGAGCCGCCGCTGCCGACTTACCGCTTCGGGCTCCAGCCGATGTGGCAGCGCCCGGTGCGCGGGCTCGGCGTGGTGGAGCCGTGGCTGCTGGCCCGGCGGGGGAAGACCGGCTCCTGAGCGCGGCCCGCCCCCGTCGCGCCCCTGCCGTCACGCCTTCGTCGTCACGCTTCCGTCCCGGTCGACACATCCCGGTCCCGTCCCGCCCTGTCGGGGGCGGGCACGTCCTGTCTAGGATCCGTGACGGTAACGCTCGTTAACAGGCCGTCCATGACAGGGGAGCAGCCATGACCGTCACGTCCGAGCAGCGGTACGGGGAGTTCGTCGTCGTACGACGGCACGAGGGGCAGGACCACGTCGCCGAGCTGGTCCTCGACCGGCCGAAGGCCATGAACGCCGTCTCCACCGACATGGCCCGTTCCATCGCCGCCGCCTGCGACGCGCTCGGCGCCGACCGGGACGTCCGGGCCACCGTTCTGACCTCCAGCCATGAGCGGGCCTTCTGCGTGGGCGCGGACCTCAAGGAGCGCAACTCCTTCACCGACGCCGACCTCGTACGTCAGCGGCCCACCGCCCGCGCCGCCTACACCGGGGTTCTGGAGCTGCCGATGCCGGTGATCGCCGCCGTGCACGGCTTCGCCCTCGGCGGCGGCTTCGAACTCGCCCTCGCCTGCGATGTGATCGTCGCCGACGCCACCGCCGTGGTCGGGCTGCCCGAGGTGTCCGTGGGCGTCATCCCGGGCGGCGGCGGTACGCAGCTGCTGCCGCGCCGGGTGGGGGCGGCGCGCGCCGCCGAGCTGGTGTTCAGCGCCCGCCGCGTCGAGGCCGCCGAGGCCCGCGAGCTGGGGCTGGTCGACGAGCTGGTCGAGGCGGGCCGGGACCGTGAGGAGGCCCTCGCGCTGGGCGGCCGGATCGCCGCCAACTCGCCGGTCGGGCTGCGTGCGGCCAAGAAGGCGCTCCGGCTGGGGCAGGGGCTCGACCTGCGGGCGGGCCTGGAGGTGGAGGACGCGGCCTGGCGGTCGGTGGCCTTCTCCGGGGACCGGGCGGAGGGCGTGGCCGCGTTCAACGAGAAGCGGCGCCCCGACTGGCCCGGCGAGTGAACGGACCGCCTGTTACGCAGAGTGAGTGCGCGGCTGGAGAATAGTTGAAATTAGTTACGCTTCAAACTGATCAAAAAGGAACAAATTTACATAAGCTGTAGCAATGGGTGGTGACGATGAGCGGCTGCGGGCCGTGGTTTCGCTTGCGCAGACCATGGCCGCGGCCTACACGCCGCGTGAATCGTGGCGGGCGGCGGCGCTGGGCGCCTGCGAGGCGCTGAGCGGCAGTTTCGCCGCGCTCTCCGTGTGGGAGCGGGACCGGGGCAGACTGCGGGTGCTGGTGAACGCGGGCCAACGGGCCGAGGGGGAGGAGGAGTTCCCCGAGGAGGAGGCCTACCCGGTCCATGAGTTCCCGGAGATCACCGAGTTCCTGCACGAGCGCTGGGCGGGCGGCGGTGAGCCCGACGCCTGGGTGGAGACCGCCGACGGGCAGCCCGGTGCGGGCGGTCCGGCGCGCGGCGCCCGCCCGTACTGCCACCAGCGGGTCGCGGCGCTCCGGCGGCGCGGCCGGGGCTGCTGCGTGGTCGCGCCGATCGTGCTGCACGGCCGGGCGTGGGGCGAGCTGTATGTGGCGCGGCCGGCCGGGCAGCCCGTCTTCGACCGGGCCGACGCGGACTTCGCGACCGTGCTCGCCGCCGTCGTGGCCTCCGGGATCGCCCAGACCGAGCGCCTGGAGGAGGTCCGCAAGCTGGCCTTCACCGATCCGCTGACCGGTCTGGCGAACCGCCGCGCGGTCGATATCCGGCTCGACGAGGCCGTCGAGCGGCACCGGGTCGACGACACGGTCGTCAGCCTCGTCGTCTGCGATCTGAACGGCCTCAAGGCGGTGAACGACACCCACGGCCACGCGGTCGGCGACCGTCTGCTGGAACGTTTCGGCTCCGTGCTGTCGCTGTGCGGGGCGATGCTGCCGGAGGCGCTGGCGGCCCGGCTGGGCGGCGATGAGTTCTGTCTGCTGGCGGCGGGCCCCCCGGCCGACGCGGTGGTCGGCGTCGCCACCGAGCTGTGCGACCGGGCGGCGGTGATCGAGCTGGGCGACGGGGTCGCCTGCGGGGTCGCCTCCACCGGCGACCCGATCGGCCCGGTGCGTTCGGCCCGCAGGCTCTTCCGGCTCGCGGACGCCGCCCAGTACCGGGCCAAGGCCGCGCGGTCGCTGGGCCCGGTGGTGGCCGGGCGGGACGGCGAGGTCATCCGGCTCGCGGACTCCCCGCCGAAGTCCGCGCACGACCGCCGCAGGCTGCGCGGCAACAGGCCGTGACTCCGGGTGCGCCGCCGCGTTCGGGGTGAGCGCGGGCGCGCCCCGGTGCGGTGGCGCATCGTCTCGGCGCGCGGGGGAGGTGCGTCGGGTCTCCGTGCGGTGAGGCGCGTCGGGCGTTCGCGCGGCGGGCAGCCGCTCACGTATCCACGCTTGTCCCGTAAGGGGCCCTGGGCGGCACCACTAGTGACATGAAGGCTTTCAATACGTACGCTGCTGAATATGGATATGCACACTGTTGTGGTGGGGACGTCCGGAACCACCGCCGAGGACGTCGTCGCCGTGGCCCGCCACGGCGCCCGGGTCGAGCTCTCCGCCGCCGCCGTGGAGGCCCTGGCCGCCGCCCGTCTCGTCGTGGACGCGCTCGCCGCCAAGCCCGAGCCGGTCTACGGCGTCTCCACCGGCTTCGGCGCCCTCGCCAGCCGCCACATCGGCCCGGAGCTGCGGGCGCGGCTCCAGCGCAACATCGTCCGCTCCCACGCGGCCGGCATGGGCCCCCGCGTCGAGCGCGAGGTCGTCCGCGCGCTGATGTTCCTCCGGCTGAAGACGGTCGCCTCCGGCCACACCGGCGTGCGCCCCGAGGTCGCGCAGACCATGGCCGACGTACTGAACGCGGGCATCACGCCCGTCGTCCACGAATACGGCTCGCTCGGCTGCTCCGGCGACCTCGCCCCGCTGTCGCACTGTGCGCTCACCCTGATGGGCGAGGGTGACGCGGAGGGCCCCGACGGCACCGTCCGCCCGGCCGGCGAACTCCTCGCCGCGCACGGCATCACCCCGGTCGAGCTCCGTGAGAAGGAGGGCCTGGCCCTCCTCAACGGCACCGACGGCATGCTCGGCATGCTGGTCATGGCCCTCGCCGACCTGAAGAACCTCTACACCTCGGCCGACATCACCGCCGCCCTCTCCCTGGAGGCCCTGCTCGGCACGGACAAGGTCCTCGCCCCCGAGCTGCACGCCATCCGCCCGCACCCCGGCCAGGGCGTCAGCGCGGACAACATGGCGCGGGTGCTGGCCGGTTCCGGCCTGACGGGTCATCATCAGGACGACGCGCCCCGGGTCCAGGACGCCTACTCGGTGCGCTGCGCCCCCCAGGTCAACGGCGCGGGCCGCGACACCCTCGACTACGCGGCCGTCGTCGCGGGCCGCGAACTGGCTTCTTCCGTCGACAACCCGGTGGTGCTCCCCGACGGGCGGGTCGAGTCCAACGGCAACTTCCACGGGGCGCCCGTCGCGTATGTCCTGGACTTCCTCGCGATCGTCGCCGCCGACCTCGGCTCGATCTGCGAACGCCGCACCGACCGGCTGCTCGACAAGAACCGCTCGCACGGTCTGCCGCCGTTCCTCGCGGACGACGCCGGGGTCGACTCGGGCCTGATGATCGCCCAGTACACCCAGGCCGCCCTGGTCAGCGAGATGAAGCGGCTCGCGGTCCCCGCCTCCACCGACTCCATCCCGTCCTCCGCGATGCAGGAGGACCACGTGTCCATGGGCTGGTCCGCCGCGCGCAAACTCCGTACGGCCGTGGACAACCTGGCCCGGATCGTCGCCGTCGAGCTGTACGCCGCGACCCGCGCCGTCGAGATCCGCGCCGCCCAGGGCCTGACCCCCGCCCCCGCCTCGCAGGCGGCCGTGGACGCGCTGCGGGCCGCCGGCGCCGAGGGCCCGGGCCCGGACCGCTTCCTCGCACCGGACCTGGCCGCCGCCGACACGTTCGTACGGGAGGGGCGCCTGGTCGCCGCCGTGGAGCCGGTCACGGGCCCGCTGGCCTGAGCCGGCCCCGTGCGTACGTATGCATGGAGGAGCCATTGCGTACGTATGCACGGAAGAGCCCGTGCGTACGGAAGAGAGGGCTCCCGCGCCATCGTCGCGGGAGCCCTCTCGGGTACGTACGGAATGCTCAGAGCGCCGGGCGGGCCCCGGACCCGGCGCGCCGCACCGAGTACGTGACGAAGCCCGCGCCGAGGCCCAACAGGGCTGTGCCGCCGATGAGATACGGCGTGGTGTCCGGGCCCGGCCCGGTGTCGGCGAGGAGCGCGCCGGAGGCGTCGGGGCTTCCGGCGGGCTGTTCGGCGGCTCGGCCGGACGCGGCGGCCGGAGTGCCCTGGACGCCGTTCTCACCGGTCGCGTTGGCCGACGGGACGAACCAGAGAGCGGCCAGAAGCGTGCCTGCGGCGGTGGCGGTCAGCAGTGTGCGACGAGTGACTGACACAGATTCGATCCCCTTGCGACAACCATGAGTTAGCCCCGTGGGCCGATGCTAAGCAAAGCAGCGGGTCGGTGGAAAGTCGCGGCCTCGCCGGGCCTTACGCTCCGGCCTATGAGCACAGAAGAGACATCCAGGTTTGTTCGGCTTCGCGTGGAGATGGTGCTGGAGGTCACCGACCTCGACGCGCTGACCGGTACCGCCCTCGAATCCATCGCCGCCGAGTACGGGGAGCCCGTCGCGGCGGTCGCCGGGAGCGACACCGCCGAGGAGCGGATGCATGCGGAGGCCACGGTCCGGGCAGACGGTGCGGAGGCCCTCGCCTCGCTGGTCGATCCCTTCGACCTGGTCAGCGAGGTGCCCGGGGTCGAGCTGGCCCAGGCCTCCTGGAGCAGCGAAGGCATCGAGTACGACCCCGACGCGGAGGGCTGGGACGGCGCGGACGACGGCGACGAGGACCTCTTCCTGCCGCCGGACGGGGACGAGGAGGAGGGGTACGGCGACGCGGTCGCGCACAATGGAACGAACGACGGCGAGGACGGTGGCCCCGCGCAGCGGGCGTGACCTGTGAGGACACCGGCCCCGGCCCCGCTCACCGGCGGGACCGGGGCCGTGCCGGGCGCCGGCGGAAAGAGAGGCCGGGGCGCGGGAACCACCGCTGCCGGGGCCGCGTCGATGAGTGGTGTTCCCCACATCTGTCATGGATGTGGAACGGAGCACCCTTTCCGGGTGTTCTTGGAACATTGACGGGGAATAGCGGCCTGGCGGCCCCGTCCGGGGATTTTGGGGATCGGCGACGATGGAGAAGCGTGTGATGACGGACAGCAAGCGGCACAGGGGCCTCATGGCCATGTCCGCACTGCTCGGCGGCGTGCTGGTGCTTTCCGCCTGTAGCGACGACGGCGACAAGGGCGGCAAGACGAACGCCGGGAGCTCGGAGTCGTCGCAGAAGGAGGTCGACAAGGCGGCAGCCGCGGACGCCTCCGAGGCACAGATAGCGATCAAGCCGAAGAACGGCGCGACCAACGCCAGCATCAACAACGCCGCCCAGGTCACCGTCGCCAAGGGCAAGCTGACCAAGGTCGTCATGACCACGGCGGCCGGCGACCCGGTCGAGGGCACGTTGGCGGCCGACGGGTCCAGCTGGAAGCCGGCGGGCCAGCTGGAGCGCTCCACCACGTACAAGATCGACGCCACGGCGGCCGACTCGAAGGGCCGCGAGGCCCACGAGAACAGCTCCTTCACCACGGTCTCGCCCGACAACAGCTTCATCGGGAACTTCACCCCCGAGGACGGTTCCACGGTCGGCGTCGGGATGCCCGTCTCGATCAACTTCAACAAGGCGATCACGGACAAGAAGGCCGTCCAGGCCGGCATCACCGTGACCTCCAGCAGCGGCCAGGAAGTCGTCGGCCACTGGTTCAACTCCCAGCGCCTGGATCTGCGCCCGGAGGACTACTGGAAGGGCGGCTCCACCGTCACCCTGAAGCTGGCCCTCGACGGCGTCGAGGGCGCGGACGGCGTCTTCGGCGTCCAGCAGAAGAGCGTGACCTTCAAGGTCGGCCGTAACCAGGTCTCCACCGTCGACGTGAAGTCCAAGACGATGACGGTCGCCCGCGACGGCAAGACGATCAAGACGATCCCGATCTCCGCGGGCTCGCCCGAGAACCCCACGTACAACGGTCAGATGGTGATCTCCGAGAAGCACAAGGAGACCCGGATGAACGGCGCCACCGTCGGCTTCACCGATGACGACGGCAAGGGCGAGTACGACATCAAGGACGTGCCGCACGCCATGCGCCTGTCCACGTCGGGCACCTTCATCCACGGCAACTACTGGGGCAAGGGCATCTTCGGCAACGCCAACACCAGCCACGGCTGCGTGGGCCTCGCCGATGTGCAGGGTGCGAACGACTCCAGCGCGCCCGGCGCCTGGTTCTACGACAACTCCCTCGTCGGCGACGTGGTCATCGTCAAGAACTCCCCGGACAAGACCATCACCCCGGACAACGGCCTCAACGGCTGGAACATGAGCTGGGCCGAGTGGACGGCCGGCTCCCAGGCCTGATCCTTCCCCCGCCGTTCCTTCTCGGCACCCCCGTCCCGCCCGAAGGCGGCGGTCCTGGCAGACTCCGGGGCCGCCGCCTTCGGCGTGTCCGGTGCCCTATAACGCTGAGTCCAGCCCTGTGAGGACGCGGCGGAGGAGCATGGCATCGGGCCCTGTCGCCGCCGACGGCGGGGCCGTGAGGCACCCGGTCTCCTGGCGCCGTGGCAGCGGCGGCCGTACGCCCAGCTCGGCCCACACCGCCTTCCCGCTCCCGGCGCGGAAGGAACCCCAGCGCCGTGCGAGCTGTCGTACGAGGAACAGCCCGCGCCCGTCCTCGGCGTCGTCGCCGGCACGCCTGAGCGCGGGGGGCTCGCTCGATACGTCCCACACCTCGACGACGACGCTGTCCCGCAGGCCGACAAGACGGACGTGGACGAGGTCGAGCCGCTCCAGCTCGCCCCACGTCGGCTTCTCGGCCACCACTCCGGTGATCGTGATGGCGTTGGTGACCAGCTCCGAGGCGACGAGCAGGACGTCGTCCTCGATGAGAGCCGTATGCCACTTGGAGAGAGCGAACCGCAGGAAGTGACGGGAGGCCGAGACGGCCGACTGCGCGGCAGTCAGGGAGAGTTGGTCGACGAAGCGCACGTGCTCCGGCTGGTAGGGCACCTCCTGGCGCGTCATGAGCAGTCGTCCAAGCTGATGACTTCCGCGCCGCCGGTGGCGTACGAGAGGTGCGTGAGCATGGCGTTCTGGAGCGACCGGTTGAGCGCCAGCTCCCGGTAGGACGGTACGACCACGTGCTTGGCTTCGGCGCGCTTGACCGCCTCAACCAGCTCCGTGAACGCGGACTGCGCTCCCGGTACGTACTCGTGGAACACGGTCGCCAGGTGGAAGCCGTTGCTCTCGGCGTACGTGGTGAGGTCGTCCTGTTTCTGCTTCGCCTCCTGGTCGCTCATGTCGTCGGGCACACGCATGTAGCCAAAGATCAGCGGGTTCATCGCGCTCGGTCCCCTCACTAGGGCGTGATCACTCAAAGTGCTCGCGCCCGTCCTGTAGGTAACCGAGTGAAGCACTGGAGCATTCGAATATGCAGCACTCCAGATTGGAAATCGTGAATTCGATTTCTCGAACAAATATCCCCTATTCCATAATGGCGATCCTCAGGCTTCCATTCCGGATGTAAGGTGGGTTGCAGATCGGAGGCACATCAAGTGGTGGAAGCGGCAAGCGGTTCGACAGTGCCCCGCCGTCAACTGGGGCGACATCTGCGTGAGCTGCGCAATCGCGCGCGGCTGACCGTGCGCGCGGCGTCGACGGCCCTGGAGTGGTCGGATCAGAAGATCTGGCGCATCGAAACGGGCCAGACTTCGATGCGCAGCCTGGATGTTGAGGCCATGTGTCGTGCGTACGGTGCTGACGCCGAGTTGACCATGGGCCTGATGGGGCTGGCCAAGGAGACCAAGAACCGGGGATGGTGGCACGCCTACGGCGACGTGATCCCGGAGGGTTTCGACCTCTTCATCGGGCTGGAGGGGGCGGCGGCAAGTCTGCGTCAGTACATCAAGGACCTGGTGCCGGGTCTCGTGCAGACGGAGGACTACGCCCGAGCGCTGATCCGGGAGGGCACCCATGACGTCGACCGCGATGAGATCGAGCGACGGGTACATGTCCGAATGGCGCGACAGGAGTTGCTGACCAGGGTGACCAGCCCGCCCACCTTGGAACTGGCGCTTGGTGAAGCGGTGCTCCGCCAACCGGTCGGCGGAGGCGAAGTAATGGCTCGTCAGTTGCACCGCCTGGCCGAGACGATGGAACTGCCGAACGTCTCATTGCGGGTCGTGCCGTTCGCGGCAGGTCTGCACTATGGCCTCGTGTCGGGGCCGTTCACACTCTTGCGCTTTCCCGTCAACGGCGACGGACAGCCGATGGAGCCGCCCACCGTCTACATGGAGGGCTTCACCGGTGACCTGTACCTCGACAAACCGCAGGAGATCGAGCGGTACGACCAGGCGTTCACTTCCATCTGGGGAGCCGCTCTGGATCACAAGGGCACCCAGAACATCCTTCGGCAAGCGGCAAAGGAGTTTTCCCGATGATGAGCGCGGATCTGACAGGCGCGGTATGGCGTAAGTCCAGCCGCTCACAGAACAACGCCACCTGCGTCGAGGTCGCGTTCCTCGGCGACGGCCGCGTAGCCATGCGCGATACGAAGGACCAGGGCAACGGCCCCGCTCTCGTCTTCACCTCCGGCGAGTGGGCCGCGTTCGCAGGCGGCGTCGTGGGCGGCGAGTTCATGCGGTCGTAGTACGAGCCCCGCACGCAGCCCCGCAAGCGCCCGGCACGTCGTCTCCGCCGGGCGCTTCGCCGTGCCCGCCCGCCATGCCTTACTGAGCGCATGCGATAGGAGAAGAGGACCGAGAGAGCCAGGATCAGAGCCGTGCAGACCCTGATCTCGCTGGCCGTTCTCGCCGCTTCACCCGTGTTGTTGATGGCGGGAGAGCCGATCCGCTCGAATGGCTCTGCCGGCCGACAGAGGCACTGACCCGTCTCATCGGACGCCGAGGTCAGGGCGGCAAGGTGGATACCTCGCCCGACGCGTTCAGAGCCGTAGCGGCGGCAACCGGCGAGGCTCTATGCGGTCCTCAACAGCTGAGTCCCCTTCGCGCACGACTACATAGGCACCCTTCCCGGGTACTTCTGTGACAGCTTCAGCCAGCTCGGTGCCGCGGTAGACCAGGCCCACCCCGTCATCGGTGCAGTGCGTCACCGGCAAGGTGCCCTCGGCGACGAGCCTATGGACCATCGGACGGCGGCCCTCGTCGGTGTCGTAGTGCACGCCGTTGCCGTACGGCAGAAAGCCGAGGGCGTTCGTGACCGGCTGGAGCGCAGGTCCGAAGGAGTCAGTGGCACCTCCCTGGAACCAGCAGATCGACCCCGCGCTGACCCCGCTGAGTACGACGCCGGCATCCCACGCCCGCCGCATGACACGGTCCAGCCCGTGGACTCGCCACACGGCCAACAGGTTCGCCACCGAGCCACCCATGACCCAGACGACATCCTGATCAAGTACCGCACCCTCGATGTCATCAAGGTTGGGCATCGGGAAGAGATGAAGTGGTGTCAGGTCGAACCCGGCAACCCGGGCAGCCTCGGTCATGCGTGATGTGAAGTGCTCAGCATCGCCAATGGCCGTCCCGACGTACATGATGCGGGGGCGGCGTCCGTGCACTCCTGACAGTTCGACCGCGTGGTGCACCAACGCATCAAACATCACCATCGTGCGGCCACCCGCACGATGCCCACCCGACGTGGCGACGATGGTGGGCTCCGAGGCAGTCATGGAACGAGACCCTATCGGCCCTGAGCGGCCCCCTGCCCGACCCGGAGAAACCCCTGACAGAGGAACCGTATCGGCGACAGCGCACCTAACGTGACGAGAGTGCCCCCGGCCGGGTGCGCACGCCTGGAACAACCGCTCTCTGCACAGGAGGATTCATGTTATCCAGAGGAAGATCCGCACTGCGGGGCGTCGCCGCACGCGGCATGGCCATGGCCCTGGGAGCGACCACGGTCGTCAGCGCCGGCCTCGCCGCCGCTCCCGTGGTTCACGCGTCGCCGGCCGCCGCCACCGGGGTGCTGCGATGGGCGCCGTGTGACGCCGCGACGAAGCCGGGAGCCGAGTGCGCCACTCTTTCGGTGCCGGTCGACTGGGCCCGTCCCGACGGGCCGAGACTTGACCTGGCCGTGGCCCGCCGCCAGGCCGCCGAACCCGGCGCACGCGTCGGCTCGATGGTGTTCGGCCCCGGTGGGCCGGGCGACTCGGGGGTAGGGATGGTGGTCGGAAACATCAGCCGGTTCAGCCCCGAGGTCCGCCGCAGGTTCGACATCGTCAGCTTCGACCCGCGTGGGGTGGGCGGCAGCAACCCGGTGGTCTGCTCCGGCGAGCTGCTTGCGGAGCGCCCGTCACCTGAGCTGAGAAGCCAGGCGGACTTCGACGCCACCCTGGCGTACAGCAGGCGGCTCCGCGACGATTGCCGGGTCCGTACCGGCCCGGTGTTCGACCACCTCGACACCGCCCAGACGGTCCGGGACCTGGACGCTCTCCGGGCCGCCCTCGGCGAGCGGAAGCTGACCTTTCACGGCAGTTCGTACGGCACGCTGCTCGGGGCACAGTACGCCGAGACCTATCCGCGCCGCGTGCGCGCGATGGTGCTGGAGAGCGTCCTGGACCACAGCGTCCGGACCACCCGTGGCTTCCTGCGGTCCGAGGCGGCCACGGCGGAGGACTCGTTCCGGGAGTTCGTGAAGTGGTGCGACGGCGCCGCGGACTGCGCGCTGCACGGTCGCGACGTACGCGCCGTCTGGCGGGGCCTGTTGGACCGGGCCGGGCGCGGTGAGCTGGAGGACCCGGCGAAGCCGGGCATCTCGCTGTCGCTTTCGGACCTGGTCAACAAGATCGCGTTCCGGAAGTTCTACTCGGCCGACTACACGGGCTTGGCCACGGAGATCGCGCGTATGCACGCGAGCGAGCCGCTGCCAGCCTCGCCCACCTCGATCATGCCGCTGCCGCTCGCCACGCCGGTCTTCTGCTCCGACTGGCGCCTGCCCGTGCGCGACTACCAGGAGTACGCCTCACTCGTCTCCCTGATGAGTAACACCGCGCCCGACCTGCCCTACCTGCTTCCGATCCACATGATCGCGGCGTGTCTGGGCGCGCCGACCGCCAACCCGCAGCACCGGCTGCGCGTGGACGGCGCACCGCCGATCCTGGTGTCCAACGCGCTGCACGACCCCGCCACCGGCTACGCGTGGGCGGTCTCGGTGGCCCGGCAGCTCGGCCGCAGCGGCGTGCTTCTCACCTACGAGGGCCACGGCCACGGCAGCGTCACCAGCGGCCCCTGCATGGAAGACGCGGTGGACAGCTACCTCACGGATCTGGCGATCCCGTCACGGGGAACGAGCTGCCCCGCTGTGTCCTTCTGACAGCTGGCCGGTCCGGATCCGCCTGGGGAAGGCGAATCCGGTGGGAGGACGGTTGTGGCGACGCGGTTCGGGCCTCGGCAGACCGCGGCCGTCCAACTCCACGTGCGGAGACGGCCCGGAAATCCTGTGGTGCGGCGGCCGTATGGCCAGGACACTGGGCGACCATGCCTCCCAAAGCCTCGACCGGCCCGCTGTGCACACGCGATTCGCTCGCCTCGGACCTGCGCGCGCTCGGACTGAAGCCGGGCGAGACGGTCCTGGTGCACTCCTCCCTCAGCTCGCTCGGCTGGGTCTGCGGCGGTCCCGTTGCCGTCGTCATGGCACTGCTCGACGTTCTCGGCGACGAGGGGACCCTGGTCGTTCCCACGCACTCGGGAAACAACTCCGATCCGGCGTACTGGGAGAGCCGGCCCGTGCCCGAGGCGTGGTGGGCGGACATTCGTGCGGCGATGCCGCCCTTCGACGCGCGCACCACACCCACCCTCGGCGTCGGTGTGGTCCCGGAGACCGTCCGGACCTGGCCGGGCGCTCTCCGCAGCCGCCATCCGCAGACGTCCTTCGCCGCCGTGGGTCCGCGCGCCGCCGACATCGTGGACGGCCACGCGCTCGACTGCCGGCTCGGTGAACGCAGCCCCCTCGCACGGCTCGAGGAGCACGGAGCGCGGATCCTTCTCCTGGGCACGGACTTCGCGTCGTGTACGGCGTTTCACCTTGCCGAATACCGCATTCCGGGGATCGAGGCCGACAACTCCTTCGCGGTCATGACCGCCCAGGGCCGCCGTTGGAGGACGGTGCGCGACACCGCGATCTCCGACGACCGCTTCGATGATCTGGGGGCGGCCCTCGAGAGGGACGAGGCGGTGGTCAGCGGAGAAGTCGGCGGTGCCGTGGGCCGCTTGTTCGGACTGGCCGAAGCGGTTGCCTACGCCGAGGAGTGGCTCGCCGGGCATCGGCCGCGTGCCGCCAGGGTCTGACCGCCGCGTTCCTCGTAACCCGGTTCGTGGAACACTCCGGCAGGTGTCTCACTGGATAAGCTGGATAACAGCGCGCCGCCTGGGTGCCGCCGCCGCCCTGTACGCCGTCTTCGTCTGCGGTTGGTACCTCGGTCAGCCTCTCCCTCGTGTCGGCTGCCACGATGAACCGCCGGCCGCGTTCGACGAGCCGATGACGATTGGGGAACCCGGGGACTTCTCCGACGGCTTCACCCGAGCGGCCCGCGACGTCGGGCAGGTCGTCACCTCCGATCTCGTCTCGATCAGCGTGATCGCCCAGTGCGACCCGTACACCGCCGACCCCCGCCTCGTCGCCTGGATCATCGGCGACTGGCGCTGAAGGGAAGGCTTCTCACCTGAAGGTTCGACGGAGCGGGCTCACTCCGTACGCCCCCGCATCGCCGCCCGGTACGACCGCAGATCGCTGCGCCGGACCTGGCGTACCCCCGCGAGGTCCTCGGACGTCTCAGCGCGGCGGCCCGGGGCCCTGCCGGGGGCTTCGGCCGCCGCCGGGCCGCGGAGCAGGTGCCAGGGCCGGCTCGGCAGCCAGAGGAGCCCGTACAGCCAGCGTCGCACCAGCAGGCGGAATCCCGGCCTCCCCGCGTCGGGCAGCCGGATCACCCGAACCCCCATGATCAGCTTTCCGGCGCTCGCCCGGACGGCCATCGTCAGCAGCACCTGGTTGGCGAACGACAGCGTGACCAACTGGACGACCAGCAGGGCGACCGCGTTTCCCGTCCCGCCCGAGTTCAGGCAGGACCGCACCAGGAGTCCGACGGCCAGCAGGCACAGGTAACTGTCGAGGCCGACCGCCAGGTAGCGCCGCATGTCCCCCGTGCCCCTGGGGACGCGCGGCTGCCCCCGGGGCACGGGGGTGGGGTACGCGGAGCGGGCGTACGCCGGATACGCCGCCCGGGGAAGCGTGTCCCCCCGCGGTGACCGGCCCGCTGTCGTGGGCGGGACCGGCCGGGGCCGAGCGGCGCCGACTCCGGCCCGGCGTACGCCGTACAGCGCCCGTAACTCGTCAGGAGGCTGCCCTCGCCGACGCCCCCGCGGCTTCGTCATGGGGGCATCATGACTGATCGTCAGGCGGGGTGTCCTTGTTCCTGACGGGTAACTCCGCTGCCCGGCGTTGTTTTCACGGGACCATTACGGTTGCCGCCCGCCGGCCGCACGCGCGCCTTCCCGGCGGCCCGGTCCATGGTCCCGTTCGGTCCCGGCCCGTGCCGCCCGCCCGCTCGCGGGGCGGGGGTTCAGCCTGCTGCACCCCGATACGGGGGCCCGCTCCCTCCTCGCGGCGCGCCCCGGCCGACAGGCTGGAGGCATCACCGAACACGGAGGAATCCCGTCATGAAGTCCTTGCTCTGGCTCGTCCTGTCCGCCGCCCTCGTCGCCAACGTCTTCCTCGGCTTCGCGGTCGACAGGAACGGCCTCGAAGCAGCCCTGAGCATCGTCTCGGGCGTGGCCGTGCTCGCCTCCGGCGCCGGGCTCTGGGTGCTGCGAGGCCCCCGCGAGAGCCGATCCGAAATGTGATCTCGGCCTCCCGGAGGGGGCCGTAGGGCTGTGGCTCCGAGCCGGGCGGTCCGCCCGGAACCCTGGACCGGGCCTGCTCAGGGCCTGGCGCGGCGGTCCAGGCGCTGAGCAAAACGGCTGATCATGGCCAATATATGGATGGTCCTCGAAGATCATCGGGCCGCACGGGACAATCGGATCGTACGACGGTCCCGCGCATCACCCTGCCGGGCGTCGGCCGCGTGGTCCTCCCGGGAGGGAGCCCACGGGGCTCCGGCGGGGGAGGCGGACCGATGGCGCTCCCCGGGGCGGGGACGTCGACGCGAACGAGCCGACCACGGAAGGTCCTGATCAGATGCCGGTCATCCCCGACTCGCCCGACTCCACCCGCACGCACGATGCCGCGGCCCGCGTCATCGAGCCGCTCTACGCCGAGATCCTGCGCCGCAACCAGGGTGAGAAGGAGTTCCACCAGGCGGTCCGCGAGGTCCTGGAGACGCTCGGGCCGGTGCTCACCCAGCGCCCCGAGTTCATCGACGCGCGCATCATCGAGCGCGTGTGCGAGCCCGAGCGCCAGCTGATCTTCCGCGTGCCGTGGTCGGACGACTCCGGCGACATCCACGTCAACCGCGGCTTCCGGGTGGAGTTCTCCAGCTCGCTCGGCCCCTACAAGGGCGGCCTGCGCTTCCACCCCTCGGTCAACCTCGGCATCGTGAAGTTCCTCGGCTTCGAGCAGATCTTCAAGAACGCCCTCACCGGCATGCCCATCGGCGGCGGCAAGGGCGGCGCGGACTTCGACCCCAAGGGGCGGTCCGACGCCGAGATCATGCGGTTCTGCCAGTCCTTCATGACCGAACTCCACCGTCACCTGGGGGAGTACACCGACGTCCCGGCCGGTGACATCGGCGTGGGCGGCCGCGAGATCGGCTACCTCTTCGGCCAGTACAAGCGGATCACCAACCGTTACGAGTCCGGCGTCCTCACCGGCAAGGGCCTCGGCTGGGGCGGCGCACAGGCCCGTACGGAGGCCACCGGCTACGGCACGGTCCTGTTCACCGCCGAGATGCTGCGCAGCCGGGGCGAGTCGCTGGAAGGCCAGACCGTCGCGGTCTCCGGCTCCGGCAACGTGGCCATCTACGCGGTCGAGAAGGCCCAGCAGCTCGGCGCGACCGTGGTGACCTGCTCGGACTCCAGCGGCTACGTCGTCGACGAGAAGGGCATCGACCTCGCCCTCCTCAAGGAGATCAAGGAGGCCGGCCGGGGCCGGGTCTCGGAGTACGCCGAACGGCGCGGCGCGCACGCCCGATTCGTCCCCGGTACGGGGGTGTGGTCGGTCCCCGTGGACGTGGCCCTGCCCTGTGCGACCCAGAACGAACTCCACGAGGCCGACGCACTGGACCTCGTGCGCAACGGGGTCAAGGCGGTCGCGGAGGGCGCCAACATGCCCACCACGCCGGAGGCGGTCCGGGTGTTCCAGGAGGCGGGCGTCGCCTTCGCCCCCGGCAAGGCGGCCAACGCGGGCGGGGTCGCGACGAGCGCGCTGGAGATGCAGCAGAACGCGTCCCGGGACTCGTGGACCTTCTCCCACACCGAGGAGCGGCTCGCCGAGATCATGCGGCACATCCACGACTCCTGCTACACGACCGCCGAGCGGTACGGCAGCCCCGGCAACTACGTGGTGGGCGCGAACATCGCGGGCTTCGAACTGGTCGCGGACGCGATGCTGGCGCAGGGTCTGATCTGATCCGACCGTACGTGGCGAGGCGCCGGCGCCGATGTGGTCCCCGCCGGAACCGCTCCCCCGCGCGGGTGAGGCCGCCAGGCGCGGTCTCCCCCGGGCGGGGGAGCGGGTTGGCTCGCTCGGGGGATTCCACGTCGTGCCTGCTCCGCGAGGGTGGAGTCATGACATCGAAGATCCTGCACCGGCCCCCGTCCGTCAGTGACACCGAGCGGCCCGTTCCGCGCTGGGCCATGCGCCTGGCCTACGCGTTACCGCTGCTTCTGCTGCCGGCGTGCCTGTGGCGGCTGCCCTTCGCTGTGCACTTCACGATGGGGCAGGAGCCTCAGGAGGGCAGCCTGCCTGCCTACTGGCTGAGCATCCCGTATGTTCTCGGGCTCAGCGTGCTGACGGAAGTGGTCGCGATCCTGACCATCGGGCTGGTCCGGGGCTGGGGAGAGGTGGCGCCCGCCTGGATACCGTTCATCGGCGGCAGACGCGTCCGGCCGATGGCGGCCGTCGTCCCCGCCGTCCTCGGCGGCCTGATCCTCACCTTCCTGTTCACCGCCGTCCCGCTGGGCGGCGGTCGCGACCTCACCCTGTACGGCGTCGTCGACTCCATCGGGTACTCCAACGGAGCCTGGGAGGCTCTGGCGACGGTGTGCGTCACTCCCATTGCCGCTTGGGGGCCCATCACCATCGCCCTCGCGATTGCCTACTACCGGCGTCGAACCGCCGTCGCCGTCGCGGGGTGAGTGGGCATCGTCTCCTCGAACCCTCCGCCCCCCGGTGCCGGTGGTCTGTCACGCGACTTCGCCACCAGCAGATCCGCCCGGAGCGCAACGCCCGACCCGTGCCGGGGCGGCGTCGCGCTCCTAGGCTGGGGACGGTGAGCATCCGAGCGACGAACCAGGCCGACGTGATCCCTCTGCGCCCGCTCCCGGCGGCGGCCTCCTCGGCGGTCCCGGCTCTCCCCCGGGAGCCGCTCTGGCGTGACCTCGTCGGGGAGGTGCTGCGCCGCGAACGCCAGGCCCAGGGGCGGACGTTGAAGGACGTCGCCGAGGCGGCCCGTATCTCCATGCCGTATCTCTCCGAGGTGGAGCGGGGGCTCAAGGAGGCCTCCTCGGAGGTGCTGGCCGCCGCGGCCCAGGCGCTCGGCCTGCGCCTTGCCGACGTCCTGGCGCTGGCGGGGGAGCGGCTGGTCAGCCTCACGGCCGCGCGGTTCCGGCCGGGTTCGCTCGGGTCGAGTGCGGCCGATGACCGGCGGTCCGTGCGGTCGGCCGGTCCGGCGGGTTCGGCGGGTTCGGTCGGTGCGATGCGCCCGTCGGGCCCGGTGGGCGGCGTGCTGCTGGCCGCCTGACCCGAAGGGACGTTGCGCGGTCGTCTGCCCCAAGAGGGCGATACGCGGTGGCTCGCCCCCCGGGGGTGTTGCGTGCCGTCGCCTGACCCGGGAGGGCCGGTACACGGGGCCATGGGACCCGGGGGAGGGCCGGTACGCGGAGCCGTCGGGCCCGGGGAGGCCCGTTACGGTCGGTCGTCGGCCCTCGCGGCCCGGTCCGCGAGGGCCCGTACCTCGGCGGCGACGGCGGTGTGCCGCTCGCGCGGGATGTCGTGGCCGACCCCGGGCTGGACGACGAGCCGGGCGTCGTGGATCGCCGCGGCGGTGGCCCGGCCCGCGGAAGGCTTGAGCAGCGGGTCGTCCGTGCCGTGCAGCACCAGTGCGGGGACGCGCAGTTCGGCCAGGGACGGGCCGTGCCAGGGCGCCCCGATCTGGCGGGACTGGGCGTCCGGGTCGGCGATGCTGGTGTCCACGTCGGCGGTGATCCGCTCCAGGGCCTCCGCCTCGTCGAACGGGTAGCCGGGCGAGGCGACGAGCCGGGCCACCGCGAGCCCGACCGCGATCCGCTCCTCCCGGTCCCGGGCGGGCTTGATGCGGGCGAACTTCGCGAGCGTGCCGAGCCGCAGATGGCGGAAGGCTCCCAGCCCGCCCACATCGCTGGGAAGCGCGGCGGACGAGGTGAGCGTGCGCACCCGGCCCGGGTGGCGCAGCGCGACGCGCTGGGCGACGACACCGCCCAGCGACTGCCCGAAGACGTGGGCCGACTCCCAGCCGAGCGCGTCCATGACCGCGACGGCGTCGTCGGCCATGTCCTCGGCGGTGTAGGCCGCGCCGCGGCCGGCGGCCAGGGCGGCGAAGGGGTTGCCCCGGGCGGTGCGCTTCGGTACCCGGGTGGACTCTCCCGCGTCCCGCTGGTCGTAGCGGGCGACGGCGAATCCGGCGTCGGCGAAGGCCGCGCACAGCTCCCCGGGCCACCAGTGCCGGGAGACCGCGAGACCCATCACCAGCAGCAGCGGTTCACCGTCCGCGCCCTCCTGGAGACGGTCGTAGGCGAGCTCGACCGCGCCGTTGCGGGCGAAGCGGCGTTCGGTCCAGGTCATGTCGGGCTCCTCCGGTGGATGGTGATACTGCGAACATCGTTCGCGGTATTAGACTACAGCCAGTTCCGGAGCCCGGACGAGGGCGCCCTGAGGGAAGGTGGCGGACCGTGGCCGATCGCGAGACCCGGCCGACGAACGTCTGGTCACGCCCCGAGCGGGGCGCGCGGGGCCCCGCACCCGAACGGAGCCGCCCCCAGATCACGGCGGCGGCCATCGCCCTCGCCGACGCGGAGGGCCTGGCGGCCGTGTCGATGCGCGCGCTCGCGCAGCGGCTCGGTACGGGGCCCGCCTCGCTCTACCGCTACGTGGGGAGCCGGGACGAGCTGCTGGACCTCATGGCGGACGCGGTCGCGGGCGAACTGGACCTCTCCGGCGCCACGGGCGGTGACTGGCTGGACGAACTCGTCGGCCTGGCCCTCCAGTCCAGGGACGCGCACATCCGGCACCCGTGGCTGGCCGATCTGAACGACCGGCGCGGCGAGGTGCTGGGCCCGCACGCGATCGACTACCTCGACCACACGCTCGGGATCCTGGCCCCCGTGCCGGGCACCGCCGGAGAGAAGCTGGAGGCCATCGGCCTCCTCGGGGCCCTGGCCGTTCTCTTCGCCCGCCGCGCGACCGGCGCGACGGGCGGCGGCGACCGGACCGCCCAGGCGGCCCACCTGGCCGCCGTCGCCGCCGAGGGCCGCCACCCGCACCTGCTCGCCGCCCTCACCTCGGCCGGCGCACCGCCGGCCGACCGGGACGCCCTGTTCGTCACGCTGTTGCGGCGACTGCTTCCGGCGATGCTCGGCGAAGGGGCGGCGGAGGCGTAGGGCGGTGGAGGCGCAGGGCGGTGGAGGAGTAGGACCCCGGGATCAGCCCTCGACCGGGGCCACGCCGATCGGGCAGGAGACGCCCGTGCCGCCGATGCCGCAGTAGCCGCCCGGATTCTTGTCCAGGTACTGCTGGTGGTACGCCTCCGCCGGCCAGAAGGGGCGGCCATCGGCCGGGAGGATCTCCGTGGTGATCTCCTTGTGGCCCGACGCCGTCAGGACCTTCTGGTACGCCTCGCGGGAGGCGTCGGCGGCGGCGGCCTGGGCGGGGGAGTGGGTGTAGATCGCGGAGCGGTACTGGGTGCCCACGTCGTTGCCCTGGCGGAAGCCCTGGGTCGGGTTGTGCGACTCCCAGAAGAGCTTCAGCAGCTCCGTGTACGGGACGACGGCCGGGTCGAAGACCACGCGTACCGCCTCCGTGTGGCCGGTCAGGCCCGAGCAGGCCTCCTCGTACGAGGGGTTCTCCGTGTAGCCGCCCTGGTAGCCGACGAGCGTCGTCCAGACGCCTTCGGTCTGCCAGAACTTCCGCTCCGCACCCCAGAAACAGCCCAGCGCGAAGTCCGCCACCTCCAGGCCTTCCGGATACGGGCCCACCAGCGGGTTGCCGAGGACCGTGTGGCGGGAGGGGACGGTGAATTCGGGGACGGGGCGGCCGCGCAGGGCCTGCTCCGGGGTGGGGAGCTCGGGGGTGCGGTGGTTCAGGAACATGCGGGGGCTCCTCCGGGGGTCGGTGTTCGGTACGTACAACACGGGAGCGGCCGCCGGGATTCCGGGGCGGGGCGGGGCAGGGGCCGGGGCACCGGGACTGGGGCTCCGGGGCCGGGGCACCAGGGCCGGGGCCCGGGTTCCCGCCCGGCCGTTCATCCGGCCGCTGCGGCATCCTCGGCGACGTCCGCCAGCGCCCGTGCGAAACCCAGTGTCCGGGCCGTCTCGTGGTTCCGGTGCCACACCAGCGCGAGCGAGGAGTCCGGGAGACCGGTCACCGGGACGAAGGCCACCGCGTGGCTGCCGTAGTAGTCCGCCGTCGGGTCGCACAGCAGCATCGCGCCCCGGTCCGCCCGCACCAGGGCCAACCCCTCCTGCAGACTGCTCACCGTCGGCCCGGCCGGAATCGCACGGCCGCCGGGTGTGACGGCCGGGGCCTGGGCCAGCCGCCAGTACTCCGGGGCCGCCCCGGCGACGCCGATGAGCGGGCAGCCCGCCAGGTCCTCGGCGTCGATGCCGGGGCGGCGCGCGTACGGGTGCCGGTCGGAGACGGCGAGGGTCAGCGGCCGGGTGGAGAAGACCGGGCCGAGCGTCAACGCGTCGTCCAGGACCGGCGTCAGCACCACCGCTGCGTCCACCTCGCCCCGGCGCACCGCGCCGAACGGGTCGGAGAGCGGGATCTCCACGATCTCGGCGGCGCAGTCGGGATGCCCGTCCCGGAAGGCCGTGACCGCCCGCAGGAACGAGTCGTTCGCCGTGCCCTGGAAGCCGACCCGGAACACGCCGCCCAGACCCCGCGCCACCTCCCGCACCTCGTCGATCGTCGTGACGATCGCGTCGAAGGCGGGACGCAGACCCGTGTGGAGCTGTTCGCCGAGCGGGGTGAGCCGGACCCGGCGGCTCGTGCGGTCGACCAGTCGGCCGCCGATCCGGCTCTCCAGGGCTCGCAGCAGCTGGCTGATCCGGCTCTGCGAGAGGTAGAGGCGCTCTCCGGCCCGTCCGAAGTGCAGCTCCTCGGCCAGCGCGAGGAACGCCTCCAGCTCCCGGATCTCCGGGTTGCTCATGTGTCCCCCGCCTCCCTGGCCCGGATCTGGTCCGGATCCGGTCCGGGTCGATGAGTCCAGCTCATAGAAGGATGAGAGTTCGGCCGTTGTTCCCGGCCTCGGCCCCCGATTGGCTGGGGGCATGACACAGGTTCAGGAATCCTCAGGAGCCCCGGCCGCCCGCCCGGCGTCCTCCCGGCACGGCTGGCCGGGGGTGGTGGCCCTCGCGCTCGGCACGTTCACGGTGGTCACCTCCGAGATGCTGCCCGTCGGGCTGCTCACGCCGATGGGCCGCTCGCTCGGCGTTCCGGAGGGCGTGGCCGGTCTGACGCTCACCATCACCGGCCTCGTCGCGGCGCTCTCGGCCCCCGCCCTCGTCCCGCTGCTCGGCCGCGCCGACCGGCGTACGGCCCTGTGCGTGCTGGTCGCGGTGCTGGTCGTCGGCAACCTCGGGGCGGCCTGGGCGCCGGACTTCGGGACCATGGTCGTCGCCCGCGTGCTGGTCGGCATCGGCATGGGCGGCGTCTGGGCCCTCGCGGCCGGGCTCGCGGCGCGCCTGGTCCCCGCGAAGTCCGCCGACGCCGCCACCACCCTGGTCTTCAGCGGCATCGCCGTGGCGTCCGTCCTGGGCGTCCCGGCCGGGACGTACCTCGGCGCCCTCGCGGGCTGGCGCGCCGCGTTCCTGGCGGCCGCCGCGCTCGGGACCGTCGTGCTGGTCGCCGCGGCGCTGCTGCTGCCCCGGCTGCCCGCCGAGCGCACCGTTCCGCTCGGCGGGGTGCTGCGGCTGACCCGCGACCCCCGGCTGCGCACCGGGCTCCTCGTCGTCGGCTTCCTGGTCACCGGGCACTTCGCCGCGTACACCTACGTCAGGCCGGTTCTGGAGGACGTCACCGGCGTCGGCGCGGGCACGGTCGGCGCCCTGCTCCTGGTGTACGGGATCGCCGGCGTGGCCGGGAACTTCCTCGGCGGGGCCGGAGCCGCCCGCACACCGCGCGCGACGCTGCTGGTGATCGGCACGGTCCTGGCGCTCACCCTGGCCGCGCTGCCGTGGCTGGGCGGCTCCCCGGCCCTCGCGGCCGTACTGATGGCGGTCTGGGGCCTCGGCTACGGCGGTGTCTCGGTGGCCACGCAGACCTGGGTGCTGCTCGCCGCCCCCGACGCCCGGGAGGCCGCCTCCTCGCTCTTCGTCGCCGTGTTCAACGGCGCCATCGCGCTCGGGGCGCTGGCCGGCGGGCTGGTCGCGGACCGTATCGGCGTCACGGCGGTCATGGGGACCGGCGCGGCTCTCGTGGCCGGTGCGCTGGTGACCACGGCGGTCGGCCGGGCCCCCGCACCCGCGCCCACCGGGCCGTGATCCCGTACGGATCCGCGTAACGGGACCACCGCCCGGAGATCAGAGGATCTGTCGCCCGGAGAGCAGGAGAGCAGGAGAGCAGGAGAGCAGGAGAGCAGGAGATGAGGAGATGAGGAGATCAGTGCGGCAGTGTCGCCGGGCTGCCGCCGTTCGCCTCGTAGCCGGCGACCGCCAGCGCCCGGTAGACCGTGTACTGCGCGGCCGGGTCCGGGTCCGCCGTCCATGGCAGCGCGCCCACGTGGCCGTCGATCCGGATCAGCTGGTGCATCGCCTCCGACCAGCGCTCCATGTGGACCAGGAACAGCACCAGGAGGTGGCGCACATGGGCCAGCATCGGATCGTCCGGGCGGGCGGCGTGCACGGCGAACATCGCGCCCTCGACCGCCTTGGTGACCACCTGGCTTCGGTAGAAGCCCTGCACGAGGTTGACCTCCGGCAGGTGCTCGTACACCGCGAACAGCGGCAGCGCGGCGAGCAGCGAACCCCGCGGGGCGCGGGCGGCCGCGGCCGTGGCGAAGGCCTCGGCGTCCTTGCGGGAGCCGTGCCACCTCTCGGAGTGGAAGTGCAGCGCCGCGATGTGCGCGCCCATGTGGGCCGGAGCCCGGTCGATGATCTTCACCCAGAGCTGGTCGAACTGCTCGGGGGTGTAGCCGAGCCCCCGGGCCACCGCCAGCTCCACGATGTACGGGACGGGGTCGCCCGGCGCGAGGAGGGCGGCCTCGCCGCAGACCGTACGGGCCTCCTCCAGGATGATCCGGAAGTCGTCGCTCCCCGCCGCCGAGGACCGCCACGCCTGCTGCACCAGGAACTCCGCGTGCACCGCCGCACCGCCCGCGTCCTTCGGGGACTCCGCGCGCCAGTTCCGCAGCCACGCGCCGCCCTCCCCGGGCCGCCGCGCCAGCTCCAGCGAGGCCGCGCCCGCGAAGGCCTGGATCCGCTGCCAGCGCACCTCGCCCTCCTTCGGCGTCCCGGCGAGCAGCTGGGACGCCGCCCGCCAGTCCTGGGTGCCCTGGACGACGTCGAGCACGTCCAGGAGGTCCTGGTCGGGGCCGGGCATCCGGACGTCCAACTCCTCCTGGCGGGCGAAGCCGTACGTGTCCGGGTCGGCGGCGTCCGGCGAACCGGGGGCGACCTGGCGGATACCGCCCCGGCGGCGCATGACCCAGGGGCCGATGACCGCCGCGAACAGGCACATCGCGAGCAGGAACAACAGAATCTCCATGCCCCCATTGTCCCCGGAGCGGCGAGTGGCCGGTAAGGGCCCTGTCCACGAACTACGCTCGGGCCTCATGAGCGACCAGCACAGCTTCGAAACCCTCGCCATCCACGCGGGGAACACCGCCGACCCCCTCACCGGCGCGGTGGTTCCGCCGATCTACCAGGTCTCCACGTACAAGCAGGACGGCGTGGGCGGACTGCGCGGCGGCTACGAGTACAGCCGCAGCGCCAACCCGACCCGCACCGCCCTGGAGGAGAACCTCGCGGCCCTCGAAGGCGGCCGCCGCGGTCTCGCCTTCGCCTCCGGCCTCGCCGCCGAGGACTGCCTCCTGCGTACGTTGCTGACCCCCGGCGACCACGTGGTCATCCCGAACGACGCCTACGGCGGCACGTTCCGGCTGTTCGCGAAGGTCGCCTCGCGGTGGGGCGTGGAGTTCTCGGTGGCCGACACCTCGGACGTGGCCGCCGTACGGGACGCGCTCACCTCGCGCACCAAGGCGATCTGGGTGGAGACGCCGTCCAACCCGCTGCTCGGCATCACCGACATCGCCGCCGTGGCGCAGGTCGCCCGGCAGGCCGGGGTCCGCCTCGTCGTCGACAACACCTTCGCCTCGCCCTACCTCCAGCAGCCCCTCGCGCTCGGCGCCGACGTCGTCGTGCACTCCACGACCAAGTACATGGGCGGCCACTCCGACGTCGTCGGCGGCGCGCTCGTCGTCAGCGACCCGGAACTCGCCGAGGAACTGGCGTACCACCAGAACGCCATGGGCGCGGTCGCCGGACCCTTCGACGCCTGGCTCGTACTGCGCGGCATCAAGACCCTCGCCGTCCGCATGGACCGGCACACCGAGAACGCCACCAAGGTCGCCGACCTGCTGACCCGGCACCCCAAGGTCTCCCAGGTCCTCTACCCGGGCCTGCCCGAGCACCCCGGCCACGAGGTCGCCGCCAAGCAGATGAAGGCCTTCGGCGGCATGGTGTCCTTCCGCGTCGCGGGCGGCGAGGAGGCGGCCGTCGAGGTCTGCAACCGGGCGAAGCTCTTCACGCTCGGCGAGTCCCTCGGCGGAGTGGAGTCGCTGATCGAGCACCCGGGCCGGATGACGCACGCCTCCGTCGCGGGCTCCCTGCTGGAGGTCCCGGCCGACCTGGTGCGGCTCTCCGTCGGCATCGAGAACGGCGACGACCTGATCGCCGACCTCACCCAGGCGCTGGGCTGACCCGGCAGAAGTGAAGCCGACCCGGCAGAGGTGAAAGGGGCGCCCACCGGAACCGGCGGGCGCCCCTCATGTGTCAGACGCCCACCTTCTCGTCCTTCAGCATGGCCCTGACCTGCTCACGCAGTTCGGGGCCGTCCTCATGCCCGTGGACCGACGCGGCGTGCTCGCTCGCGGCCCGGACGACCTCGTCCTCCTCACCGGAGAGGGTGAGGGTGCAGTTCATCTCGCTCGGATACTCGCGGCAGTCCGCGGTCTTCCTCGTCATCACGGCCTCCTCGGCTCGTTCGACGGCCGACCCCACCAGCGTAGGCCCGTCGCCCCCCGGACCCCAACGGCTCACCAGCCCTCCAACGGGGGTGTGACCTGCGCGGGCTCGGTCTCCCACGGCTGCTCGACCCCGGCCCAGACGAGGAACGCCACGAACGCCGCGGCCAGCAGCCAGAGAGCCGTCCGCCGCGCCGCCCGGCGCAGCCGCAGCCGGCGCCCGCCCCGCAGCACCGCCCGCGCGGCCAGGCCGGGCGGCAGGGCCGGGTGCGGGCCGTCCAGCATCCGGCGGACCTGCTCCTCCCGGGGGTCCCGGCGGTCGGCGTTCACGGCGCCGCCCGGGAGCCCGGGGCCGGCCGCGGCCCGGCCGTACCGTGCGAGAGCGCCCGCCCAGGACCGGCGGCACGCCGCGGCGCGCGCAGCGCCGCCACCGCCCGGGCGCACACGGCGCGGACCCGGTCGCCCGGCAGCCCGAGCAGCGCCGCCGTCTGCTCCTCGCCGACCTCCTCGTACACCCGCAGAACGAGAACGAGCCGTTCGACGGGGGTCAGCCGGTCCAGCGGACCGCCGCGCGGCCGCTGGTGGCGCCGGGCCTCCCGGGCGAACCGGAGCGCCAGCTCCCGGCGGGCCAGGTCGTAGGGGTCACCGCCGTGCGGCCCGTCCCAGTCGGCGTACGTACGGGCGAGCGCCGCGTGGAGCAGCCGCTCGGCCCGTCCGTACGCGCCCGGCGGGTGCGACGGTTCGCCGGTGAGCAGCGTCGCCGTGTGCAGCAGACGACCCCCCGCGCCTGCCACGAAGGCCTCGAACTCCAGGGCGCGGAGCCGGTCCCGGTGGGTCGCCCGCTCTGCCATGGACCACATACGAGCCCCGGCGCACCGTCCCGGTCAAGAGCCCGGACGCGGTTCTCTTCCCGTCAGTCGGACTGCGGTGCTCTTCCTGTCAGTCGGACTGCGGCGGCTGGTACGCGGCCTGCCGGGCGGCCAACGACCCGTTGAAACGGGTGAGCAGGGCGCAGAACGTGTCCCGCTCCTCCTGCGACCAGCCGTCCGTCACCTGCGACATCAGCTCGCGCCGCGAGGCCCGGACCTCTTCCAGCCGGGCCTGACCGCGCGGTGAGAGCTGGAGCACCACGGCCCGGCCGTCCTCCGGATGCGACGTGCGCTTCACCAGACCGGTGTCGACGAGCGGCGCGACCTGCCGCGTCACCGTCGAGGAGTCGATGCCCATCCCGGCCGCCAGCGCCTTGACGCCCATCGGGCCTTCCCGGTCCAGCCGGTTCAGCAGCAGGTACGCCGCCCGGTCCATCGAGTTGCGGACCTGGCCGACACCGCCGAGGCGGGTCTGCTCGGCACGGCGGGCGAAGACCGCCACCTGGTGCTGGAGCGAGTCCAGCAGGCGGTCGGGGCCCGGGTGTTCGGGGACGGCGCCCCCGGAAGGAGACGCAGCAGTCGTCATGTCCTGAGGGGGCATGGCCGGGGGCTCTCTTCGTGCGGTGTCGGATGGGTGGGGGACAGAGTACGCGGCCCCGGGGCAACGAGTACCAGTGCCGCACAAACCCGCGGACACCACCGCAGGCCGCCATGAGACAAGTCTGCCGCGCCCGGCCGGAGCTGCAAGACTTGTGGACATGAGCTTCCGCGCGACCGCCCGCCACCCGGCCCTGATCCTCGACGACGTCCGGGGCGCGCAGAAGATGCTGTCGGGGGTGGCGCGGGTGACCGCCCTGGAGGGCAGCCGCCATCTGACCGAGCTGGTCGGCTCCCCGGTGCACCTCAAGTGCGAGAACCTCCAGCGCACCGGCTCCTTCAAACTGCGCGGCGCCTACGTCCGGATCTCCGGCCTCACCCCGGTGGAACGGGCGGCCGGGGTGGTCGCCGCCAGCGCCGGGAACCACGCCCAGGGCGTCGCCCTGGCCTCGTCGCTCCTCGGCGTACGCTCCACGGTCTTCATGCCCGTCGGGGCGCCCCTGCCCAAGGTCGCCGCGACCCGGGAGTACGGGGCCGAGGTGCGGCTGCACGGCCAGGTCGTCGACGAGACCCTCGCCGCCGCCCAGCGGTACGCGGAGGAGACCGGCGCGGTCTTCATCCACCCCTTCGACCACCCCGACATCATCGCGGGCCAGGGCACCGTCGGGCTGGAGATCCTGGAGCAGTGCCCCGAGGTCCGCACGATCGTCCTCGGCATCGGCGGCGGCGGGTTCGCCGCGGGCGTCGCCGTCGCGGTGAAGGCCCTGCGCCCCGATGTCCGGATCATCGGCGTCCAGGCCGAGGGCGCCGCCTGCTACCCGCCGTCCCTGGCCGCCGGGCACCCCGTCTCGCTCGACTCCCCGGCCACGATGGCCGACGGCATCAAGGTGGGCCGGCCCGGCGACGTACCGTACCGGCTGATCGAGGAGCTGGTCGACGAGGTCCGCACGGTCACCGAGGACGAGCTGTCCAGTGCGCTGCTGCTCTGCCTGGAGCGGGCCAAGCTGGTCGTCGAACCCGCCGGGGCCAGCCCGGTGGCGGCGCTGCTCAGCGACCCGAAGTCCTTCCGGGGGCCGGTGGTGGCCGTGCTGTCCGGCGGCAACGTCGACCCGCTGCTGATGCAGCGCATCCTGCGGCACGGGATGTCCGCCGCGGGCCGCTACCTGAGCCTGCGGCTGCGCCTCACCGACCGCCCGGGGGCGCTGGCCGCCCTGCTGGCCGCGCTGACCGTGGCCGACGCCAACGTCCTCGACATCAGCCATGTGCGCACCGACCCGCGCCTCGGCCTGACCGAGGCGGAGGTCGACCTGCATCTGGAGACCAAGGGGCCGCAGCACTGCGCGGAGGTCGAGGCGGCGCTGCGGGCGGCGGGCTTCCGGGTGATGGGCTGACCAGGCCGCAGGGGCGGGCCCATCGCACAGGGACGGACCCGTCGCGCACGGGCGGGCCCACACCGCGCCGGGAGCCGGGATACGCCTGTTCGCCGGGCGGTGGCTGCCCACCGATCCTAGGATCGGACCGGAAGGCCGCCACCGGCGACACCATCACCATCCACGAGTGACGGGGAGCCCCCTCCATGCCAGGTGCGATCCACGCCGAAGGTCTGGTGAAGACCTTCGGCGACGTACGAGCCCTCGACGGCGTCGACCTCGACGTCCCCGAGGGCACGGTCCTCGGCCTGCTCGGGCCCAACGGCGCGGGCAAGACCACCGCCGTACGCGTGCTGACCACACTGTTGCGGCCGGACAGCGGCACGGCGTTCGTGGCCGGGATCGACGTCCTGAAGAAGCCCAACGAGGTACGCCGTTCGATCGGGCTCTCCGGGCAGTTCGCCGCGGTCGACGAGTATCTGACCGGCCGGGAGAACCTCCGGATGGTCGGGCAGCTCTACCACCTGAGCGCCCGGGACGCGAAGGCCCGGGCGGGTGTCCTGCTGGACCGGTTCAACCTCGGCGACGCCGCCGACCGCACCGCCAAGACGTACTCCGGCGGTATGCGCCGGCGCCTCGACCTCGCGGCGGCGCTCGTCGTGTCGCCGGCCGTGATGTTCATGGACGAGCCGACGACCGGCCTCGACCCCCGCAACCGGCAGCAGCTCTGGGACGTGATCGAGGACCTGGTGGCGGGCGGCACGACGCTGCTGCTGACCACGCAGTATCTGGAGGAGGCGGACCGCCTCGCCCACGACATCTGCGTCATCGACCACGGCAAGGTCATCGCCCGCGGCACCTCCGACCAGCTCAAGGCTCGCACCGGCGGCGAGCGCGTCGAGGTCGTCGTGCACCGCCCGGACGAGATCGAGCGCGCCCGGTCCGTGCTGACCGCCCTCGGCAAGGGCGAGGTCACCGTCGTCCAGCTCTCCCGGAAACTGACCGCCCCGGTCAGCGGCGGGGCCAGGCTGCTGGCAGAGATCATCCGCGACCTGGACGCCCAGGGCGTGGAGATCGACGACATCGCCCTGCGCAGGCCCACCCTGGACGACGTCTTCCTCTCCCTCACCGGTCACGCGGCCGAGGAGCACGAGAGCGGGGACGAGGAGCCCGACGGAGCCGTGGCGGAACGCTCCCGCGACTCCCGGAGCAAGGAGGAAACCCGGTGAGCGCGATCGCCAAGGACGCCCCCTCGTTGGTCCCCCGCCCCGCCGGGGGCGTCACGCAGTCCGTGAAGGACTCCCTCGTCGTCGCCAAGCGGAATCTGATCCGGATGACCCGGATCCCCGAGATGGTGATCTTCGGGCTGGTCCAGCCGATCATGTTCGTGGTGCTCTTCACCTATGTCTTCGGCGGCTCCATCAGCATCGGCGGCTCGACCGACCCGCAGCTGTACAGGGAGTTCCTGATGGCGGGCATCTTCGCCCAGACCGTCACCTTCGCCACCGCGGGCGCCGGCGCCGGCATCGCCGACGACATGCACAAGGGGCTCATCGACCGCTTCCGGTCGCTGCCCATGGCCCGGGGCGCGGTCCTCACCGGACGGACGCTCGCCGACCTCGTACAGACCACGCTCACCCTCGTCGTGCTCGCGGGCGTCGCCCTGATCGTCGGCTGGCGCACCCACGAGAACCTCGCCAAGGTGATCTGCGGCTTTCTGCTGCTGCTCCTGCTCGGCTACGCGTTCTCCTGGATCGGAGCGCTGATCGGCCTGTCCGTGCGCACCCCGGAGGCGGCGACCTCCGGCGGTCTGATCTGGCTGTTCCCACTGACGTTCATCTCGAACGCCTTCGTGCCGGTCACCGGCATGCCGACGTTCCTCCAGCACGTCGCCGAATGGAACCCCTTCAGCGCCACGGTGGCCGGGGCCCGCGAGCTCTTCGGGAACACGATGCCGGGCGTGCCGAAGTCCGTCACCGGGGCCTGGCCGATGGAGCACCCGATCCTCGCCTCGGTCATCTGGTCCGTGCTGATCATCGTGGTCTTCCGCACCCTGG
Organism: Streptomyces sp. CNB091; assembly: GCF_000377965.1. Taxonomy (NCBI): domain Bacteria; kingdom Bacillati; phylum Actinomycetota; class Actinomycetes; order Kitasatosporales; family Streptomycetaceae; genus Streptomyces; species Streptomyces sp. CNB091. The sequence goes on from NZ_KB898991.1 coordinate 174,335, forward strand.
CGGTCCGCAAGTACCGCTCGGCCGCCGTCTGACGCCGCCGCGCGGCACCACGCCGCCACGCGGCACCACGGAGGAGGCAACCATGACCACCAGCACACCGGACGACCCGGCCACCGGCCTGCCCGGCGCCCCGCCCGTCGTCGACCAGGCCACCTGGCAGGCCGCCCGGGACGAGCTCCTGGTCCGGGAGAAGGCCCACACCCGCCAGGGCGACGCGCTCGCCGCGGCCCGCCGCCGGCTGCCGATGGTGGAGGTCGACGGGACGGCCGAGGTCGTCGGGCCCGAGGGTCCGGTCCCGTTCCTGGACCTGTTCGAGGGCCGCCGGGAGCTCGTCGTCTACCAGCACATGTGGTACGACGGCGCACCGCACCAGGGCCAGTGCGAGGGCTGCACCGACGCGGTCTGGCACATGAAGGACGCCGTCTACCTCAACGCCCGGGGCGTCTCGTTCGCCGTCCTGACCACGGGAACCTGGGAAGAGGTGGCCGCCTTCACCGCGTTCATGGGCTACACCCAGCCCTGGTACTCGGTGCGGGGCCTGGACGCGCCGATCGGCGGCGAGATGGGGCACCTCGCCTGCTTCCTGCGCGACGGCGGGCGCGTGTTCCTCACCTACTCCACGACGAGCCGCGGGATCGAGGTGGCCAACGGCTCCTTCGGTCTGCTCGACCTGACGCCCTACGGCCGCGGCGAGGCGTGGGAGGACCGGCCCGAGGGCCGGCCGGTGATCGGCGGCGTCCGCGAGGGATATCCGGGCGAGGGCGGCCAGGCCTGCTGGTACTGGCGCACCGACGCGGACGGGACCGCGAGCTGGGGCCCGGCCAGCCGCCCCACCCCGCAGTGGACCCGCCCCGGCGTGACGCCCGAGAAGACCCTGGGCCGCACCGGCGACTGCTCCTGACCTGGCCCGCGGGTATGGCCCGAGAACGGCCGGCCCGCGTGCGGACGGTGCCCCACAGGAGCCCCGGCCGTACGACGCACAGGACGCACACGACGCACGGGAGCCCCGGCCGTCCGTGGCCGGGGCTCCCGTGTCGTTCCGTCGTGATGCGGCCGGATCAGCCGCTGTAGGGCTTCGCCGCCAGGATCTTCACCGAGGCCGTCCTGCCGTTCGGCAGCTCGTACTCCGCGTCGTCGCCCGTCCGCTTGCCGTTCACGCCGAGGCCGAGCGGAGACTGCGGGGAGTACGTCTCGATCTCCGTGCTGGCGTACTCACGGGAGGCGAGCAGGAAGGTCAGCGTGTCGTTCTCATCGCCGTCGAAGGCGATCGTGACGACCATGCCGGGCTCGACCACGCCGTCGTCGGCCGGCGCCTCGCCGACCTTCGCGTGTTCCAGGAGCTGGGTCAGCTGGCGCACCCGCAGCTCCATCTTGCCCTGCTCCTCCTTGGCCGCGTGGTACCCGCCGTTCTCCCGGAGGTCACCCTCCTCACGGGCCGCCGCGATCTTGACGGCGATCTCCGTGCGCGCGGGACCAGACAGGTACTCCAGCTCGGCCTTGAGCTGGTTGTACGCCTCCTGCGTGAGCCAGGTGACGTTTTCGCTGGTCTGGGTCACAGGTGCTCCTCGTCGGTGCTGGGAATACAAAGCATCGCCCTACCCAGAAGCATGTGCTTCTCCGGGTGGGCGAAACCACGAGCCTAACAATTCCGCAGGAAAAGGGGGAGAAGGTAAACCGTCACACCCCTCGACCGGCCGATGTGACCCGTATCGTCGCAGGTCACAGGGGTGGGGCAGAGGTCAGCCGGTCGGGCCGTCGTCGGCGGTGCAGCCCATCGGCTCGACCGCGGTCGCCCTGGACCGGGTCACCACGGTCACGACCTCGTCGATCCGGTCCTCGGCCCGGTCGAAGCGGACCTCCTTGCGGCCCACCTCGGAGCCGTCCTCGCTGAGCGCCCGCACCAGGCAGTAGCCGTGGCCCTCGCGGTCCTTGCGGACCTCCAGGTGGACATCGGCCCGGGCGTCGGAGACGACCTTGAACTTGATCATCTCGGCGCTGATGCCCTGGCCGGCGACATAGTCGAAGCCGATCCACCCGATCACGCCGAGCAGGGCGACGCCCAGGACCGATCCGACGATCTTCAGCTTGCGGTCCGCGCGCTGATCCTCGGTCCGGCCGTACCGCCCCTCGGGCAGGGCCTCACGAACCGTCGTCATGATCGTTCCCTCCGGACCGGGCATCGAGGAATTTTCCGGCCCCTCGTTCAGTCACTATAGAAGCCGCCCGCCCGTCACCCGACCGCGCCCCACACGGATGCCGCGCGGGCGCGGCGCCTCTTGAGACAGAGACCCGGACCGGCTTCGACAGCGACCCGGATCGACCTGACCGACCCATGAGACCGACCCATGATCGACCAGAGCGACCAATGACTGAGGATCGAGCTTTGACTGAGCAGCTGCGGCTGATGGCCGTTCACGCCCACCCCGACGACGAGTCGAGCAAGGGCGCGGCCACCATGGCCAAGTACGTGTCCGAGGGGGTGGACGTGCTGGTCGTGACCTGCACGGGAGGCGAGCGCGGCTCCATCCTCAACCCGAAGCTCCAGGGCGACGCGTACATCGAGAAGAACATCCACGAGGTGCGCAAGAAGGAGATGGACGAGGCCCGGGAGATCCTGGGCGTCCAGCAGGAGTGGCTCGGTTTCGTCGACTCGGGGCTCCCCGAGGGCGACCCGCTGCCGCCGCTGCCCGAGGGCTGCTTCGCCCTGGAGGACCCCGAGGCCGCCGCGGGGCGCCTGGTGGCGAAGATCCGCGCGTTCCGGCCGCAGGTCATCACCACGTACGACGAGAACGGCGGCTACCCGCACCCCGACCACATCATGACGCACACGATCTCGATGATCGCGTTCGACGGTGCGGCCGACGCGGAGCGGTTCCCGGAGGACGAGTTCGGCCCCGTCTGGGAGCCGAAGAAGCTCTACTACAACCAGGGCTTCAACCGGCCGCGCACCGTCGCCCTGCACGAGGCGCTCCTCGCCCGGGGCCTGGAGTCCCCGTACGGGGAGTGGCTGCAGCGCTGGGAGGAGTTCGAGCGCGTGGAACGCACGCTGACCACGCACGTTCCCTGCGACGAGTTCTACGAGATCCGCGACAAGGCGCTCATCGCGCACGCCACGCAGATCGACCCCGAGGGCGGCTGGTTCCGGGTCCCGATGGACATCCAGCGCGAGGTGTGGCCCACCGAGGAGTACGAGCTGGCGAAGTCCCGGGTCGATACCTCCCTCCCCGAGAGCGACCTCTTCGCGGGCATCCGCGACAATGCCTGATATGTACGCGACCCAGGCACTGACGCACCTCGTCCCGCTCGCCGCCGAAGAGCTCGACAAGAACAAGGTCACCCCCGGCGTCCTCGGCTTCCTCGTCTTCGCGGCGCTGGCCGTCGGCGTGTGGGCCCTGATGAAGTCGATGAACCGCCACATGGGCAAGGTCGACTTCGAGGAGGCCCCCGACCCGGACGCGGTGGCCGCCGAGCCCGCCGCCGACGGGGCGGCCGCGACCCGGAAGTAACCCGCGCCGGAGCCGCGCGTATGGGAAGGGCGTCCGGCCCCGGTGCCGGACGCCCGTCGGCCGGTGACCGAACGGGCGCCGGTCTCCGACGCCTGGCCTGCCGCAGATCCGCCCTGGCCACGTCCGTCCGGGCCACGCCCGTCCGGGCCATGCCCGCCTGGCCACGCCCGTGTCATGACGGCCGTGGTGTCACGGGCGTGTCCTCACGGCCGGGCCGGCTCCAACGTGACGCCCATGATCTGGCCGGCGGCGCGGGTCGGGGTCAGCCCGAGCCGCCACGCCTGCCAGCCGTCCTCCAGGTCCACGCCCCGCTCCAGCGCCACCGCGAACGCCGCCGCGGACTGCTCCAGCTTGCCGTCCCGCGCCGGATGGCGGCCCTCGATCAGCTCGGCCAGCTCCTGCTGCGCCACCACCGTGCCCACCTCGCTGCCCCCGGGCGAGGCGTACGGCAGCAGCGTGCACCGCAGGAACCGGGCCCAGTCGCCGCCCCGCGCGTCCCCGTACGAGGCGAACAGCTCCGCGGCCTCACCGCACAGCTCCAGCGCCTGCGGCGCACGCCCGTTGCCCGCGTCGATCAACGCCAGCTCCACGCACGCCCACGCCTCCCCGTACGGCACCTTGATCCGCCGGAAGTCGGCCCGCGCGTCCATCAGCAACTGCCGGGCGAACCCCGAGTTGCGCAGGTTGCCCGTCTGAGCGGCCCGCTGGTCCCGGGTCACCCGGCCCGCATGGTGACGGGCGCACGCCAGCCCGTACACGTCCCGCATCCGCGAGAACATCGTGCGGGACCGCTCCAGCTCACGCACCGCCTGATCGGTGTCCCCCTCCTCCTCCAGCGCCTGCCCGAGGTAGTACAGGGTCCAGGCCTCGCCCCGCGCGTCCTCGTTGTCCCGGTGCCGGTCCAGCGCCTCGCGCAACTGCTCCAGGGCGGCCGCCGAATCGCCGTCCAGCAGCCGGGCCCGGGCCAGCTGGGTGAGCGCCCACGCCTCACCGCGTCCGTCGCGGGTGCGCCCGTACAGCCCCAGGGCGGTGTTCAGCGCCTCCTCGGCCGGGGCGACCTCGCCGGTCCGCAGCCGCACCTGCCCCAGCTGGTACTGCGTCCAGGCCTCACCGTGCAGCGACTCGCCCTCCCGGTGCAGCCGCAGCGCGTCCGCCAGCAGGGTCAGCGCCCGCGCCAGATCACCCCGGTCGCGCTCCACCGCCGCCAGGGCGTGCAGGGTCCAGGCGCGGTCCTCGGCCTGCGCGCCGGACGACTGGAGCGCCAGCGCCTCGCCGAGCCGGGCCGCCGCCTCCGTCAGATTGCCCTGGTGGTGCAGGGTGATGCCCAGCGAGCACAGCGCCAGCGCCTCGCCCGCGTCGTTCTGCGCCTCGTGGTACAGCCCGACGACCGAGGACAGCGTGGTGCGGGCCTTGTCCAGCTCGCCGAGCTGCCGGGCCGCGATACCCGTACGCCACTGCACCGACCGCTCCAGCAGCCCCTGGTCCACGGCCTGCGTCAGCTCGCTGATCTCACCCAGGCGGTACAGGTCGCCGCGGAGCAGGCAGTAGTCGCACAGCGCGCCCAGCAGATGCAGCACCGTCGCCTGGTCGACGCCCTCCGCGTGCCGCAGCGCCGCCGTGATGAAGCTCGACTCGTCGTCCAGCCAGCGCAGCGCCGAGTCCAGGGAACCGAAACCGTGCGAGCCGAACTGCCCGGCGCGGGTCGACATCTTCCCGTCGACCATCCGGATCACCGCGTCGGCCAGCTCCGCGTAGTTCGTCAGCAGCCGCTCCTGCGCCGCCGCCCGCTCGGCCGACTCCTCCTCGTCCAGCAGCCGGGCCAGGGCGAACGCCCGCACCAGATCGTGCAGCCGGTAGCGCGACCCCCGTACGCGGGTGAGCAGCCCCGCCCGGGTCAGCACGGTGAGCAGCCGCTCCGCCTCCTGCTCGTCCGCCGCGAGCAGCGACGCCGCCGCTGCCGCACCCAGGCTCGCCCGGCCCGCCAGCGCGAGCCGCCGCAGCAGCCGCCGGGCCTGCTCGCCCTGGTCCGTGTAGCGCAGCCACAGGGCCCGCTCCACCGGGTCGACCGGACCGTAAGCGGCGAGGTCCTCCGCCAGCGTGTGGCGGCTACGGGCCCCGAGCGCGGAACCGGCCACCCGCAGTGCCAGCGGCAGCCCGCCGCACAGCTCCACGACGGCGTCCGTGGACGGGTAGTCGTACGGCCCGGTCTCCTCCTCCTCGGCGACCTCGCGCAGCAGCTCCTCCGCACCCGCCCCGTCCAGCGGGCCGACCGGCAGGTGGTGCACCCAGGCCGGCAGGTCCTCGGGCAGCTCCAGCGGCTCCCGGGCGGTGACGATCACCAGACTGTCCGACCGCTCCGGCACCAGGGTGCGGACCTGCCCGGCGTCCGTGGCGTCGTCGAGCACGATCGTGACCGGCGTCCCCGTGAGGTGCTGGTGGTACAGCTCGGAGAGCCGCCGCACCTGCTGCTCGGCCGAAGCGCCTTCCCTGAACAGCAGTTGCTCGCGCGGCGCGCCCAGCCGGTTCAGCAGGTGCAGCAGGGCGTCCCGGGTCGGCAGCGGGCTCTCCCCGGCTACCTGGCCGCGCAGATCGACCACGCACGCACCCCGGAACTGGTCCTTGAGCGCATGGGCGGCCCGCACCGCGAGCGCCGTACGCCCCGCCCCCGGCGCACCGTGCAGGACGACGACCGTCGGCCGGGTCCGCGCAGAGGCGCGGGCCGCGTGCACCCACTGGGCGATCTGCGCCAGCTCGGCCCGCCGCCCGGCGAACGGCCCCTCCGCCTTGGGGAGATGCCCGAAGGACTGCTCCAGCAACACCCGGGTGCGGGCCGCCGCGCTACGGTCCCCGCCGCGCAACTGCCGTCCCAACGGGGCGGTCTGCTTCTTCGGGGCGCGCGCGGCGGGAGTCAGCATGCGCTGTTGGTCCAGGTACGGGCGGATGCCCCGTACCTCCAGGGCGGTCAGCCACTGGAGCCGCAACTGCTCGGCCCCGCCCGGCTGTCCGGCCGCTCCGGCGCGGCGGTGGGCGGCCGGCCAGTGCGAGGCGGTCGCCTTCGCCACGGTCGTCGCCGTACCGGCCACCGCGACGGCCGCGCCCGCGCCGAGCGCCAGGCCGGTGTTCGCGCCGAGCGCCAGATCCGCGCCGAACGCGGCAGCGGCGGCAACTCCCGTCACCAGCAAAGGCGTTCCGAGCGTCGCTCTGCTGAAGCGCTCCGAGAGGGGGCGCTCTCCCGCCGCCGCCGAGTCCAGCGCCCGCGTGTACGCGGCGTACTCCTCACCCGCGCTGGCGGCCATGGTGTCGAGCGCGGCCCGCGCCCGCGACATCAGCGCCCCGGCATCGGTCCGTCCGCCGGTGCGCCGCGTCTCCTCCTCCACGGCGCGCACCAACAGCCTCTCGGCTTCAGCCCGATGGCTGTCCCGCATATGTGTCCCCCTCCGAGTGCCGCGCTCCGGACCTCGGGTTCCGGAGCGTCGGGTACCAAGCGTCAGATACCAAGCGTCGGGGTCAAGTGTCCTGCGTGGCGTGCCCCGGCGCGAGGGGCGCAGGGCAAGGGAGGGTCAAGGCGTGGGCGGACGGCTCACCCCTGCTGCTCCCCGCCGTCGTCCTCCTCCTCGTCCTCCACCGGCAGTCCCAGAGCGAGTCGGGCCTCCCACTCCTCACCGGAGGCGTCCTCGTCCCCGTTGACGTCCCAGCGCTTCTCGAACTCCGCTCGGGTGGGGGCCCTTGACGCGGACCGGTGGATCCCGGACAGGGCGTCGAGCCGGTTCGCGAGCGCGGTGACCGGGCCGCGTGCCCGGTCCGGGAGGCCGTCGATCGCGCGCAGCAGCTTCGCCGATTCGGCCCCGCCTTCCGCCATCCGGACGGCCCACGCGGTGGCCGCGGCGAGGTCGGTGTCCACCTTCTCGGAGGCGCTGAACCAGGCTTCGGACGAGGGCCGCATCGCCTCCAGGTACGCCAGTTGACCGGCGTCCCAGGTGCCGGGGTCCTGCCGCAGCGATGCCTCCGGCAGACCGGCCTCCGCGCCCAGCCAGCACCGCACGGTCCGGTCCCCGCCGGTCGCGCTGACCGACTCCGGGTAGTAGAAGGAGAATTCGACGGCCGGCAGGGTCCAGGTGTCCGGCGCGAAGTCGTGGAGCAGAGGCACGCAGCCCTCGAAGGCCTCTGCGGCGATGGCGACGGGGTCCGAGATGGCGTAGTCGCCCTTCAGCCGGAACGTTCCGTACACCTCGGCCGGATGAGGTCCGTCGCACGGCACGATCTCGACGGACGGGTCCGTCATCCGCTCGTCCTCGCGCTCCTGGGTGGAGAACAGCCCGCCCGCCGGTGCGAAGCAGTCCCCGGCCTTCAGGTCGAACAGCGTTCCCGTCTTCGGGGCCCGGGGGCCGGAGAGGCCCCCGCCCTCCTCCGTCCACGCGGTGAACCGCACCCCACCGATCACCAGCAGCAGGGCGGTCAGCGTGACCACCGCCCCGCCGACGGCCGTTCCCGCAACGGCCAGCCCCTTGCCGCGCTTGCCGTTGCCGGGGATCCGCACGAGCGCGACGATCCCGAGAATCAGCCCCAGCGGCGCGAGACAGACGAGCAACGACAGCACGAGCGAGGCGACGGCGAGGCCGCTGAGCGGCGGCTGCGGACCCCCGACGCCCAGGGGGCCGTACGGGCCCACCGCAGGGGCTTGGTCAGGCGCAGGAGGCCCGGAGGCAGGGGAGGACGGCGGAGGCGGCGGCACGGTCATGACCCTGTGCCCTTTCGTCAGGGTGAGCAGCGCGGGAGTCCGTGTGGGGCCGGGGTGCCGGAACGGTAGCACCGCGAACCTGCGCGCCCCTCTCCGCCCACCCCCTGCCACCAGCCCATTCCCGCCCAGGGCGTTCGAGGAGGCGAGGAAGCGGGACGTGTCGGTGCTGCCCAGCGTCGGGTACGCGAGCTCCCACTGGTGCCAGTGCACCCGCAATCCGAGTAGCCCGCGGACCTCGCGTCTGTCTGAGGCGCGGGGCGACACAAACGTTGAGCAGAAGCGGACTGCAAGTTGACTGATGCGGCCAGGCATCTGACACCAGCCGCACCAAGGGCCGGAGCTGTTGCTGGCCACAAGTGATGTCGCCCGTGCCCTTGGCTGGAGGTCCACAGGAGGTCCAAGGGGTAGGCCGGGCTGGGCCCGGGAAAGCTGATCGGCCGGCTGCCCTTCCTTGCGCTCAGGCCCACAGCCGCGCGGAGCACCGCTGCCGCCCGGGGAGACAAACGGTGTGAAGGCTGACGGTCTCGCCAGATCCTGGAACTCCGAGGCAGACGTCGGGCATCTCCGCAGATGGAAGAGCGAAACCTTGGGTGCCGACCTTCCACCGTCTGAGAGTATTGCCACGGCTAAGCTGGCGCGCCGCTGGAGCGGTGTTCGCTGAGGTCGGCACGGCCTCACCAGACATGGTTTGACCGAACGGGAGCCCAGGTGTCGTTGGAACGGTTCTCGCTGGAGAACTATCGCTGTTTCAGGGAGAGGCAGGAGGTGGAGCTTGGAAAGATCACCGTGGTGCTGGGCCGGAACAATTCCGGCAAGAGTGCGGTCGTGCGAGCGCTTCCGCTCCTTTCCCTCGGTATTCGCGGTGACTCCCCGTACCCCCTGGACCTGGACCTGATCCAGGGCGCCAATCCTTCATTCGCCGATCTGATCCACGGCTCGTCACCCCATGGGCACATTCGCCTGGGAGTGTCGATCGGGCGCGAGGGCGGCGAGGCCGTCAGCGCCACCGCAGAGGTCCAGAACATCGCCAACCAGGGAACGCAGCTCGTCTCCTCGGTGCAGATCTCCTGCGGGACGGAGATCGTGAACCTGTCCTGGATGCCCGGCGCCGACGCCTACTCCCCGGAGAAGCGCGCGTATCTTGTCGACGGCCAGGAAGCCAGAGTCGGATTTCGCGGGCTGCTTCCCGTTCCGGCCGACTGGCCTGACTCCGTCGGCGGTGTCAGCGGCGTCACTGGGCTCATTCGGGAAGGCATTGACGAGATCCGGTATTTGGGTCCGTTCAGGAAGAGCCCGGAGCGCTTTTTCCGGTCTCCGGCCAGGACGCTCGGCAGCGTTGGCTATCGGGGCGAGAGAGCGCTAGGCATGCTCGCCGGGGATGAGGTGTACGGGCGCGGTCTGATTGGCCGTGAGGTGAACGCCCTGCTGGAAAGCATCCTGCCCGGGTGGCGCCTCGAAGTCACTGACGTCGGCTCCGGGATGTACATCCCCAAGCTGCGTTCCCTGCGTGACCCCGATCTCGTCGTCCACATCGACGACGTCGGCACCGGTGTGGTCCAGTTCCTGCCGATAGTGATCCAGCGGGCTGCAGACCGCGTGGAACCACCCGCCGGGCCGGTGATTGAGATCGTGGAGGAGCCCGAACTCCATCTCCACCCTTCGGCCCACGCCGCGATCGCTGATCTCTACGTCGACGCCGTGCAGAAGTCGCGGGTGCGCTTCTTGGTGGAGACGCACAGTGAGAACTTCCTCCTCAGGCTGCGCCGACGGGTCGCGGAGCAGAAGCTGGCGCCGGAGGACGTGAAGATCTACTTCGTTGAGCAGGGCGAGGGGGCCGCCACCCTGCGGAAGATCGAGGTGGACGCCCTCGGTAACCTCGACTACTGGCCGCGGGGGGTCTTTGCGGAGGACTTCGAGGAGGTGCGCGCCCTCGCGGACGCGCAGGCGAATCGGATCGAAGATGCGCGTTGAGATTCCCGTCGACCTGCTAAAGGGCTGTCAGGGCGACGATAACGCAGAGCTCATGTTGAGGCTGATCGCGTTCTTCAGGGAGGCGCGGCACGAGTGGGCGATCTCCCCGCGTGATGTGGACGCCGTCCATACGTTCCTGGAGCGTCACCTCCCGGTCCTGGCGCAGAGCTACCGGCTGCTCGCGCAGAAGGCGAGCATGGCGCAGGCATGGGCGCCCCACGGGGGTACTAAGGAAGTGTTCAGGGTGGCCGGCGAGACGCTCGCGGCGGACATCCGCGACCTGGAGCGGCCGGCCGTGCTGGTCGTGGAGAATGCGACCTACGACTGGCAGATGATCGAGGCGCTCGCGCGCATGCTCGGCTGCGAGGACGTCATCGAGGCCAAGGAAGGCAGCCGCCTCGGCGTGTACAACGGAGGTGGCAAGGACGGGGCAACCCGGCACGCGGTCGAGCAGGCCGCGCAGTTCTCCCGTACCAAGCGCGTGGTTCTCGTCATCGACAGCGACAGCTTCCACCCCACGGACCGGACCGGCAATCACGAGAAGGCCGAAGCTGTGGTCCGAGAAGGCGTGAGCGCGCACGTCCTTAGATTCCGGGAGATGGAGAACTACATTCCCAACCGGGTCCTGGCCCGGCAGCCGAAGAGGGCCGTCGGGAAATCCTCCATGGCTAAGCGCCTGGAGTCCCTTAAGAACTTCGCGCCCGAGCAGCGAGCCCACTTCGACATGAAGCACGGATTCAAGGGAAAGCCGCAGATGAGGTCTGGCCAGAAGAGGCGCCACTCAGGGAAGGCGGGGACCACCTACGCCATCCCGCCGCGCCACGGTGATCTGTACGACGAAGTGGCGGAGCAGGATCTCATCACCCTCCAGGAGGGATTTGGGACGGAGTTGCCGCGTCTGTTTCTGCAAGAGGTGATGCGCGGCGGCATATCGGAGCGGGACCTGGACGGCCTGGGCCTCGGAGCGAAACAGGAGTTGCGATCGATGTTCGAAACGATTCGGGGCGTGATCTGAGCATGGGAGACATCGAGGTGGTTAAGGACATCTCCGTGGTGCCGGAGGTCCACTTCCTGGAGCAGGTCCTGGAGCGGATCGCGCAGGGCGAGCTGCGGGTGCCGAAGTTCCAGCGCCCGTTCCTGTGGCGCCCCGAGCAGATGCTCCAGCTCTTCGACAGCATGGAGCGCGGCTACCCGATGGGCAGCCTGCTCACCTGGGAGACCACCATGCCGCTCGAAAGCCTCGACACCATCGGTGGGCGCAGGATTCCGCCAGCACCGGAAGGGGCGAAGGTCGCCTACGTCCTGGACGGCCACCAGCGGCTCTCCACGCTCTTCGGCGTCCTCCACCGCTCGGCCGACGCCTCGCGGTCCGCGCGCCAGGAGGACTGGATGTGGTGGGTCTACCGGCCGCTCGTCCGGCCGGAACACGATGGTGTGCGCTACCGCCACTGGAAGAGCAGCGAGCCAGTGCCCAGCCACTTCCTGCCCATGCGGTCCGTACTGGGGACCCTGGACTTTCTCGAATACGCACGGACGCTGTCCGACGTCTCCCACTCCCGCGAGGAGGCCGACCGCTTCACTAAGGAGAGCGAGCGCATCGCGAAGCGGGTGAAGAACTACAAGGTCTCCGTGGTGCGCATGGAGGGCGGCACTCTCCAGCAGGCCATCGAGGTCTTCTCCAGGATCAACAGCAGCGGCCAGAAGATGCGTCCCGACCAGATGGTCTCCGCACTGACCTACGGGACCATCGGCTCGGAGACGCTCAGCGACAAGATGGAGGAGATCAAGGGGCGGATCGCGGCTTCGGGCTTCGGCGAGATTCCGATCATGACGATCTTCCAGACCGTCCTCGCGCTATCCGGCGAGGAGGACGTGCAGCGGGACACCTCCTGGGAGACGATGGCCCGGAAGGTCCAGGACCAGCTCACAACCGCGGTGGAGGACACCGACCTGATCCTCCAGCAGGTGGTCGAGTTCCTGCGGGAGGAGGTCCGGGTCCCGCTGGCTCGCCTGGTTCCCTACAACATTCAGATCATGCTGCTCGCCGTCTTCTTCCACTTCTCCACCAAGGTCGAAGCGGACCAGCGGGTCAAGCTCCGGCACTGGTTCTGGACCACGTCCCTGGCGGGCACCTTCGCCGGGTCCACCACCACCCAGGTCCGGAAATTCATCACGGAGATGAAGGCGTTCGCCCGGGGCAAGGGCGGGCTCAGCTACTCCGCTGAGCGGGCCCGTTCCTTCCCCGAACGCTTCGACCTGCGCAGCGCGCGCGTGCGTGCCTACCTCCTCTGGGACCTGCAGACGTTCCCGGATCGGAAGAACCTCGACGGCGGCACCGCAAACGTACTGGAACAGTTTGCGACGGCTCACAGCGAGACCTATCGACACGTCATCACTCAGAGCGGGGTGCCCGGAGCTTCCAGTCCCGCCAACCGGATCGTCATGACGACGCCGCCAGGTGTATCAATCCGGCAGGCGCTCATCAGGCTCGCGGAGGACGGGCGGACCGACATCCTGGACTCGCACGGAGTCAGCCTCGAGTCCATCGAACACCTCAAGGCCGAAGCGTTCACCGAGTTCATCCTCGCCCGGCAGAACGAACTAGCCGCATGGGAACGGCAGTTCATCGAGAGCCTGGGCATCAAGTCAGCCGACAAGGAGGTTGGCGAGGCCGACATCGACACTGAGTGAGGGGCAGCGAGTCGAGGCTTGTGCAGCCTCGAAGGTGCAATGCGGCTTCCCCGCCTTGGAGCGGCAGTCGGCATGGCGATCACCGATAGCGGGGCGGCTTCTCGGTACCTTACGAGAGTCCAAGATCGACCGTGATGGAGAAAGGCGCAGTGGCCTTCACCGTGCCGGTGAACATCTCGCCGTCCCGGTACGCCTTGGTGGCGGGGTCGAGGATGTAGGTGTAGACGATTGGGATGCCGGTGACGGCCTGCTCGATCCGCCAGTAGAAGGGGATGCCGGCCTTGGCGTACTGGTCCACCTTCACGATGCGGTCCGTGGTCTCCGAACCGGGCGACACGACCTCGACCACCAGGAGTACGTGCTCAGGGCGGGTAGGCGTGAGGTCGATGGTCTCCGCCCGGTAGACGGTGACGTCAGGGCGGCGGTTGGTGAGGGGGACGTCCTGCAGGCGGACGTCGAAACCCGTGTCGGCGTTCCAGTCGGGGCCCGCGGCGGCGTCCAGGGCGTTGGCCAGGATGCGGGCCAGACGGTTGTGCCGCTTGGACGCGTTCGGGCTCACGACGACCATTCCGTCCACGATCTCGATGCCGGCGCACTGCTCCTCGGTCCAGGAGTCGTACTGCTCCGCGCTGATCTGGGTGTGCATCCATGCGGGCGCCACCATCTCGGCGGTCATGGTCCACCTCCTTCGAAGAGCCTCGGCACTCCCGGCGCTGCTGGGCTCAGCCTACTGTCCGGTGCCGCAGGGACGCCTGTCTTCCGAAGGGGCTGTCGCCCCCCTGCCACCTGCCCGTTCACGCCCCCGCCCCGTGGCGCGCGGGTGTCGCGGAGGAGGGTGCGCGAGCTGTCACTGGTGCCAGTGAACTCGCGAACCCAGTAGCCTCGGGCTGTGCTCACACTTCTTTGATGATTACGCGCTTCCCGCTGAGCTTCGACCAGCCGTCACGGTCGGAGGTCAGAACGATCACAGGGGCCGGGGCCCGGAGCGCGAGCGCGGCGACGAGGGCGTCGATCGCGTACTTGTGTCCATGGAGCCCGCCTGGGTCCTGAAGCAGCGCCACGGCGGTCAAGGAGTCCTCCTGGCTGACCGGTTCCACCCGCAGCCGGGAGAGCACCCACTTCAACCGCGCAAGATCGGTCTTTCCATGTACGGCTTCGACAATGGTCAGCGCAGACACGAGGACGGGAACCCCGACCTGCCGGGATGCCTCGATGCGAGCCGCCATGCCGCGGTCGTTGCGCAGGAGCAGGGAGAGCGCCTCGGAGTCGAGCACCAGCGAGCGGGCCGGCTGCTCCTTCACGCGGCGCCCCGCTCGGTGTTCTCGTCTGCGAACAGCTCGCGACGAGCGGCTTCGATCTCCTGCTCCGTGAGTGCGCCGTGCTCTTCTTCGTGGGCCGCGACGATCTCAGCGAGCCCGTCCATGGCGAGCTGGTGCCTGACAGCCTCGGTGACGTAGCCGGACAGTCCTCGGCGGCCTGTCCTTGATCGGAGTTCACTGACCAGCTCGGAAGGCATGGATACGGAGATGTTCTCAGTGACTCCAGAACGATTCTGCTTCATGGAATCAGTGTAAGACCATCTCTATTACATTCGCGAGATCGTCCGTGCGCCCGCCTGCCGTGTCACTTCACTGACGGCCGGCGGAGTCATCTCCTGAATCGATGAAATCGACTGTCCGGCCCTACGGAGGCGCCGGCTTCGATCGACTGACCAGCCGGAGCTCGCCCTGCGGCAGGGCAAGTGCTACCGCTCCGCACGGCGCAGGAACTGCCAGCCCAGCGCCGCCAGGGTGAGCGTCTGCACCAGTGAAGTGAGCACGAGTACGGGGTGAACGGTGGGGGAGCACCAGAACGCGATCATGCAGACCATGGGCAGGATCAGGTACGTGAACAGGTCCACTGCTGTCTGAAGCCGCTTGCGCATGGCGCGGCCCGCAATATTGCGGTGATACACCTCCCACCCGAACACCGCGCCCCGGGTGGAGGAGAGTTCCCCTAGACGCGGCCCCAGTTGGTCGCGGACGTAGCTGCCGATCGCCGAGATCTTCTCGTCATTGACCAGGTAGGTCCAGCCCAGGATCAGGCAGATCGCGGGGGCGGAGAGCAACAGTCGGGCTTGCCCGCTGTGGACGGTGACCGCTACGACCGCGGTGACTGCGGCGAGCGTGAAGTAGAGCAAATTGTCGCGGAATCCTATGCGGGTCTTCTGTTCCTCCTTGAGGCGGTCGTACTCGGCCAGCAGGACTTTGCTCTCGGTGACATCGTCCATGGTGGTCAAAGCCATTCCTATGCTCGATTCCAGGATCAGTCGGTGACCTGGAAGGGCGTCAGGTTGTCGGGGTTGTGTCGTTCGACCCACTCCTTCCCGTCTGCCGCGACCCCCTCCAGGAGGCGGAAGGTATGGGTTAAGCCGGCCGCGCTGAGACTGATCTCGGAGATCTCCCGGGCGCTTTCGTCCGGTGCCAGTTGATGGGCGTCGGCGTCCTTCACATGGATCTTCCGGGCAGGTCCGTTGGTGAGGACGAGCTCCAGGTCGTAGCCGACATCGGCGTTCTCCGTCACTTGCACCGAGGACAGGGCGTCGAACCGGTAGTTGCTCCGCTGCTCGTTCTTGCGCGTTGAGTCGGAGAACTTGAGCTCGGAGCTGACTTCGCGGATGCCGTCCCGGGTGAACAGGAACAGACGGATGACGTAGTGCGAGTATCGCCATGGGCCGCCCTGGACCCGGGCTCGTTTGTAGGGGCGCGCCGGGGTCACCAGGATGGTGTGCGTGATCAGATCACGCCAGGTGAGCCGGTGGTGTCGCAGCGCCTCATCGACGAACGTGGTCTTGTCGCAGGTGAGCCAGGTCTCCATTTCCCGCTCACTGGGGCGGGTCGAGTCCAGGAGCGCCTTCCAGCGTTGGTGGGCGTCCTGCCGTGCGGCCAGTTCTTTCTGGTACTCCAGAGCCTCCCGGGCCAGTCGGTGCCGTTCACGCCGGACCTTCAACCACAGCTGAGCGGCCGCGTGCCCTGACCAGGCCGCACCGAGCAAGGCCAGGAACGCCCACAGCGGACGCGGCTGGGCGGCATCCAAGACCGCCGTGCCGAACCCTGACAGGGCCGCGGCGCCGAGAGCGGCGAGGGCTGTCACGGTCAGGACCTTCGTCCTGGTCAGCGTCCGGTCCTGAGGGTATCGATCGAAGAGGGTGCCGCTGTTGTGTCGGTTCCGGGTCTCCTCGGCGAGGTACCGGATGAGCCAGGTGACTCGCTCCACACCGGTCCGGCTTTCCCGGTAGAGGTCCGCGACCTCGGCGGCAAGGCTGCTGCGGATCTCGGTGGTGTGCGCGAGCCAGGCGTTCGGGGTGAACCCGTGGGGTGTGCGAACGCTGAAGTAGTGGTCGAACTTGTGGTGAACGCCTTTGGTGAATCCGCCTTCGGCAGGTGCGGGACTGTGCGGCTCTGAGACGTCTGCCCCGGCCGTTTCGGCCGGCCGGGATCCCCGGCCCCACCACTGGACGCCGCACCGGGCCGCGGTGTGGCCCGCGCCGAGTGCCACCAGTGACTCGAGAACCGCCTGGACTGGATGCGCGATCCATGCCAGGGCCCCAAGGAGCACACTGCTGACCACGAACAGGGCCACCCGGAGCGGGAGGGCTGCCTGCGCAGCGGCAACGGCCGCAGTGCTCAGGCGGGGGCGTACGGCCCGTGCCCCGATGGGGTCGGGCTCGAAGTAGGCCCAGACCCGCCGGGCCCGGTCGTTGCCGAAGCGCTCCGCTGCAGCCCGTTCGAGGGTCTCCGCCCATAGCTCGTCCTTCAGCCCTCCGGTAAGCATGAGGTCGAGGTGGCGAAGGATCGCGTCATGCTGGCGGGACGGCAGGTCCTGTAGCTGCTTCAGTACGGGGCCGGTCGCTCCGCCGGCGGTGCCGAGCGCCGCCAGCAAGTCGAAAGTGACGCGCAGACCTTCTTTCCACACGTCCTCTACGTAGGCGCGCACGAGCCCGGAGGCGTGGTGCAGCCGCTGGACCTCTTCGGTGCTGAGGTCATGGTGTGTTCGTGCGCTGAGCATGGCGAGCACCCAGTGGAACCGAACCTCCGCGTTGTGGTAGCCATGAGCGATCGCATCAGTGATCATTTCGCGGGCGCGGCTGGGGATGCCGTCTTCCAGGAGCCGTACGCCCACCCTGTACTTCTCCTGCGGTGAAGCGTCCGGGTGGACGAAGTAGACATTGGAGTTGTGTACGGTCTCTGCCTGGATCCCGATGGTGGAATCGTACGCGGCCGCACTGTACGTAGCATCGTTGCTGTCGCTCATGCCCGGCCGCCGGCTGAGGCGATCAAGGGGGCCAACTCGGCCAACAGCTCGGGACACTCCACGACGAGTCCGCGCAGTCTCCTCAGCGTCATAGCTGCGCGCTTCGACGAATCAGGAGTGCCTTCCCCGGCCGACCGGTGGGCGGACTCCAGGTCGGCCAGGGCCTCCTGATACGTGTCCTTGTCGAGGGCACCTCCAGCGTGGTGCCGCCCCAGAGTTTCGCGGAAACCATTGAGTGCCGCGATCAGGTCTGTCGGGCCGGACTCCTGCGGAGTCGCGTTCATGTGAACGCTGCTGCCCGTGACCGAGCTGGCCATGATGCCGACGGTGCTGTTGTGGGCGGTGTTGCTGACATGTCGGCCGAGACGGTCGGCCGGTGGGACCCTGTCGTCGCGGGGTACGGGAGCTTCTTCCTGTTCCCTGGCCAGTTCCACCGCCAGCCGGATGGCGAACGCCGCTGCGTTTGCTGCGGCCTGCGGCTGTCGGGTGCGGTCGTCAGCGCTGTTCTTCGTGCCGTCCGCTCGGTCGCTGATTCCGCGGATGATGGCCACCGGCGCTCCGTTGAGATGGCCGGCCTGTGCTACTCCGGCCGCCTCCATTTCGATGGCGAGTGCGTCGTTGTAGTGCTGCCGGATCCACTTCGCCTCGGCCGAGATCCTTGAGTTCTGGACGACCTCGCCGGCGGCGATCGCCCCGAAGCGCACCTGCGGCGCGTCTTCGGGACGGGAGGCGGAATCCGCCCAGTCGTTCAAGCGAGCTACGTGCGCGGCGAGTTGGCTGATGCCATGGGGCGCTTCCCATACCCGGGGGCGGGCTTTGAGCCCGTCGTCCTCGCTGGTCCCACCGTGGTAGGCGTACACGTGTGATGCCATCACAACGTCACCCAGCCTGGTGGCGTCCCATAATGCGCCGGCGACCCCGACGAACAGCACGGCCAGTGGGGAGAACTCCTGAATCGCGCGTTCGGCGATCACTGCGGAGGATTGGTTTCCCTTGCTCGTCAGACCGAGCGCGACACGGCATGAAGTACCGGGCACGGTTCCGACCTCGAATCGAGTACCGCGCTCATGGCGGTGCGCCTGCGGGCTCGTCAGCTTCTGTCGTACAGCCTGATACTCAAGATTGAGGGCGGTGAGAATCACCACCGGGCCTTTCAGCATCTACTCCACTTTCCCTCTCGTGTTCTCTTCCGTACCGGATGGCGTGGGTCGGATCAGCGGTGGGAACAGCACGGTTTTTGGACCGGACCGGTACAGCCGTGCAGGCCGGCCGCCCGTGCTCCTGCGGTCCGTGCCGGCGGGGATGATGAATCCCTTGGCGGCTTGGACCTTCCGGTAGAAATTGCGAGTGTCGAGTTCGGTGCCCCAGACGGCCTCGTACACCTGTTGCAGCTCTGCGATGGTGAACTCCTCTCGGCAGAATGCCGTGGCCAGCGATGAGAACTCGAGCTTGGTACGCGCGTGCTCGATACCCTCCGTTGCGATTCGGCGGTGATCGAAGGCGAGTTCCATTTCGCCGGACAGCACGGCTTGTGCCGGAAACCATGCGGCATCGGTGGCATCTGTTCCCGCGACCGGGTCGGGCAGCCCCGGCGCGATCGCCAGGTGCGCCACGGAGATGACTCGGCCACGGGGGTCGCGCCCCGATTCTCCGTACACGGCCAGCTGTTCAAGGTGGACCCAACTGGACGACAGGGCCGTTTCCTCGTCCAGTTCACGGTGGGCGGCATCCAGAATCTCCTCGCCATCGTGGTTCAGAAATCCGCCGGGCAGGGCGGGCCTACCGCGGAAGGGGTCCTCGCCCCGCTCCACCAAGAGAACGTGCAGGTGGCCTTCCCGCAACGTCAGGATCACGAGATCGACCGTCAGCAGTACATGAGGTGGTGACCACGCGTCATCTTGCATGCACTGCAAGATACTTCAGTTACTGTCACTTACACAAGAAGAGGGGTGCGGGCTCGCAGTCGCGTTCGACTCCGCAGTCCGGGCGTGGGCGTTGAGGCGCGCCAGCCGACCGGCTGGAACCGGCCTCGCCGGTTTGTTCCGGATTCAGGGTTCCCGCCACCGGGGCTGCGATACTGCCCGCATGGTGAACCGCCTGGCCGATGCCATGTCCCCGTACCTCCTCCAGCACGCCGACAATCCCGTCGACTGGTGGCCCTGGTCGCCCGAGGCGTTCGAGGAGGCGAGGAAGCGGGACGTGCCGGTGCTGCTCAGCGTCGGGTACGCGAGCTGCCACTGGTGCCACGTGATGGCCCACGAGTCGTTCGAGGACGAGACCGTCGCCGCCTACCTCAACGAGCACTTCGTGCCCGTGAAGGTCGACCGGGAGGAGCGGCCCGACGTCGACGCCGTCTACATGGAGGCCGTCCAGGCCGCGACCGGGCACGGCGGGTGGCCGATGACCGTCTTCCTCACGCCGGACGCCGAACCCTTCTACTTCGGGACCTACTTCCCGCCCGAGGCCCGGCACGGCTCTCCCTCCTTCCAGCAGGTCCTGGAAGGCGTGGCGGCCGCCTGGACCGACCGGCGCGAGGAGGTCGCCGAGGTCGCCGGGCGGATCGTCGCGGACCTGGCGGGGCGTTCGCTGGTGCACGGCGGTGACGGGGTGCCGGGGGAGCAGGAGACCGCGCAGGCGCTGCTCGGGCTGACCCGGGAGTACGACGAACAGCACGGCGGGTTCGGGGGTGCGCCCAAGTTCCCGCCGTCCATGGCTGTGGAGTTCCTGCTGCGGCACTACGCCCGTACCGGGTCGGAGGGGGCGCTCCAGATGGCCGCCGACACCTGTTCGGCGATGGCCCGGGGCGGGATCTACGACCAGCTCGGCGGGGGCTTCGCGCGCTACTCCGTGGACCGGGAGTGGGTGGTGCCGCACTTCGAGAAGATGCTGTACGACAACGCGCTGCTCTGCCGCGTGTACGCCCATCTGTGGCGTACCACCGGGTCGGACGAGGCCCGGCGGGTCGCCCTGGAGACCGCCGACTTCATGGTGCGGGAGCTGCGGACCGCCGAGGGCGGCTTCGCCTCCGCGCTGGACGCGGACAGCGAGGACGCCGACGGTAAGCACGTCGAGGGCGCCTTCTACGTGTGGACGCCCGCCCAGCTCCGTGAGGTGCTGGGCGAGGACGACGCCGGCTTCGCCGCCGCGTACTTCGGGGTGACGGAGGAGGGTACGTTCGAGGAGGGGTCCTCCGTGCTCCGGCTGCCGGGGGACACGGGGCCCGTGGACGCCGCCCGGGTCGCGGACGTACGGGCCCGGCTGCTGGCGGCCCGCGCGGAGCGCCCGCGTCCGGGGCGGGACGACAAGGTGGTCGCCGCGTGGAACGGGCTCGCCATCGCCGCGCTCGCCGAGACCGGCGCCTACTTCGACCGGCCCGACCTGGTGGAGCGGGCCACCGAGGCCGCCGATCTGCTGGTCCGGGTGCATCTGGGCGAGGTGGCCCGGCTGACCCGCACGTCCAAGGACGGGCGTGCCGGCGACAACGCCGGGGTGCTGGAGGACTACGGCGATGTCGCCGAGGGCTTCCTCGCGCTGGCGGCGGTGACCGGGGAGGGCGCCTGGCTGGAGTTCGCCGGGTTCCTGCTGGACATCGTGCTGGAGCAGTTCACCGGCGAGGGCGGGCAGCTCTACGACACCGCGCACGACGCCGAGCAGCTGATCCGGCGGCCCCAGGACCCGACGGACAGCGCCACTCCGTCCGGGTGGACCGCGGCGGCCGGCGCGCTGCTCTCGTACGCCGCGTACACCGGGTCCGAGGCCCACCGGACGGCTGCCGAGGGTGCGCTCGGCGTGGTGAAGGCGCTGGGGCCGCGCGTGCCCCGGTTCGTCGGCTGGGGCCTCGCGGTGGCCGAGGCGCTGCTGGACGGGCCCCGTGAGGTCGCCGTCGCCGGGCCGGTCGGCGGGGAGCTGCACCGTACGGCGCTGCTGGGGCGGGCCCCGGGAGCGGTGGTCGCCGTGGGCGAGGGGCCGGGGGCGGGGGCCGAGTTCCCGCTGCTGGTGGACCGGCCGCCGGTGGGCGGGGAGCCGACCGCGTACGTCTGCCGGCACTTCGTGTGCGACGCGCCGACGACCGATGCCGGTGAGCTGGCGGCGAAGCTGGGCGGCTGAGGGCTTTCGTCGAACTTCCGCCGTCGCCCGCGGGGCAGGCGGGAGTTCGACGACAGGGCGTACGGCGTTTCCGGGACGGTTCACCGTGGCCGGGAACGGCTCACGGGACGAGCGCGGTCCGCGAGGCGACTGGTATGACTGATGCATGCAGGAACAGCAGGAAGAGACCGCGCGGTCCGCGATCGACACGTTCATCTCCGCGTTCAACGCCTCGGACGACAGCTATGTGACTGCGCTGCTCTCCCAGGCCCTCACCTCGGACGTGGTCTTCTGGGGGCCGTTGGGGCGCAGTGAGGGGATCGAGGCCGTCGAGCGGTTCGTGCTGGACATCCGGCGCCACCCCGCGGGGACCGGCACGATGGTGCGCTGTTCGGCGGTGGACATGCCGGACGAGTGGGCCCGGTACCAGTGGGTCTTCACGACGCCGGACGGAGGCCCCCGCCTGGCGGGGACGGACGTCGTCCATCTGCGGCGGAGCCTCATCGACCAGGTCATCGTCTTCGCGGGGGAGATCGAGCCCACCGACTCCTGAGCCGTCCTCCTCCGGCGCCGTCCTTCTCCTGAACCGGCCCCGTTCGGGGTTCCGGGCCCGCCCGTAACGCCGAGGGGTTCCGGGCCCGCCCGTAACCCCTCGGCGCTCATCCGTGCTGGTAAGCCACCATCGAGATGCCCACGTAGTGCGCGACGAACGCCGCCAGCGTCAGCGAGTGGAAGACCTCGTGGAAGCCGAACCAGCGCGGCGACGGGTTCGGCTTCTTGATTCCGTAGATCACGCCGCCCGCGCTGTACAGCAGCCCGCCGACCACGACGAGGACCAGGACCGCGATGCCGCCGGTCCGCAGGAAGTCGGGCAGGAAGAAGACCGCCGCCCAGCCCATCGCGATGTAGCACGGGGTGTAGAGCCAGCGCGGCGCGCCGACCCAGAACACCCGGAACGCGATGCCCGCCGCCGCGGCCGCCCAGACCGCCCACAGCAGGGGCCGGGCGGTGGACTCGGGGAGCAGGAGCAGCGTCAGCGGGGTGTAGGTGCCCGCGATGATCAGGAAGATGTTCGCGTGGTCCAGGCGGCGGAGCACCGCCTCGCCGCGCGGCCCCCAGGTGCCGCGGTGGTAGACCGCGCTGACACCGAACAGCAGGCAGGCGCTGAGGATGTAGACGCCGCAGGCGATCCGGGCCACCGTGCTGTCGGTCAGGGCGATGAGGGTGATCCCGGCGACCAGCACCGCAGGGAACATTCCGGCGTGCAGCCAGCCGCGCATGCGCGGTTTGACGGGGACGGGGTCGAGTACGACGGGGCCCGGGGTCTGCGCGCTAGCGGCGGCGTCAGTCATATCCGCATGCTACCTACGCCGCCGTAAGTAGTGGATTTGGGGCGCAAATGAGTGGCGATGCTCACGTGTGAGCCCCCCTGGACATATGGGCGAAACGGTCGGATGATCAAATGAGTGCAGTCGGCACCGGATGAGCGCCAGGGGAATTCGAAGGGTACGAAGCATCCGGGTCGCAGCCCCCACGGGGCCCCTCGACAACTGACACCCTCAACTAGGAGCGATCGTGGCGCGCGACATCGCGGCTCCCCTCACTGTTCCCACCCACCACCAGGAGCTGGTCTCCTGGGTCGACGAGATCGCAGCGATCACCCAGCCGGACCGGGTGGTCTGGTGCGACGGCTCCGAGGCCGAGTACGAGCGCCTGTGCGGGGAGCTCGTGGCCAAGGGCACGTTCACCAAGCTGGACGAGATCAAGCGGCCGAACTCGTACTACGCCGCGTCCGACCCGAGCGATGTCGCCCGCGTCGAGGACCGTACGTTCATCTGCTCCAAGGAGGAGAAGGACGCGGGTCCGACCAATCACTGGAAGGACCCCGCCGAGATGCGGGAGGTCTTCACCGGTGCCGACGGTGTCTTCCGCGGGTCGATGCGCGGCCGCACCATGTACGTCGTGCCCTTCTGCATGGGGCCCGTCGGCTCGCCGCTCTCCGCGATCGGCGTCGAGATCACCGACTCCGCGTACGTCGCCGTCTCCATGCGCACCATGACCCGCATGGGCCAGGCCGTCCTGGACGAGCTGGGCACCGACGGCTTCTTCGTGAAGGCCGTCCACACCCTGGGCGCACCCCTGGCCGAGGGCCAGGAGGACGTCCCGTGGCCCTGCAACACCACCAAGTACATCTCGCACTTCCCCGAGGACCGCGAGATCTGGTCGTACGGCTCCGGCTACGGCGGCAACGCCCTGCTCGGCAAGAAGTGCTACGCCCTGCGCATCGCCTCCGTCATGGCCCGCGACGAGGGCTGGCTCGCCGAGCACATGCTCATCCTGAAGCTCACCCCGCCGCGCGGTGAGAGCAAGTATGTCGCGGCCGCGTTCCCCTCGGCCTGCGGCAAGACCAACCTCGCCATGCTGGAGCCGACCATCCCCGGCTGGACCGTGGAGACCATCGGCGACGACATCGCCTGGATGCGGTTCGGCGAGGACGGCCGCCTCTACGCGATCAACCCCGAGGCCGGCTTCTTCGGCGTCGCGCCCGGCACCGGCGAGCACACCAACGCCAACGCCATGAAGACCATGTGGGGCAACTCCGTCTTCACCAACGTGGCGCTCACCGACGACGGCGACGTCTGGTGGGAGGGCATGACCGAGGAGGCGCCCGCGCATCTCACGGACTGGAAGGGCAACGACTGGACCCCCGAGTCCTCCACGCCCGCCGCCCACCCCAACGCCCGCTTCACCGTCCCCGCCGGACAGTGCCCGATCATCGCGCCCGAGTGGGAGGACCCCAAGGGCGTGCCGATCTCGGCGATCCTCTTCGGCGGTCGCCGCGCCTCCGCCGTCCCGCTGGTCACCGAGTCCTTCGACTGGCAGCACGGCGTCTTCCTCGGGGCCAACGTCGCCTCCGAGAAGACCGCCGCCGCCGAGGGCAAGGTCGGCGAGCTGCGCCGCGACCCGTTCGCCATGCTGCCGTTCTGCGGCTACAACATGGGCGACTACATGAACCACTGGGTCAAGGTCGGCGCCGACAAGGCCGACCAGTCGAAGCTCCCGAAGATCTACTACGTCAACTGGTTCCGCAAGAACGACGCCGGCAAGTTCGTCTGGCCCGGCTTCGGCGAGAACAGCCGCGTCCTGAAGTGGATCGTGGAGCGCCTGGAGGGCAAGGGCGAGGGCGTCGAGTCCCCGATCGGCATCCTGCCGGCCAAGGGCGCACTCGACACCGAGGGCCTGGACCTCTCCGAGGCCGACCTCGACTTCCTCCTCACGGTCGACAAGGAGGTCTGGCGCGAGGAGGCCGCCCTGGTCCCCGAGCACCTCAACACCTTCGGCGACCACACGCCCCAGGAGCTGTGGGACGAGTACCACGCCCTGGTGAAGCGCCTGGGCTGAGCCCCGCGCTCCCGCCGAACCCCGCGGCCGGGTCCGCCGGACGTCCGCCCTGACCTGTGGGGCCGAACGACCCGCCGCGGTACGGGGCCTGTCCTCGCCGACAGCCCCGGAGGGCCTGTCCCCGACCAAGGACACCCTCCCGGCCCCCGGAACCCCCTCACGGTTCCGGGGGCCGCCCCGTTCCCCCGGGGGGCGTGCGCCGCAGGCCGCCCCCGCCCCGGTCCTCCAAATACTTCGTGTGGGACCGCTGGCGCAGCTCCTCCGCCTCCCGCGCCCCGTCCACCAGTTCCTGCGCCTCCCCGTGCAGCAGCGCCACCTGCCGCTCCAGCTCCTCCTCCGGAGCCCGCGCGCCCGGCGCGAGCCGCGTCCACCACCGGGTCCGCAGATACGCGTCGACGGACTCCGGAACGTCCCGGCGCACCGCCCGCGCCACCACGTGCACGCCCTCCGGATCCTCCGCCAGCGCCTCCGAGGCCCAGCCGGGGGCCAGCAGCCCGTCCAGCAGACCGGTCAGCGCGGTGAGCCGTTCCGTCGCGGCGGCCGGCAGGTCCACCCGGTCCAGATACGCCCGCAGCGTCACCAGGTCGGCCCGCAGTTCGTCCAGCCGGGACGAGGGATCCTCGAACGCGGGGGCGGGCGGCCGGGGCGGCGGGGCGAGCAGCGCGCCCGCCCCGTACAGCCCGCCGACCACCACCGGCCAGTACGCCCCGGCGAACCCGGCGAAGGTGAGGGCGAGACCGACGAGGGCCGCGGCGCCGCCGGCCAGGTTCCGGGCCGACTCCAGATAGCCGACGACCCGGGCCGCCACGGACCGGCCTGTGCCCTTGCTCCTACGGGTACCGCCCCGGCCCCTACTGGTAGCCACGGATCTCCTCGAACGCCCCGTCCAGCGAACCGGGACCCTCCTCCTTCGTCCCGTCGAAGAGCCGGCCGCCGGTCAGTGAGGCGATCGATTCCAGCTCCGAGCGGTCGGAGTCGCCGAACACGACCGGGAACACCGGGGTGACCTGGCGGGCGGCGGGCAGCGCCCGGTAGAACGCCGCGAACTCCGCCGCCGACCGGCCCGCCGTGTTCTCCCCGTCCGTCATCAGCACGATGGAGGTGAACGCGGACTCGGTGTCCGGGCCCAGGTGGTCGTAGGCGGCGGCGAGCGACGAGTAGATCGCGGTGTCCCCCTCGGCGGTCAGCGCCGCGGAGTCCGCCCGGATCGCCGCCGGGCCCGCCTTCGGGTCCGCCGGGTCGACGGTGTGCGTGCGGACCTGTTTGACGGTGGACCCGAACGGCAGCAGCGTGACCTGTTCGCGCTCACGGAAGCCGGCGGTCAGCCCGTTGAGCGCGGACTTCAGCCGGG
The DNA here is from genome assembly GCF_000377965.1 of Streptomyces sp. CNB091. NCBI lineage: Bacteria > Bacillati > Actinomycetota > Actinomycetes > Kitasatosporales > Streptomycetaceae > Streptomyces > Streptomyces sp. CNB091. The sequence continues at coordinate 200,373 of NZ_KB898991.1, forward strand.
CCAGCCGCGCGCCCTCCATCGACCCGGAGGTGTCCAGGACGTACACGGTCCGCGACGGCCGCCGCAGCCGGTGCTCGTACGAGGACAGCAGCCCGTCCGCGACCGACCGCTTACCGGGGAAGGGCAGTTCACGGCGCTGCTCGGGGGAGAGCGGATCGGCGGGGCGCGCGCCGGCGACGACCGGCCGGCGCAGCGTCCGCGCGGTGATCTCCCGCTGCACCGCGGTGGACCGGAAGTGCTCGGTCAGGGTCCGCACGGCGTCCCGGGCGTCGGGCGCGGCCCCGGCGAGGGCGCTCAGCGGGTAGTCGGCGGTCACCACCCCGTCGCGGGGGCGGATCACCGTCAGCCCGGCGCCGCTGTCCCGGTTCAGGGACAGCAGCACCGACTCGTAGTTGATCAGCGCGTCCACCGTGGAGCGCCGGGCGTACGCGGAGGCCAGCCACCCCGAGGAGCCGGAGGTGAGCCGCTGCCCGGCGAAGAACTCCTTCAGCTTCGGCCCGGCCGCGCGGACGTCGGCGTCGGTGAGCGCCGCCTGCGCGCCGGAGAGCCCGGACGCCACCGAGACCAGCGCGGCGAAACCGGAGTTGGAGCGGCTCGGGTCGGTCATCCCGTACGTCAGGTCCCCGGCCGCGACCGCCCGGTGGACCTGCGCCCAGCTGACCGCCCCGGCATCCCAGCCGAGCCGCCGTACCGTCTCGGGCCGCACCCCGAGCGCGACCGGGGAGGCCATCAGCGGGGTCTCGGAGGCGATCCGGCGGGCGGCCTCCGGATCGAGCCGCAGATAGTCGTTGGACGACAGCCACACCGCGTCGAACGCCCCGTCCGCCTTCCCGGACGCCAGGCGCTCCACGGCGTCCAGCGTGCCCGCCCAGGTGGGCCGCACGGTGATCCCGGTAGCCTCGCGCGCCTTCTCCAACAGGGGCTCCATGTCGCTGAGTTCGCTGGAGGCCAGCACCCGTACGGTCCCCGTGCGGGGCTGCCCGTCGTCGCCGCCCCGGCCGGCGCCCCGCCCGTCGTCCCGGTCCGTCGTGCAGGCGGCGAGCGGGGCGATCAGGGCCGCGGTCAGCAGCGGGAGGAGCGCGCGCCGCGCCAGGGCGCCCTTCCCCGGGCCGCTGTTCATGAGCGGCCCCCTTCCAGCGTGGGGCCGGCGGCCCGGCTGCGTTCCAACCGGGCCCCGGCCTCCTGGAGTTCGGCGGTCAGCGACTCCACGGTGGCGGCCATGGTCCCGGTCGCCCGCGCCTTGTACGTGTCGATGGCGTCGAGCGTCGCGTAGATCTGCCCGAACGCGGTGCGCAGGGTCTCGACGCCGACCGCGGGGTCGGCCGCGATGCGCTGGATCTCCCCGCTCTGTGTGGCGAGCATCTCCGCGTTGCCCCGGATCAGGTCCTCGGTGGTCGAGCGCAGCACCTGCACCTGCTCGGTCACCCGGCGCTGGTTCTCCAGCGCCGAGGACAGCATCACCGCGATCCGCAGCGCCGACACGGTGGTGGTGGCCGCCCGGTCGACGCCCTTGATCAGCTCGTCGTTGTTGCGCCGTACGACGTCCATCGCCAGGTACCCCTGGGCGCAGACCGCGATCTGGGTCAGCAGGTCCTGGTGCTTCTGCCGCACCGGAAAAAGGACGTCGGCCCGGAGCGCGTCCGCCCGCGCCGGATCGCCCGCCGCCTCGGCCTCCGCGACGCGCCGCTCCACGACGCCGTCGAGGGCCTCGGTGAGTACCGCGTACTCCTGGAGCTTGCCCATGGAGTCCCACAGGCGGCTGCGCTCGGTGTGCAACGCGGCGTTGTCGCGCCGCAGTTCGTCCTGGCCGCCGCGGAGCGAGCCGACGATCCGGTCGAGAGTCCCCTTGGCGGAGGCGTACTTCGCGACGTGGTCGCGCAGCCGGCGCCCGCCAGGCAGCCGGGACAGCAGCCGACGGGCCCCGCGCCCCGGGGTGTCGCGCGGATCGAGGTCCTCCACCGTGCGGCGCAGCTCGACGAGCGAAGCCCCCACCCGGGCCGGGGCGTCGCCCTCGCCCGAGGCGAGTGCGCGGACGGTGCGGTCCAGCATCCGGTTGGACTGCTGGGCGGCGCCGCGGATGTCGCCCTGCCCGAGCGCGGCGATCTCGCCGACCCGGGCGCCGAATGCGGGGGAGCGGGCGTCGAGTCCGGCGAGGCCTTCGACGTACTCCTCGGCGCGCCGGACCAGGTCGGCGCGCACGGCCTCCCCGACCGGGACGAGCCCGGCGGCCTGCTCGGCGCGGACGGGGGCGACGGGCGCGGGCGGGGTGAGCACGAGCGGGGTGGGCGGGGCGAGCGGCGTGGTCGGTGGGTCGTACGGCCGTCGGGGGTCCGGGGGCCCGGGGTACTGGGATCCGGTGTCCTGGGGCCCGGCGTTCCGGGCTCCGGCGTCCTGGGGCATGGTGGCGGTCTCCTGGGCTGCGAGTGCGGGCCCGGCAGCCGGGAACAGGCCCGGCTGCCGGGGCCGCGGGAACAGGTGGCTTGGTGCGGGCGCGGGCCGGGTGGCCGAGTGCGGCGGGGCCGCCGGAACGGGCCGGGCGTGGGCGGGGGCGGGCGTCGTCAGCCGCGAGCCCGCCGTGCCATCGAGCGCAGCACCTCCGCGGTGGGCACGGGCGCCTGGCGCACGCCGGTCAGCCGCTGGTCGATGTAGGCCGTGTGGTCCGCGGTCGCGGTGATGAACTCGGCCGCCGCGCCCTGGGGCCGGAAGCCGTGCCGTACCGCCAGCTTCCGCAGCCCGGGGTCGGTGGCCAGCAGCTCGCCGAGCTCGCGGCCGTGGTCCGTCAGCGGTACGAGGGTGTGGTCGCTGGACACCGTGGTGTCCGGGTAGAGGACGACGAGGTCGCCGATCTCCTGCCGCTGACTGCTCATCAGGAGGGAGGCCACCTGCGACTCGTAGACCAGTACGAGGGGGTTGCCCACTCCGCTGACGAAGTCACGGAACGGCGCGTCGCTGCTCGTCTGCTGCGCGCCCTGGACCTGGACGAGCTTGCGCATGAGGGGCGCGGTGCGCTCCACGGCCTTCGCGTCCGCGGCGACCCGGCCGCCGTCGGCGACGTACGAGGCGGCGGCGAGGTAGAGCGCGCCGGAGTTGGAGGTGACGGGGTCGGTGCTCGTGATGAACACCGTGCCGCTCAACTCGGCGTGCCCGGGAGCCCCCTTGAGCTGCTGCCAGGTCCGGTCGTCCTCGGCCGCCGCGAGGTAGGGGCCCATGAGCAGGGTCCCCTGCGTGGTGAACTTCGATCCGTCGGCGGCCCGCAGCCGGACCAGCCCGTTGTCCGCGAGGACCTCGGCCGCGCCGCGATGGGCCACCACGACGAGCGGCGAGTAGAACGGCCGCAGCGGGCCGCCCTGGGCGTCGGCTCCCCGGCGCAGCTCATCGGCCGGGGCCTTGGAGCCGGGGAAGGCGAAGTCGTGGCCCTTCAGGGGCAGTCGGTCCATCGCCCAGGACCCGGAGGTCTCCGTCCGAACGGTGAACCCCTTGGCCGCGAGGGCCTTCACGGTGTCGGGGTCGGCGAAGAACTCCGCCTTCTCCGACCCGATCACTCCGCGTACGGTCTTCGCGGCGGTGCCGCTGTCCCCGCTGTCGCGGCCCAGGGCGACGGCCGCCGCCACACCGGCGATCAGCACGACCGCCAGGACGATTCCCACGATGCGTCTCACCCGCGCAGCGTGCTCGCGGAAACCCACATTCCGGGCCGAGTTGGGTGGACGGAAGATGAAGGAGTCATCCCAGAACGCAACGGCCCCGGTGGAGATGGGCCATGGCTCCCGGCCCGCGCGGCCTCGACGGCACGCGGGCCGGGGCCGTCAGTGGGCGCCGACCAGCTGCCCGGAGAGGGCGGGGTCGGCGAGGGCCGCCGTGTGGGCGTCCATCCGTGTCGCGGAGAGGATGGCGGCGGTCGTGTCGGCGCGGGACGCCGCCACCAGCAGGGCGCGGCCCGCGAGGGCGTGGGCGCGGCGGTGGAGGTCCGCGGGGGTGGCGTCGGTCAGGGCGGCGTGCCGGGCGGGCGGGGCGCCGCGCAGCCTGGCCACCTGCTCGGCGATCCGGTCGCCCGGTCCGGTGAGGCCCAGCTCGTCGGTGACCGCGAGGAGGGCGGCCAGGTGCCCGGCGAGCTGGATGTCCAGCTCCTCCTCGCGGCTGCGGTGCGGAAAGTCCGCTCCGTCGGCCGGGGTGTGGGCCGAGGGGCTGCGGATCGGCTCGTACATGGATGGCCTCCCGATGGTGCGTGGAACCATCCTACATTGGAATGAGTCTAAAGTTGTGCCTGATCCGGAAGGGTGATGGCCCCAGGGCTGTCCGTAACCGACTACGGCTGTCCGTGACTGGCTACGGCAGCCCGTAACCGGCTAGGGCTGTCCGTAGCCGTCCAGGAAGGTGCCGATCCGGGTCACCGCGTCGGTCAGGTCCTCGACCGTCGGCAGCGTGACGATCCGGAAGTGGTCGGGCTCGGGCCAGTTGAAGCCGGTGCCCTGCACGACCATGATCTTCTCGGCCCGCAGCAGGTCCAGCACCATCTTCCGGTCGTCCTTGATCTTGTAGACCTTGGGGTCGAGCCGGGGGAAGAGATACAGCGCCCCCTTCGGCTTCACACAGGTCACCCCGGGGATCGAGGTCAGCAGGTCGTACGCCACGTCCCGCTGCTCCAGGATCCGGCCGCCCGGCAGCACCAGGTCCTGGATCGACTGCCGGCCGCCGAGCGCCGTGGCCACCGCGTGCTGCGAGGGCATGTTGGCGCAGAGCCGCATGTTGGCGAGGATCGTCAGCCCCTCGATGTACGAGGTGGCGTGCGCCTTCGGCCCGCAGACGGCCATCCAGCCGGAGCGGTAGCCGGCCACCCGGTAGTTCTTGGAGAGCCCGTTGAAGGTCAGCACCATGAGGTCCGGGGCCAGCGCCGCCGTCGGGGTGTGGGTCGCGCCGTCGTAGAGGATCCGGTCGTAGATCTCGTCGGAGCAGACGATCAGGTTGTGCCGCCGGGCGATCTCGGTGAGACCGCGCAGCATCTCGTCGTCGTACACGGCGCCGGTCGGGTTGTTCGGGTTGATGATCACCAGGGCCTTGGTGCGGTCGGTGATCTTCCGCTCGATATCCGCGAGGTCCGGCATCCAGTCGGCCTGTTCGTCGCACCGGTAGTGCACGGCCGTCCCGCCCGCCAGCGAGACCGACGCGGTCCACAGCGGATAGTCGGGGGCCGGTACGAGCACCTCGTCGCCGTCGTCCAGCAGCGCCTGCATCGACATCTGGATCAGCTCGGAGACGCCGTTGCCCAGGTAGATGTCCTCGACGTCGAGGTCGATCCCCTTGGTCTGGTAGTGCTGCATCACCGCGCGGCGCGCTGACAGCAGGCCCTTCGCGTCGCCGTAACCGTGTGCGCCCGCGACGTTGCGCAGGATGTCCTCAAGGATCTCCGGCGGGCACTCGAACCCGAACGCGGCGGGATTGCCCGTGTTCAGCTTGAGGATGCGCTGACCGGCCGCTTCCAGCCGCATCGCCTCCTCCAGCACGGGACCCCGGATCTCGTAACAGACGTTGGAGAGCTTCGTGGACTGGATGACCTGCATGTCCGCGAGCTTACGGCGGCGTTTCGCGAGGTGCGCGGGGATGGCTCCCGGCGTACTCCCTCCGGGGTGCCTCCCCGCCCCGCCCCGTCTTCCATCGCCATGCCCGCCGCCGCCCCGGACCGTGGGATCGTCCGGTCGGGGTGGCGTCGCGGCTTGGAAACGGGGCGTGGGTGACCGGAACGGGTGAGATGCGCCACGCGGGTGCCCGTACCGGGTCCCTGTGGCGGGCACGGCCGGGCCGGCGTGCCTGTTCCGGCGACCCGGCGACCCGGCGATCCTGGCGATCCCGGCGATCCCGGCGATCTCGGCCATCCCGGCCATCTCGGCCGTCACCACGCCCGACGCGTACCGGCGCGCCCGTTCCGGCCGCCGGGGGCGTCATTCCGGCAGCCGGACGCCCTCCGGGAGACGGATGCCGAAGTCGTCCGCCAGGACACGCAGCGCCTCGTCGCCGTCCTCCAGCCGCCGCTCCTGAATCGTGCCGTCGTCGGCCGTCTCCACCAGGTCGAGCCCCGACAGCGCGAGGTGGGAGCCGATCCGGGTGCGCTGCGCGTACACGGCCTGCCGGAACGGTGAGCGGGGGTGCGTCGCGATGAACCAGTTGATCACCTCGAAGTCCGGCTTCTCGTACGGGTCCAGGGTGAAGTCGTACTGCGGCTCCCACGACCCGCCCTGGTCGGCCTGGAGCTCCCACAGCGGCAGCGGACCGTGGTGGGGTGCGTGGACCAGTCGGTGGCGGCGCGGCACGTCGGACAGCTCGACGCCCTCCACCAGCTCGATCGGCTCCAGCAGGGTGCCGGACGTCCCGAACCCGACGTCCGCCAGATACGGGTGCGGCTCGCCCGCCACATCCACCCGCATCAGCATGTGCGTACGGGGCCGGATGTCGCCCGGCGCGGCGCCCAGCACCACTCGGGCCGTCAGCGGCGTGACGGAGAAGCCGATCTGCCTCAGGGCGGCGGAGAAGAGGGTGTTGTGCTCGTAGCAGTACCCGCCGCGCCCGCCGTGCACGAGCTTCGCCTCCAGGTCGTCGAGTGCCAGCGATGGGGCGGCGCCGAGGACGGCCTCCAGGTTCTCGAACGGGATGCCGGTCAGATGGGCGCGGTGCAGGGACCGCAGAACCTCCAGCGTGGGGCGGGGCTTTCCGGTCCATCCGATGCGGGCGAAGTACGCGTCGAGGTCGAGAGTCATACGCCGACCGTACGCAGCCGGGGTGCGGGCGCGCCTCCGGCCGCGGACCGAAAGGGCGCGACCGCACGGCCTCGGTCCCGGGACCGAGACCCGGGACCGAGACCCGGGACCGAGACCCGGGACCGAGACCCGGGACCGCGCAGGTGGCAGGAGGTGTGGCTTGCTCAGATCCTGCTCAACTCGGGTGAGAGCCGGGCCGGGCCGGGTAGCGGTGATCACATGAGCATGTTCCGGAAGCCCCAGCCCCTCGCCGCACTCGTCCTCCGAGACGCCCCCGATGTCGTCGCCGGGCTCCGGCGTGCGCTGGAGACCGCCACGGACTCCGAGCGCCCCGGACTGGAGCGGGCCCTCGTCGTGGCCGAGGACGCCGCCGCGCGCCCGGACGAGGAGCTGCGGGGCAGGTGGGTGCGACAACGGCTCGCCGCCGCCGGCCACGAGGGGCCGGCGGGCTCCGTGGAGGCCATCAAGATCCTGCGCCGGGCCGAACCCGGACTGACGCTGCTCCAAGCCGTGACGTACGCCAAGGAGGCGGAGGCGGCGGAGGCGGAAGCCTGAGGCGGGCCGGGCGGAAGCGGCATGGTTGTCGGACGTGCCGCTTAGGCTGGTCGAAGGTGCCGGGGGCGACAAGTGCCCATGTGGAGCGGGTGGTCACCGCGCGGCCGGCGACCGGACAGGGGAGGGTGGACGATGCGGATCGTACGGAGGCCGGGGGCTTTCGTCTGCGGGATCGACGCGGCGATGGACGTGATCGGCGGCAAGTGGAAGGTGCTCATCCTGTGGGCGTTGAACGAGCGGACTTGCCGCTTCGGTGAGCTGCGCCGGGCCGTGACCGGGGTGACCGAGAAGGTGCTCAGCTCCCATCTCAAGGAGCTGGAGGACGACGGCATCGTGCACCGCCAGGTGTATGCCGAAGTGCCGCCGCGCGTGGAGTATTCGCTCACCCCCCTGGGCCTCTCGCTGAACGCCGCGCTGGAACCGCTGGGGCAGTGGGGGCGGGACCACATCTGTCGCGGCGCGGAGGAGGCCGGAGCCGACGGCTGTCGCGGCGCGGAGAAGGCCGGAGCCGGTGTGGGAGTCGGCGCCGGGGCCTGTTGCGGGGCCCCCGTCGAGGCCGCGGTGGGCTGAGGCGGCGACAGCCGTGGTCGCGGCCGGAACCGGCCCCTGGTGAGGGGACCCCTTGTGATGACCCGACATCTGCGCCAACATGCGCATGTCAAAAGCCGGAAGATCTCCGGCCCTTGGCGTCACTGGAGGGGACCCCCCACATGAACAAGCCTCTCGTCGGTGCGTTTCTCGCTGCCCTGCTCCTGGGAGCGGGTGTCGCGCCCGTCGCCGCAGCCGCACCCGCGCCGCAGACACAGGAAGCCGCACCGAAGGCCGACCCCGCCGCGAAGGCCGTGACCTTCGCCGGGACCGTCGCCCTCAGCAACTGCTCGGGCTCCGTCGTCCGTACCCCCGACGCCGCTCCCACCGACCCCGCCCTCGTGCTCTCCAACGGGCACTGCATGGAGTCCGGCTTCCCGGGCCCCGGCGAGGTCGTGGTCGACCAGCCGTCCTCCCGGACGTTCACCCTGCTCAACGCCTCGGGCAGCGGTGTCGGCACCCTGAAGGCGAGCAAGATCGCGTACGGCACCATGACCGACACCGATCTCTCGCTCTACGAACTCACCAGCACCTACCAGCAGATCGAGGACCGCCACGGCATCCGGGCGCTGGAGCTGGAGACCGCCCACCCGACGGCGGGCACCGCCATCACGGTCGCCTCCGGCTACTGGAAGCGCACCTACAGCTGCGACATCGACGGCTTCGTCCACCGGCTCAAGGAGGGCCGGTGGAGCTGGAAGGACTCGGTCCGCTACACCCCGGAGTGCCGGACCATCGGCGGTACGTCCGGCTCGCCGGTGATCGACGACGCCACCGGCAAGGTGGTCGCCGTCAACAACACCGGTAACGAGAGCGGCCAGCAGTGCACGGGCAACAACCCGTGCGAGGTCGACGAGAACGGCGAGGTGACCGTCCGCGAGGGCATCAACTACGCCCAGCAGACGTACAACATGGTCCCGTGCATCGGGGCCGGCAGCACGATCGACCTCACCCGTGAGGGCTGTGCGCTGCCCAAGCCGTAGCAGTAGCCGTAGCCGTAGCAGTACCCAGCGGTGATTCCGGCGCGCGCCGGGCGGACCCCCCTATCGGGCTATCGGGGCCGCCGGGCGCGCGCCGCCTCGATGCCGTCCAGCAGGACCCCGAGCCCCACCCGGAACGCCTCCCGGGCCTCCCGCTCCGGATACGGCATGGCCTCCGCACCCTCTTCCGCGACCGGGTACGGCTCCACCGGCCCGTCCGCCTCCAGCCGGCTCACCGCGGGGAAGCGCTCCGCGAAGTCGGGGACCAGCTCCATCAGGGCCGCCGAGCGCGCCGCCCACCACTCCTCGTCGGAACTCCCGGTCGCCGCCGCGGCCAGCCGTGCGTCGGCCACCACCTGCGCCGACCCCCGCAGATACGGGTACAGGGTCCCCACCAGCCGCCGCAGCGCCCCCGCGTCGAGGCCGGTCGCCCGCAACAGGACGACCAGCCTGTCCAGGCCCGCGTACTCGTGCGGCCCCAGCACCGGGCGCGCCTGCGAGACCTGGAGCACCCAGGGGTGCCGGACGTAGAACTCCAGGATCTCCCCGGCCCAGGCGGTGAGCGCCGCCCGCCAGTGGGCCGGCTCCGGCCGGGCGGCGGGGAGTTCGGCGTGGACGGCGTCGTACATGAGGTCCAGCAGCTCGCTCTTGCCGGGGACGTAGGTGTAGAGCGCCATCGCCGTGCGCCCGAGCCGGTCGCCGACCGCGCGCATCGACAGGGCCCCCATCCCCTCCTCGTCCGCGAGCGCCACGGCGGCCGTCACGATCGCGTCGACGCTCAACCGGGGCTTGGGGCCCGGGCCGCCGCGCGTGGGGGGCGGGGCGTCCGCGCGCCACAGGAGGGAGAGGGAACGGCGCGGGTCGCCTTGTCCGGCGAAGACCACCACTTGCAACTCCTTACGGCGTAAAGTAACGTCCGGCGGGTAATTCATTACGCCGTAAGCTATCAGCGTGGGAGAGAGGTCGGGCACGATGAGCCAGGCACTGCCGGTCACCTGGGTGCGGGTCACGGACGTCGAGCGGATCACCCCCGCCACGGCCAGGATCGGCTTCACCGCCGACGAACTTCCCGACCTGCTGGAGGACCGCCCCGACCAGCAGCTGAAGCTCTGCCTGCCGCGCGCCGGGCAGACCGTGCCCCGGCTGCCCGAGCCCGAGCCGGAGCCGGACGCGGACGACCCGTACGGCATGCGCTGGTACGAGGCATTCCTCGCGATTCCGGAGGCGGAGCGGCCCTGGATGCGCAGCTTCACCGTCCGCGCCTACGACCGCCAACGCAACGTGATGACCGTGGACTTCGTGATCCACGGCGACGGCGGCCCCGCCTCCCGCTGGGGTGCGGCGGCCCGGGCCGGCGACGTCCTCGGCATGGTCGGCCCGTCCTCCCTCTACGCCCGGCCGCTGCCCGCCGCCCGGCGGATGCTCCTCGCCGGGGACGAGACGGCGCTCCCGGCGATCGCCACGGTGCTGGAGGCGCTGCCCGCCGGAACCGGGGCCGTGGTCTTCGCCGAGGTGGCGGACGCGGCGGAGGAGCGGGAGCTGCCGTCCGCCGCCGGTGGGTCCGAGGTCCGGTGGGTGCACCGGGACCGGGGCGGCTCGCTGCCGGCGGCGGTCCGGGAGGCGGGACCGGGGCTCGACGGGGTGGACGCGGCCTGGGTGGCCGGCGAGGCCTCCGCCGTCCGGGCGCTCCGCCGCCATCTGGTGGAGGAGCGCCGACTGCCCAAGGCGGCCGTCGAGTTCAGCGGCTACTGGCGGCGCGCGCTCACCCAGGACGACGCCCCCACCGAGGAGGACCTCGCCTGGGCGGCGGAACGCGCGGCGGAGGCTTCGTAGACCTCGCGAAGAGCCTTCAGGCGGCCCCCGCCCCGGCCCCCGCTCCCCGGACCGCCCGGCCCGCCAGCACCGAGGTCCGCCTGCCGTCCTCGATGACGAACCGGCCGTCGATCAGCACATGCGGGATGCCGGCCGGGAGCACGCGCGGCTCCTCGAACGTGGAGCCCGCCGCCACCGTCTCCGGGTCGAACAGCACCAGGTCCGCGCGGTAGCCCTCGCGCACCAGGCCCCGGTCCGCGAGCCGCAGCCGGGCGGCCGGGCGCGAGGTCAGATGGGCGACGCACTCCTCCAGCGAGAGGATGCCCAACTCCCGTACGTACCGGCCGAGGTACTGCGGGAACGTGCCGTACGCCCGGGGGTGCGGCTTGTCGCCCTGGAGGATGCCGTCGCTGCCCCCGGTGTGCACCGGGTGCCGCATGATCTGCTGGACGTTCTCCTCGTGGCCCACGTGCTGGAGGATCGTCGTCCCGAGCCGGTCCTCGGTGAGCAGCCGCCGGGCGGTCACCCAGGGCTCCTCGTCCCGCAGCGCCGCCGACTGAGCCACCGTGCGCCCCACGTACGCGGCCAGGTGCGGGGCGCCGACGCCGGAGATCTCGATGGTGTCCCACTCGATCGGCACGCCGTGGCAGCCGTCCGAGCCCAGCACCTCCAGGTGGTGCCGGATCCGCTCCGCGCTCTCCGCGTCCGCGAGCCGCGTGAGGATCGCGTCCGGCCCGCCCTCGCTCACCCAACTCGGCAGCATGGCCACCAGAGTCGTGCAGCCCGGGGTGTAGGGGTAGGTGTCGAGCGAGATGTCGGCCCCGGCGGCGAGTGCCCCGTCGAGCAGGGCGAGGAGATCCGGCGCCCTGCCCTTGTTCACGCCGAAGTTCATCGTGGCGTGGGCGAGATGCAGGGCGCACCCGGCGTTCCGGGTGAGCTGCACCATCTCCTCATACGCTTCGAGCGCTCCGGCCCCGTAACTGCGGTGGTGCGGGCAGTAGTAGCCGCCGTGGCGGGCCACCACCCGGCACAGCTCGGTGAGTTCGGCGTCGTCCGCGTACATCCCGGGCGTGTAGGTGAGGCCCGAGGACATGCCGACCGCGCCCTCCCGCATGCCCTGGTCCACCAGCTCCTTCATCCGGACCAGTTCGGCGTCGGTGGCGGGCCGGTCGTCCCAGCCCACCGCGTACATCCGGACCGTGCCCTGCGGGATGAGGTAGGCGGCGTTGACCGCGATGCCCTGGCCGCCAAAGTTCCGGTCGAGGCGGTCCAGATAGCCGCCGACGGTGCGCCAGTCGAAGTCGATGTCGCTCCCGTCTCCGTTCCAGCCGGTGATGGAGCGCCGGACCTCGGCGAGGGTGCGGTCGTCGGCCGGGGCGTACGACAGCCCGTCCTGGCCCAGCACCTCCAGGGTGACGCCCTGCGCGGCCTTCGCGCTGTGGTCGGGGTCGCGCAGCAGCGCCAGGTCGCTGTGGGCGTGCATGTCGATGAAGCCGGGGGCGAGCGCGAGGCCGTCCGCGTCCACGGCCCGGGTGGCGGTGGGACGGGGGCCGGGGGAGCCCTCGGGATGGATCGCGGCTATGCGGCCGCCGTCGAGGGCCACGTCGGCGCGGTAGGAGGGCGCGCCGGTGCCGTCGACGACGAGCGCGTCACGCAGGACCAGGTCCATGGGTCGCCTTTCCGATCGGGGGGTGGTGGGGGCCTGCGGCTCTAGAAGAACGTGCGGATGTAGTCGGTGACCGTGCCGTCCGCCGTGACCAGCGGGATCAGCTGCCACTTGTCGAAACTGGTGCAGGGGTGCGAGAGACCCATGCCGACCCAGTCGCCCACCTCCAGCTCCGTGCCCGCCTCCGTGCGCACCCAGGTGTGCTGGTCGGAGAGGCCGGTGACCGTGACCCCGGTGGCGGGCCTGACCGAGCCGTCCCGGCCGGAGCGGACCACCTGCGCCTCGGGCAGATCGAGGTCGTACGCCGCGTCGCGCTTGCCCGCGTTCAGGAACGCCTGCTCACCGGAGGGGCGGGAGACGACCTGCGCCCAGAGGCGGAAGGCGGGCTCCAGCGCACCCTCCTCGGGGACGCGGTTGAACGGGGTGAGGTGCTTGTAGTGCCCGTCGTCGTGCGAGACGTACGCGCCGGAGCGGAGCAACTTCAGCACCGGGGCGCTCAGTTCGGGGATCTCCGCGAAGACGTCCGCGACCGCGTCGAACCAGGCGCTGCCGCCCGCGCTGACGACGATCTCCTCGGCGCCGGCGAACCGGCCTGCCGCGTCGAAGTCGGCCGCGAGCCCGACGAGCCGCCGCAGCCACTCCCGTACCCGCTCCGGGCCGGCGTCCGGCACCTCGCCCTCGTACCCGGCGACGCCCACCAGCCGCAGCGAACCGGCCGCCGCCACCGCGTCGGCCACCGCCGCGCAGTCGGCCTCCGTGCGGGCCCCGGTGCGCGCGCCCTCGCCCGCGCCCAGCTCCACGACCACGTCGACCGGGCGGGTGGCGCCCGCCGCGCCGAGGGCCGTCTCCATCAGCTCGACGCCGCGCACGGAGTCGACGTAACAGACGAAGCGGAACTCCGGGTCGGCGGTCATCTCGCCGGCCAGCCAGCGCAGGGCGACGGCGTCGACCAGCTCGTTGGCGAGGAAGATCCGCCCGATGCCGTACGCCCGGTAGACCCGGGCCTGGTGCGGCACGGCCGCCGTGATGCCCCACGCGCCGCGCTTCAGCTGGTCCACGAAGAGCTGCGGGGACATGGACGTCTTGCCGTGCGGGGCGAACGCGAGGCCGTGACGCTCGGCGTACGTCTCCAGGAGGTCGAGGTTGTGGGCCACCGACTCGGCGGAGAGGGCGAGGACGGGCGTGGTGAACCCGCCGGTGAAGAGGTTGCGGCGTTCGGCGGCCAGCGCCCCGACCGTCAGGCCCTCCGCGTCCGGCGGCAGCGCCTTGAAGCGGTGGTCGACGCGTTCGTCGGCGAGGCCGGACGCCAGGGACGCGGGGGAGGCGCCGGGGGCGGAGGGCGCGGGAACGGCGGTGTGGCCGGTGGGGCGTTCGGCTGCCAAGGGGGACTCCTCGAAGTTCGTTGCAACATATGCAACACCCATTGCGTATATCGCTCAACGCTGTCTAACATCCGAGCCGATGCCCGGTCAATGGTGACCACCGGCCCGCACGCCGATCAGTGAGGAGCCCTCCAGTGCCCGGACCCGCAGCAGGGACGGCCGACGCCGCCACGACCACCGATGTCGTCTGTCTCGGTGAGTCCATGGTGACGTTCCTGCCCTCGCAGCCCGGCCGCCTCGCCGACGTGCCCTCCTTCGGGCGCGGGATCGGCGGCGCCGAGTCCAACGTGGCCTGCGCGCTCGCCGCCGCCGGGCACCGGGCGGCCTGGGTCGGCCGGGTCGGCGCGGACGGCTTCGGCGACCACCTCGTCGAGACGATCGCGTCGTACGGGGTCGACACCTCGGCCGTCCGCCGGGACCCGGTGCGCCCGACCGGCATCTACTTTCGTACGGCGACGGATCGCGGGACCGACACCCACGAGGTCGCCTACTACCGGGCCGGGTCGGCGGCGTCCGCGATGTCGCCGGCGAACGTGCCGTACGAGGAGCTGTTCGCGGGCCGGATCCTGCACCTGTCCGGGATCACGGCCGCGCTGTCCGCCGACTGCCTGGCGCTGCTGCGGGAGCTGACGGCCCCCCGGCCGGGCCGCCCGCTCATCTCCTTCGACGTGAACCACCGGCCGCATCTGTGGCGGGGGTCCGAGGCGGACGCGTCGGTGCTCCTGGAGCTGGCCCGCCGCTCGGACCTGGTCTTCGTGGGCGAGGACGAGGCGGAGGAGGCGTGGGGGATCGTCGGCGCGGAGGCGATCCGGGCGGCGCTTCCTGAGCCGGCCGTGGTGGTCGTGAAGCGGGGGAGCGCGGGTGCGACGGTGTTCGCCTCGGGGCGCCGCCCCGGACCCCGCTCCTCAAACGCCGGAGGGGCTGAGAGTGCCGCCGGAGCGGGCTCGGCGGGTGCCGGAGGGGCTGAGAGTGCCGCCGGCGGGGCTGAAAGCGCCGACACCGTCACCGTCGTCCCCGCCCTCCGCGTCGACGTCGTGGCCGCCGTCGGGGCCGGAGACGCGTTCGCCGCCGGGTTCCTCTCCGCCACCCTGCGCGGGCTGCCGGTGCGGGACCGGGTCCGGCACGGGCACCTCATGGCCGCCGCCGTCCTCACCGTCCCCGGCGACCTCACCGACCCGCCCGCCCGCGACCACGCCGACCGACTCGCGGCCTTCGACGACGACGCCTGGGGGAGACTTCGTCTCGGCCCCGGCTGGACCGCAGCCGACCGGGCCGCCGAGGAGGTACGCGCACCATGAGCCAGACCGTCGACCGGGCACTCAGCATCCTGCCGCTGCTCGCCCAGGGACCCGCCGACCTCGGCCAGGTCGCCGAGCGGCTCGGCGTCCACAAGTCCACGGCGCTGCGTCTGCTGCGTACGCTCCACGAGCACGGTCTCGTCTACCGCCAGGAGGACCAGCGCTACCGCCTCGGCGCCCGGCTCTTCGCGCTCGCCCAGGAAGCCGTCGAGAACCTCGACGTACGCGAGATCGCCCACTCCCACCTGGTCGCGCTGAACGACCGGTGCGGGCACACCGTCCACCTCGCCGTGTACGAGGAGCAGGAAGTCCTCTACATCGACAAGGTCGAGAGCCGCTACCCGGTCCGGATGTACTCACGGATCGGCAAGCCCGTCGCGATCACCGTCGCGGCCGTGGCCAAGCTGCTGCTGGCCGACCTCACCGAGCCCGAGCGGCGCGTCATCGCCGAGAAGCTCGACTACCCCATGTACACGTCCCGTTCGACGCCCAACGCCGCCGCGTTCCTCAAGGAGCTCGCCGTCGTCCGCGAACAGGGATGGGCCACCGACCTCGGTGGCCACGAGGAGTCCATCAACTGCATCGGCGCCCCCATTCGCGGCGCGGACGGGCGGGTCGTCGCGGCCATGTCGGTGTCCGCACCCAATGTGGTCGTCACGGCCGAGGAACTCCTCACTCTGCTCCCGCTGGTCCGGCGCACCGCCGAGACCATCAGCCGGGAGTACTCCGGCACCACCCGACCCAAGAAAGCCTGATCAGCCATGACCGAGAAGACCGCCCTCACCCCCTCCACCCACACCACGCCGCCCGCGAAGTTCTCGCACGGCGTGAAGAAGGGGAACATCCTCCAGGTCGCCGGCCAGGTCGGCTTCCTCCCCGCCGTGGAGGGCCAGGCCCCGACGCCCGCCGGCCCCACGCTCCGCGAGCAGACCCTCCAGACCTTCGCCAACGTCAAGGCGATCCTGGAGGAGGGTGGCGCGAGCTGGGACGACGTGATGATGATGCGCGTCTACCTCACGGACGTGGACCACTTCGCGGAGATGAACGAGATCTACAACACGTACTTCGCCGAGCAGAACCTCAAGGAGGCCCCCTCGGCCCGGACGACGGTCTACGTCGGCCTGCCCAAGGGGCTGCTCATCGAGATCGACGCCCTCGCGGTGCTCGGCTGACCACGTCGGTCGATCGACCACCCCGGCCACGTTGCCCCCTCGGTCGGCCGACCCGCTCGGTCGGCCGACTACCCGGCCCGCCGGCCACCCCGGCCCGCCGGCCACCCCGGCCCGCCGACCCCCGTCCCCCTGATCGCAGGCCCCCGCTGATCGCTTCACCCCACCCGCAGGACCGCTCCAGCACGCCGTACGGCACGGCGCCCCGCTCCCCTGGGGCGCCGTGCCGCGCTCCCCCCTGCCCTCCAGCACCACCGGAGTCCCCATGCTGCTCGCCGCCACCTCACCGCCGGTCGAGGCGCCACCGCACACCGGTGGCCTGCTCCTCCTGATCGACGGCACCGCCGGTCTGCTGACCGTCGCCGCCCTCGGCATCGCCCTCCTGCTCTTCCTGATCATCAAGGTCAGGCTCCAGCCGTTCGTCGCCCTGCTCGCGGTCTCCATAGCCGTCGGCCTCGGCGCCGGGCTCTCGGTCACCGAACTCTTCGGCACCGTGCAGAAGTCCGCCGCCGTCTCGGTCATCGAGTCCGGCATGGGCGGCATCCTCGGCCATGTCGCGATCATCATCGGGCTCGGCACCATGCTCGGCGCGATCCTCGAAGTGTCCGGCGGAGCGGAGGTGCTGAGCGCGCGCCTGCTGAACGCCTTCGGTGAGAAGCGCGCCCCGCTCGCCATGGGCATGACGGGCCTCGTCTTCGGTATTCCGGTCTTCTTCGACGTCGGCATCTTCGTCCTCGCACCGATCGTGTACGCCGCCGCCAAGCGCTCCGGAAAATCGATTCTGCTCTACGCGATGCCGCTGCTGGCGGGTCTGTCGATGACCCACGCGTTCCTGCCGCCGCACCCGGGACCGGTGGCCGCCGCCGGACTCTTCAACGTCTCGCTCGGCTGGGTCATCCTGATGGGCGTCGTCGTCGGCATCCCGTCGGTCATCGCCGCCTGGGCGTACGCCGCCTGGATCGGCAAGCGCATCTTCGTCGACGTCCCGCAGGACATGGTGGAGGCCGCCGCGGAGGCCAAGGCCGCCGTCGCCGCCGAACAGCGCGCCGCCGGGGTCACCCCGCACGAGAAGCCGGTCCCGCTCGGCACGGTCCTCGCGATCATCGGCACCCCGCTGATCCTGATCCTCGCCGCGACGTTCTCCTCCATCGCCCTGGACCCCTCCACGCTCCGCTCGGTGATCGAGTTCTTCGGCAACCCGTTCGTCGCCCTGACGATCGCCCTGTTCCTCGCGTACTACCTGCTGGGCATCCGGCGCGGCTGGTCCCGCAAGTCTCTGGAATCGGTCTCCACGTCCTCGCTCAAGCCCGTCGGCAACATCCTGCTGGTGGTCGGCGCGGGCGGCATCTTCGGCGCGGTCCTCAAGGGCAGCGGCATCGCGGACGCGCTGGCCGACACCTTCAACGACGTCGGCCTGCCGATCATCCTGCTCGCCTGGCTGATCTCGGTCGTCCTGCGCGTCGCCCAGGGCTCGGCCACCGTCGCGATCGTCACGACGGCCGGGATCGTGGTCCCGCTGGTCGAGGGCCAGGACCTGTCCCAGGCCCACCTCGCGCTGATCATCATGGCGATCTCGGCGGGCTCGATCTTCGCCTCGCACGTGAACGACGGCGGCTTCTGGATGGTGTCGAAGTACTTCGGCATCAGCGAGCGCGACACCCTGAAGTCCTGGACCGTCCTGGAGACGGTGCTCTCGGTCGCGGGCTTCGTCGTCGCGGCGCTGCTCAGCCTGGTGATCTAGCGAAGTCGCGGCGCTGCTCAGCCTGGTGATCTAGCGAAGTCGCGGCGCTGCTCAGCCTGGTGATCCAGCGAACCGGCACACACCGGGACGTCCCGCGCCGACGGGTCCGGGAATCCCCGCCCACCCCCTTGTGCTGCCCCGCCGATTGCGCTTCCTTGATCGGCATGGCGGAGACAAGCGCAACCACAGGGACAGGGGAGCCGGCCTCCCGACCACGTAAGTCCAGCTGGAAGTACATCGGCCCCGGCATCGTCGTAGCGGCGACCGGGGTCGGGGCCGGTGACCTGGTCGCGACGCTCGTCGCGGGCAGCAAGTTCGGATACACCCTGATGTGGGCGGCGGTGATCGGCTGCGTCGTCAAGATCTCGCTCGCCGAGGCGGCCGGCCGCTGGCATCTGGCGACCGGCCGGACGCTCTTCGACGGCTGGCGCAGTCTGGGGCCCTGGACCACGGTGTACTTCGCGGTCTACGTCGTGCTCTGGGGCTTCCTCTACGGGGCGACGGCCATGTCCTCCAGCGCCCTGCCCATCGTGGCGCTGTTCCCCGACGGCCCCGGGCTGAAGTTCTGGGCGATCGTCACCGGGCTGATCGGGCTGGCCTTCGTCTGGTTCAACCGGTACGCCGTCTTCGAGAAGGTCATGACGGTCCTGGTCGGCATCATGTTCGTGGTGGTCGTCTACGTGGCCGCCCGCGTCGTGCCGGACGTCGGGGCGTCTTTCGCCGGACTGCTGCCCGTGCTCCCGGACGGCTCGCTCCTCTACACCCTCGGGCTGATCGGCGGCGTCGGCGGCACGATCACCATGGCCGCGTACGGGTACTGGGTCAACGCCAAGGGCTGGAGCAACTCCTCCTGGATGAAGGTGATGCGGCTCGACAACCGGGTCGCCTACATCACCACCGGGGTCTTCGTCGTGGCGATGCTCATCGTCGGCGCCGAACTGCTGCACGCCTCCCAGACCGCCCTCACCTCCGGCGACCGGGGCCTGATCGATCTGGGCAAGGTGCTGGAGGACCGCTTCGGCGCCGGCACCGCCAAGCTCTTCCTGGTGGGCTTCTTCGCCACGTCGTTCTCGTCGCTGATCGGCGTCTGGCACGGCGTCAGCCTGATGTTCGCCGACTTCGTGGAGCGGTTCCGGGCCCCGGCGGCTGGTGCGGCGAGGACCGAGGGGCACAAGGGGCACAAGGGGCACGAGGGGCACGAGGGGCACGAGGGGCCGGACGTCGCCGAGCGTCGGCAGCGGTCGCTGCCGTTCCGCGCGTACCTCCTGTGGCTGACCTTCCCGCCGATGACGCTGCTCTGGCTGGACGAGCCCTTCGGTCTGGTCATCGCCTACGGGGTGCTCGGCGCGTTCTTCATGCCGTTCCTCGCCCTGACCCTGCTCTGGCTGCTCAACTCCTCCCGTACGCCCGGGGAGTGGCGCAATGGATGGCTCAGCAACGGGATGCTCGCCCTGTCCGGGCTGTTGTTCGTCGTGCTGTGCGTCCAGCAGGTGCGCGAACTGCCCTGGTGACCCGATGCGCCGGTGACCGGACGGTCGCCGACGTAACGCCGCAGCGCCGCCGGGGGAGCGGCGGCGCTGCGGGATCCGGGTGGTGCGGCGTAGCTACGGCAGGCTGCGGACGTGCGGTCCGACCGCCTTCGACCAGGCGAACCCGGCCGTCGCGTCCCAGTTCGTCGACCAGGTCATCACGCCGCGCAGCGACGGGTAGGTCTTGGACGGCTTGAACGAGCCGCAGTTGGTGCCCTTGGCGAGGCAGTCCAGCGCCGCGTTCACGATCGACGGGGAGACGTAGCCGCTGCCCGCGGCGCGGGAGGAGGAGGGGACGCCGATGCCGACCTGGGACGGGTCGAGGCCGCCCTCCAGCTGGATGCAGGCGAGCGCGGTGAGGAAGTCCACCGAGCCCTGCGAGTAGACCTTGCCGTCGCAACCGAGCATCGAACCGCTGTTGTAGTACTGCATGTTGACGACGGTCAGGATGTCCTTGACGTTGAGAGCCGTCTTGAAGTACTCGCCCGAGGTCGACTGCATGTCGATGGTCTGCGGGGCCATCGTGAGGACCAGCCCGGGGCCCGCCTTCGCCGACAGCTGGCGCAGCGCCTTCGTCATGTAGGTGGCGTTGAGGCCGTTCTCCAGGTCGATGTCGACCCCGTTGAAGCCGTAGTCCTGCATCAGCGCGTACACCGAGTTGGCGAACGCGGTGGCGGAGGCGTCACTGTCGACGCGGACCGTGCCCAGCTCGCCGCCGATCGAGATGATGACGTTCTTGCCGGCCGCCTGCTTGGCCTTGATGTCCGAACGGAACTGGGCGTCGGTGTAGCCGTTCAGCCCGGCGGTGTCCAGGTTGAAGGTGACCGCGCCCTGGGTCGCCGTGGCGTCCGCGAAGGAGACCGCGATGATGTCGTAGTCGGCCGGGAGGTCGCTGAGCTTCTGGACGGCCGCGCCGTTGTTGAAGTTCTGCCAGTAGCCGGTCACCGCGTGCTTGGGCACGGAGGGCCCGGGGCCGGGGCCCGTGCCCTCCTTGGCCGTACGGGCGCTGACGGCGGCGGACTTGACCGACTCGCCGGCCGCGTTGGTGGCGCTCACCGAGAACTGGTAGGCGGTGTCCGCGGTGAGGCCCGTGACGGTCGCCGAGGTTCCGGTGGAGGTGGTGGCCTGTACACCGTCCCGGTACACCTTGTAGCCCGTCGCGCCGGAGACCGCGTTCCAGGACAGGGCGACGGAGGACGTGGTCGTGGCGCCCGCCGCGAGGCCCGCGGGAGTCGCCGGGATGACCGGGCCGGGCTCCTCGCCGCCGCCGCCGTCGGGGCCGGTCACCTCGAAGTCGTCGGCGAGGTAGGCGGCCTGCCCGTACCAGCCGTGGGTGTAGACGGTCACCGAGGTGGTGTTCGCGCCCGTCTTGAAGCTGGTGGACAGCTTGGTCCAGGTGGCGGAGCCCGGCGTCCAGGTGGAGACGTCGGTGGTTCCGGTGCCGCTCACGCCGAGGTAGGCGTAGCCGCCCTGCACCCAGGAGCTGAGCGCGTACGTCGAGTTGGGCTTCACCTTGACGGCCTGCGAACACTTGGCGTTGTCCTGGCCGGCCGGGGTGGCCTTCAGCGCCGACGTACCGCCGTGCACGGGCGAGGAGACGACGGTCCCGCTGTTCCCGGCGCAGGTCCAGTTGGCGAGGCCCGACTCGAAGCCCGCGTTCCTGGCGTTGTTGACGTCGGCGGCCTGGGCGGTGCTGACGAGTCCGGTGACGGTCAGGGCCGCGGCCGCGATGACGGCCATGGTGCCGCCGAGCACGGGACGGGAGCGACGACGCCTTCTGCGACTGCTGCCTGCGGAGCGTTCCACTGGTTCCTCCGTGGGGAGTTGGTGGCCTGGCGGGGGTCGTGCAGGAGTGCCGGACGGACGAGGGGCGGCCGGGGCTGCACGCGGTGGGCCGGGCGGGGCGGGGATGTCGTACGGCGGTGGTACAGGGGGTGCTGGACCGGGGACGTTGAACACGGGGTGTCCGGCCGGGGGCGGTGGCCACCGCTTGGCGCATAAAGCTGGTCCAGACCAATCAAGTTGTCAAGACCTCTGGCGGTAAAACGCCTTCAGTGAACGGGAGTGCGAGGTCGTGCCACCGGGTCGGCGACGGGACGCCCGAGGCCCCGGGGAGGGTGCGGGGCCGAGGATTTCGCCGCCGGGAACCGCCCCGCGCCCGCACATCGCCCCCCGCACGGGTGATCTCGTGGGCGATCTTCCGGCGGTCACGGAAACGCCCTTACGAAAAGGAGGCCGACCATGGGGAATCCAGTCTGACGTGCGTGAACGGATGCCTGATTGAAAGCCGGACGAAGGCTTCGGTAACGCTACGCGATGACAGTCGAGTTGGGCGGAATCGATTTCGTCCCGTTTAGCACCCGGGCCCCGTAGGAACGGTGTTCGCATGATGTCGTACTGGTCTCCGATAACTGTTCTCTGCCTGGTGAGACGTGGCTAAAGTGCTGGGTCAGGAGCACGGAGTCAGGAGCGATTGCGGCCGACGTCCCCACGTCGACCGGAGCCGGAACGGGGAAGAGCGTGCCGACCGCAATAGCAGTGACGAGCGCAGACCTGGTGCTGCCGCCCACCGACCAGCAGACGCCGACCGCCGCTCTGCTCCAGGCCCCCGAGGCCCAGACGCTGGAGCTGGCGATCGGCGACATGCACCTGCTGCTGGAACAGCACGGGTATGTGATCGCCCTCTATCCCTCGGGCATCCGGCCCGAGCACGAGCGTCGCCTCCACTCCATCCGCTCGGTGCTGGAGAGCGACCGGATCGCCCTGGTCAAGGTGGACCTCCCGCCCCTCGGCCTCGCCGTACTGGTCCGCCAGCTACGCCAGTTGTCCATCTGCGACTTCAGCCCCGGGGTGGTCGCCTCCGCCGCCCGGCTGCTCTCGCACTACATCTACGCGGGTGCACTCCTCAACTCCGTCGCCCGGCTCGACCGGGTCCCGGTCAGCCTCAAGAGCCACGCCACGTCCTGGGTCCCCGGATCCCAGTTCGCCGTGCTCGCCGGACCCGAGTCACAGTTGGTGAAGGTGGGCCCGACCGTCGAACCGCCGACGGGACCGGATTTTGGTACGCATCTTCTGGTCGCCAAAGGGAATCTGCAGTCGGACTGGGTACAGGAGACCCTCGCGCCCGCCTGGAAGGTCCAGGCCATTCATGACGCCACGGTCCCGTCCGACTCACCGCGCTGGTGGGGCACGGGAAAGCTGGTGGAGTTCGCCGCCCATCTCCCGGACCTCTCCGTGCTCTACCAGTTGGTCTCCTCCGTACGCCGGGAGAAGTGCCACTGGTGCGCCATGGAACTCATCGGCGACCGCTGCGCATTCTGTTCCGCTCCTCTCGCGGCTTCGGAGAGCCGCGCGCTCCTCACCGGTGTCCTCCACCACGGGTCCGGCGAGTCACCGGGCCCCTAGCGAGACCGCTCCTATCCGCAGGACCCGCTCCTCCCGGTTCCTGCCCGCACTTCCCGCACTTCTCGTACTCCCCGCACTTCCCGTACTTCCCGCACTTCCCGTACTTCCCGCACGCGACCGTCCTCGCTCCGGTCGGCCCGCAGCGGCGCGCCACCGCAGATGTAAGCGCGTAACCGCTCCACTTCCACCGCTCCACTTCCACCGCTCCACCGCTCCACCGGATGTATGCGCGTAACCGCTGCACCGCACCGCTCCCCCTGTCCGCAGTCCGTCTTACGCATCCGATTCGAACGAGGTTGTCCGGACCATGAACTCCCGCCAGCGCCGCGGCGTGATACTCCTGCTCCTGTCGGTCCTGTGTGCCTTCGCGGCCTTCGCCGGCGTGCTCTCGGTGATCAGCGACGTCAACTCGAAGGTCGGTCCCGAGGTGACGGCGTACCAGTTGAAGACCAACGTGGCTCCGTACACAGCCCTGAACAGCGGCCAGTTCGAGAAGATCAAGATGCCCGAACGCTGGCTGTCGGAGAACGCCGTGACCGACCTGCGAGAGGTCGAGTCGAAGATCGCGGTCACCGAGCTCCGCGAAGGCTCACTGCTCCAGTCGGACATGATGGTCCGCAAGCCCGAACTCCGCGCCGGTGAGCAGGAAATCGCCATCATGATCGACGCGTCCACCGGCGTCGCGGGCAAGATCACGCCGGGCGCGACGGTCAACATCTACGCCACGTTCGCCGGTGAGGACCAGGGCGACGCGGCCCAGTCCAAGGTCATCGTCTCCAACGCCAAGGTGCTGGACGTCGGCGAGCTGACCGCCCTGGACCCGAGCGCGGACGACCGGGGGACCCGGGCGACCGAGGCCGTGCCGATCACCTTCGCCCTGAACACGCTGGACACCCAGCGCGTCGCCTACGCGGAGTCCTTCGCGGAGCACGTGCGTCTCGCGCTCGTCGCCCCGGGCAGCGACGGCACCATCCGTCCGGGGGACCGCACCTACACGCTCGACAAGGACAAGTGAGGATGGGATGACCACCAGAATCCTCCCCGCCGTCGGTGACCTCGACGCGGCCCGCTCCGTCACCACCCTGCTCAGCCAGCTGCCCGACGCCGAACCCGCGACCCCGGTCGGCGACTCCACCCAGCTCATCGACACCCTGGCCCGCCTCGCGGGCGAGGCGATCGACGAGCTGCCCGAGGTGGTGCTGGTCCACGAGCGGATCGGCCCGGTGCCGGCCCTGGAGCTGATCCGGGAGGTGTCGATGAGGTTCCCGTCCGTCGGCGTCGTCCTGATCACCGCGGACGCCAGCCCGAGCCTCTTCGCCGACGCGATGGACTCCGGGGCGCGCGGCCTGGTCACCCTGCCGCTGAGCTACGAGGAACTGGCCAACCGCGTCCAGGCGGCCGCCCAGTGGTCCTCCGGCGTACGCCGCCACCTCACCTCCGCGAACGACGTCTTCACCGGCCCCGGCGGCACGGTGGTCACGGTCACCGGCGCGAAGGGCGGCGTCGGCGCGACCGTCACCGCCATCCAGCTCGCCCTGGCCGCTCAGGCGTCCGGCAACACGGTGGCGCTGGTGGACATGGATCTCCAGACCGGGGACATCGCCTCGTTCCTCGACGTCCAGTTCCGCCGCTCCCTGGTGGACCTCGCCCTGATCACCGACATCTCGCCCCGGGTGCTGTCCGACGCGGTCTTCTCCCACTCCACGGGCCTCGCCCTGCTCCTCGCCCCCGGCGAGGGCGAACGCGGCGAGGAGGTCAGCGACCGTTCGGCCCGCCAGATCGTCAGCGCGCTCCGTACCCGCTACGAGATCGTCGTCATCGACTGCGGCGGCCAGATGAACGGGGCCAACGCCGCGGCCATCGAGATGGCGGACGTGGCCCTGCTGGTCACGACCCCGGACGTGATCGCGGTGCGCGGCGCGAAACGCATCGTACGGATGTGGGAACGGCTCCAGATCCGCAAGGCGGAGGAGACGATCACCCTCGTCAACCGCTTCACCCGCAACACCGAGATCCAGCCGCAGCTGGTCCAGAAGATCACCGGCACCCGGGTCGCCTCGGCGGCGATCCCCGCGAACTTCAAGGAACTCCAGGCGTCCATCGACTCAGGACGCCTGCACGAACTGGACGCCAAGAGCACGGTCAAGCAGGCGCTCTGGGGCCTGGCCGGGGAGCTGGGCATCGTCAAGGAGAGCGCGACGGCGAAGAAGAGCGGCAGCGCCCTGGTCAAGCGGAACAGCGGCGCTCTGAAGAACGACCGGGGCTCGATCGGACGCCCGCGCCGTCGGCGCGACGGCTCCGGCCGCGGACTCGGAGACTCCGATGGGACACGTTGAGCGATGACCACCACAAGGACGGCACGAAGCGGCATACGGGGGCGGATCACGGCCCTACGTGACCGCCGGTACGGGAACGGGAACGAGAACGGGGCCGGGACCGGGACCGGGGACCGCTGGTTGGGGGCCGGGAACCGGAAGCGGGACCGGGACCGCGGACAGACCGCGATCGAGTTCCTGGGCATGACCCCCTTCATCATCCTGATCATGCTCGTGCTCTGGGAGTGCGCCCTGATCGGTTACACCTTCAGCCTCGCGGGCAACGCGGCCGACGTGGGCGCGCGCAAGGGCAGCGGGGCGGAGGTCGGGGCGAAGGCGGCGTGTCAGCAGGGGGCGAAGAAGGACCTCCCCGACGCCTGGGCGGAGAACGTCGTCGTCACCTGCCGGGGCGGCGGCAGCCTGTACAAGGCCACGGTGAAGCTGAAGGTCCCGGTGCTGGTGCCGGGCCTGTTCGACCTCGACACCGAGATCACCGGCAAGGCCGGGTCCCCGAGGGAGGATCAGCGATGACGACGCATCCGTACAGGGGGCGTACCCGTTTCGCACGCGCGAGCGGCGACGACCGGGGCCAGGTCGCCATGGAGTACCTCGGCTTCCTCCCTCTGCTGCTCCTCGTCGCGATGGCGGCCATCCAGCTGGGCCTGGCCGCGTACGCCGCCAACCAGGCAGGCACGGCCGCGCGCGCCGGAGCCCGTACGGAAGCCAGCGTGGACGCCCGGGGGAGCGGCCGGTCCAACGCCCGCGACGCCGTGAGCGACTGGGTGGAGGAGGGCGGATTCCGCTACCGCAGGAGCGGCGGCCAGGACATCACGGTCACGGTCCGGGTCAAGGTGCCCTCCGTGGTGCCGGGACTGGACGACTGGTGGGCCGAGCGGAGCACGACCATGCCCAACGAGAAGTCCCGGATCGGTCTCTGACCCCCACCTCCACCCCCACCCCACCCGAACCCCCGCTTTCCCGGCCCTGACCCGGGTCGGAACGGGCCCTGCCGGACCAGTACCGTCCGCGAACACCGAGGAGAGCTACGCCGATGAGCCTGCGGGCACGTATGACCGCTCCTGAGGAACAGGGCGGGGCACGGGAGGACGGCCACATGGTGGCCACCTACCGGGCCAAGCTGCTGGAGGAGATCGACCTCGCGGAGATGTCCTCGCTGGCCGCCGCCGACCGGCGGGCCCGGCTGGAGCGCGTCCTCGGCCACATCATCAGCCGCGAGGGCCCGGTCCTCTCCACCGTCGAGCGCTCGCAGCTGATCCGCCGCGTCGTCGACGAGGCGCTCGGACTCGGCATCCTGGAGCCGCTCCTGGAGGACGCGTCCATCACCGAGATCATGGTCAACGGCCCCGACCAGATCTTCGTCGAGCGCAATGGCAGGGTCGAACAGCTCCCGATGCGCTTCGGCTCCCACGAACAGCTGATGCAGACCATCGAGCGGATCGTGTCGACCGTCAACCGCCGCGTCGACGAGTCCAACCCGATGGTCGACGCCCGCCTGCCCAGCGGTGAACGTGTCAACGTGATCATCCCGCCGCTCTCCCTGACCGGCGCGACGCTCACCATCCGGCGGTTCCCCCGCTCCTTCACGCTCCAGGAGATGATCGGCTTCGGTTCGCTGGACGAACAGATGCTCGTCCTGCTCGCCGGACTGGTGCAGGCCAAACTCAACATCATCGTCTCCGGGGCCACCGGCACCGGCAAGACGACTCTCCTCAACGCGCTGTCCGGACTGATCCCGAACATCGAGCGCATCGTCACCATCGAGGACTCCGCCGAACTCCAGCTCCAGCAGAGCCATGTGATCCGGCTGGAGACCCGCCCGGCGAACGTCGAGGGCAAGGGCCAGATCACCATCCGCGACCTGGTCCGCAACTCGCTGCGTATGCGCCCCGACCGCATCGTCGTCGGTGAGGTCCGAGGCGGCGAGTCCCTCGACATGCTCCAGGCGATGTCCACCGGTCACGACGGTTCGCTGGCCACCGTCCACGCCAACAGCGCCGAGGACGCGCTGATGCGTCTCCAGACCCTCGCCTCGATGTCGGAGGTCGAGATCCCCTTCGAGGCGCTGCACGATCAGATCAACAGCGCCGTCGACGTGATCGTCCAGCTCACCCGGCACGCCGACGGCACCAGGAAGATCACCGAGATCGCCGTCCTCGACTCGCACGGCCGCGATCCGTACCGCATCGTCACGGTCGCACGGTTCAACGCACAGCCGATGGCCCCCGACGGCCGCATCTACGGCGACTTCCAGTACCTCCCGCTGCCCCGGAAGCTCGCCGAGCGCCTCTACCTGGCCAGTCAGCCCATCCCGCAGGCTTTCGGCGTCGCCCAGTCCGCCGAGCAGCTCGCCACCCGAGAGGCCAACTAGGTACCGCGCCATGGACAACGTCAACCTCCCCCTGGTCACCGTCGGCGTCACGCTGCTGGCCTGCGTGCTCGGCGTGATCGGCCTGCACTCCTACTCCGGCGGCAAGGCCGACCGCGACGCCCTCGTCGAACGGCTCTCCCACGTCGGGCAGATCCGGGAGACGGGGCGCCCCCGCCGCTTCAAGGGGTTCGACCGCAGACTGCGTGCCACCGCGCTCGGCCGGAGACTGGAGCTGAAGCTCGCGGCGACCGGCATGGACATCACGCCCGGCGAGTTCTTCGTCTACGCGCTCGTCGCGATGGCGGGGCTCTGGATGATCGCCTCCTCCATGCTCGCCGCGTTCTTCGGCCCGGTCGCCGCCCTGATCGGCCTCTGGGGCACCAACGCGTTCCTCAACTGGCAGCGGGTCAAGCGCACCGAGCGCTTCATCAACCAGCTCCCCGAGCTCTCCCGGATCCTCGCCAACGCCACCCAGGCGGGCCTGGCCCTGCGTACCTCGCTGTCGATGGCGGCCGAGGAACTGGAGGACCCGGCCGGCGAGGAGCTGGCCCGGGTCGCCAGGCGGCTGGCCGTCGGCGAGCCCCTGGAGGACGCGCTCAGCGAGCTGACCGACCGTCTGCCGTCCCGCGAACTCGTGGTCCTCGTCACCACGCTGGTCCTTTCCAACCGGGCCGGCGGTACGGTCGTCAGCTCGCTGCGCAACCTCACTGAGACCCTGGAGGAGCGCAAGGAGACCCGCCGAGAGGTCAAGACCCAGCTCTCCCAGGTCACCGTGACCGCCTACGCGGTACCCCTCTTCGGAATCGGCGCGATGCTGCTGATGAACGCGGTCATGCCCGGCGCGCTGGACCGGATGACGGGGGCGCTCTTCGGCCAGGTGGCGGTGGTCGTGTCCATCGTCCTTTACGCCATCGGGTTCGTCGTCATCCGCCGCTTCTCCCGTATCGATGTCTGAACCGATGCCTGAACTGATGCCTGAACCGATGCCTGAGACCAGGAACCAGGAAGAAAGGGGACGGACATGGACCTGCTGCTAGCGCTGGTCGTCGGCCTCGCCGTCTACGGGGCCATCCACGGCATCCGAATGTACCGGGCCGACGCCAAACTCCCCGGCGACCTGGCCGTGGCCCTGGAGTCCGGGGCCTCCCGCACCAGCGCGGTCGGCTCCGGCATCGACCGCCTCGGCATCCGCTGGGCCCCCATGGTGCTGCGGATGATGGGCCCCAAGGCCGTCAACAAGAAGCGCCGCCAGATCGACCTGGCGGGCAACCCCGGCGGCCTCACCCTCGACCGTTACGCGGCCCGCCGCGCGGTCTACGGCGCGCTGGGCGTCCTCGGCGCGTTCTCGATGCTCCTGCGCGGCCAGCTGTTCCTCGCCCTCCTGATGGTCGCCTTCGGCCTGTTCTGGGTGGAGGCCGGGATCTGGTCGGCGATCCGGGTGCGCCGTGAGCACATCGAGCGGACGCTGCCGGACTTCCTCGACGTCCTGGCCGTCGTCGTCTCGGCCGGGCTCGGCTTCCGGCAGGCGCTGGACCGGGTCGCGGAGAAGTACGAGGGCCCCTGGTCGGACGAGCTACGCATCACGCTCCGGCAGATGGACATGGGCGTCAGCCGCCGCCAGGCCTTCGAGGAACTGCGCAGACGCAACGACTCCGAACAGGTCGCCATGTTCGTCACGACGCTCCAGCAGGGCGAGGAACTGGGCGCGCCGATCGTCGAGACGCTCATCCAGATCGCCAACGACATGCGCCGCACCGACGCCCAGAACGCCCGCCGCAAGGCGGCCAGGGCGGTCCCGAAGGCCACGTTCGCGGTGACCACGTTCCTCCTCCCCGGCACGCTGCTCCTCCTCACCGTCGGATTCGTGTACGGAGCCGACGTCGACCTCACGTCCCTCACGGGCGGATGACATGAACGACGGCGGGATGACATGAACGACGGGCCAGGTGGGGACGGAACTTTTACGTCCGGAACGCCCGCTGGAGCTGTCGGCCGGCCTTGCGGAGCACGAGCGTTACCGGGAATGAGACGGAGGTGACGGGCACATGGCATTCCAGCTCAGCGGAGCCCAGCCCGGACTGACGGCGGAACTGACCCGCGCCCATACCGGCGCCCCGGCCCGCCCGACCTTCGCCATCCAGGTCAACGCCCTCCAGGCGATGTGCCGCCAGGTCTTCGGCTTCCGCCTGGCGATGATCGCGATAGCGACCCCGTACGCGATCGACCGCACCGCTCCCGGCCTCCCCACCTGGTTCATCGGCTCGGCGATCCTGGTCACCTTCATGGGCTCGTACCTGTTGTTCCGGGACTGGGAGCGGTTCGGCCCGGTGCTCCTGCGGCACCCCTGGCTCCTGGCCGTCGACGTGTTCTTCGGCGCGCTGCTGCTGATCACGGCGACCCCCGAGTCGACCCTCGCGTACGTCACCGTCTGCACCCCGCTGCTGGCCGGGCTGGTCCAGGGCTGGCGCGGTGCGGCGGTCTTCGCGGCGCTCCAGGTGGTCATCGTCTTCGGCGTGTACGCGAGCGTCCCGAAACTGGAGCCGGGCGGGGCGCCGGCCCTGCTCCTGCCCGGCTTCTGCGTGATCGCCGGGGCGGTCGGGGTCACCCTGCGCAACCTTCTCCTGCGTTTCGGGACGGCCACCCAGGCGCTCACCGAGACCCGGGCGCGGCTGGCGGTGAACGAGGCGGTGGAGGGCGAGCGCACCCGCCTGGCCCGGGAGATGCACGACTCGGTCGCCAAGACCCTGCACGGTCTGGCGCTGGCCGCCGACGGACTGGCGGGCTCGGCCGGGCGCATGGACCCGCCCACCGTGAAACTGCAGGCGGAACTGGTCGCCCGCGCCGCCCGCCGGGCCGCCGCCGAATCCCGGGAACTGCTCACCGACCTGCGCCGTGAGCAGGGCCTGGAGGGCGGCGTTGACCTGGTCGAGGAACTCGCGGCTCAGGCACGGGACTTCACCGACCGCAACCCGGTCACGGCTACCTTCCGCCGCCTTGCCGAGGAGACCCCGGTCCCGCCCGTACCGCAGGCGGTCGCCCGGCAACTCCTCACCGTCGCCTCCGAGGCCATGGAGAACGCCCACCGCCACGCGGGCCCTTCCTACCTGATCGTCCTCGCGGGCGTGCAGAGCGACATGCTCCGCATCAGCGTGTACGACGACGGGCGCGGCCTCCCCGCCGGAACGACGCTCGACACCCTCCGCAGGGCCGGCCACTTCGGCCTCGTCGGCATGGTGGAGCGGGCCGCCTCCATCGGGGCCCGCATCCGGATCGGCCGCGGGAACGCGGAGAAGGGCACGGAGGTGCGGGTGGAACTCCCCCTGGCGGCGCTGACGGGCACGGCCGACGGGGAGAGCGTCCCGCCGCCCTCCCCGCCCGCCCCCGCGCCGCAGACCTCACCACCGCTCCCGCCGTCGCTCGCGCCCGAGAACGTCACGACCCCCCACCCATGACCCCGACCCTGAGAGGAGGTCGCAGCATGCCGGACGATGTCTCCCCCATGCCGAACCGCGACGGGGCGTCGGCTCACCCCCACGCCCCCCAGCACACGTCGTCGCACATCCCGCTCGCCCAGGCCCCCGGTCCCGCCGGACAGCCCAGGCACCAGCACACTGCGATCCAGCACCCGGCCGTGCCGACGCCGCCCCCCTCGTTCGGAGGGCCCAGCGCGTCCCCCTTCCCACCGGCCCCCGCGGCTCCCGAACCGGCCCGGCTCCGGGTGGTGGTCGCGGACGACAACCCGGTGGTCCGGGCGGGGCTGGGCGTCCTGCTCTCGGGCCGGGCCGACATCCAGGTCGTGGCAGAGGCGGCGGACGGCCGCGAGGCCTACGAGAGGACGCTCCAGCACCGCCCCGACGTGGTCCTGCTCGACGTCCGGATGCCAGGCGTGGACGGGATCTCGGCCCTGCCGCACCTGGTCGGCCTCGCACCCGTGCTGATGCTGACGTACAGCCGGGAGAGCGAGATCGTCCACGAGGCGCTGCGCCTGGGCGCGGGCGGCTACCTGGTGCACGGCGAGTTCACGGCGGACCAGCTGGTCCGGGCGGTGTGCGACACGAAGGACGGCCGCGCGAACTTCACCGCGACGGCCGCCGACGCCCTGCTGGCCCACATGCGGCTGGGATCGGCTCCGCCCCGGGGCCCCCTGCCGGAGGGGCTCGGATCGGCCCTGACGGCGGCGCCTCTCCCCGCGCACCCGGCGCCACGCCCCCTCGAAACTTCGGAAAGTCTTTCGCAACTGCAACCTTCTGTGGGACAGTCTTCTCTGTCCGGGGGGCCGGTAGCCACCCCCAACAGGCAGCAGTACAAGCTGAGTTCGCGGGAGGTGGAGGTCATGGACCTGATTGCGTCCGGAATGAGTAATCAGCAGATCGCCGCCACCTGCTTCATCAGTGAGAAGACGGTCAAGAACCACATCAACCGCATCTTCACGAAACTCCACAGCACCAGCCGCAGCGAGGCGATCGCCCACTGGCTCGGCACCGCGCCCCGCACCACCGGGCGGCAGCCATGACCGAGCGATGGCACAACGAGGCAGACCGGGGAGCCTTTTGGGCCCGGGAATGGGCCCACGGGCCCTCTGGGGCAGCGGCGGTTCTCCCTTATGTTTCTCACGTCGCCAATGGCACCGGCCGGGAGGAAGCCGGTACCGAGGACGGCGCAACAGGAACGTGCGAGTCGGCCGGCAACCGGTCGGCCGAACCCGGAGGGGAACACCATGTCGAACATCACCCTGAAGACCGCCGTCCGCGTCAACGGCTGGGCCAGCACCGCCGTCAGCAGCATCCAGAAGCGCTACGCGGCGAAGGACCGGGGGCAGACGGCGTTCGAGTACCTGGGCATCATCCTGGTGGTCGTGGCGATCATCGGTGCGGTCGCCGCTTCGGACATCGGAGACAACATCTCGCAGCGTATCGACGGACTGGTGACCGCCATCGTCTCTGGCTGATGCGTACACGTCCACGCGGCGACGCAGGGCAGGCCTTCCCCATCTACATCATGATGGTGGCGGGCCTGCTCTTCCTCGCGTTGGCCTTCTTCGCTGTCGGCAAGGCCTCGGCCTTGCGTAATGATTCCCAGGGCGCGGCGGACGCCGCCGCGCTGGCCGCCGCTCAGAAGGCACGCGCCAACTTCGGGCCCGGATTCCTCGACTCGCTGCCCGGCAACGTGCTGGATGCCTTCCTCATCGCGCCTTTCGCCCCGCCCTGCGCTGAGGCGCAACGGCTGGCCAACGCCAACGAAGCCGACACGACCTCCTGCACGCGTTCCCCCGGCTATCTGCGGGACCTGATCACGGTCGAGGTCGAGGGCCGTGATCCGGTGGACTCGCCCGTGCTTCCCGGCTCGGAGGACAAGGTCGCCAAGGCCAAGGCCACCGCGCTCATCGAGTTCCGCTGCCCCAACCCGAAGGCCATCGACGCCGACAACAACGGTTCTCCGGAGGCATTCATCTTCACGTGCCTGAGTGGCGATGTCGTCACGATCGCGACGGCCGATATCAAGCGGCCCGGCCTGTGGGAGAGCGTGAGCAGAACTCTCTTTGACGTGCGGCTGGTTGACCAGTGACAGCGAAGCGAACGACGAGTAGAGGAATCGGACCATGAGCATGCGGCGGACCACGACGACCCGAAGGGTGATGGCGGCTGTCTCGGTGACGGCTGCCCTGGCCCTTGCTCTCGCCGGCTGTGGCGACGACGGAGGCGAGGAGCCCGGCAACGAGGGCTCCAGCGCGCCGTCCGCCCCGGCCGGCCCCTCTGCGGATGACGAGGGCGAGCCGCAGCAGGAGGACACCGCGGCGGGGGCGGCCGTCGACCCGAATGTGAAGCTCGCGGAGGCGCGGGGGCAGGGCGGGCTCGTCCTGGTCTTCAATGAGGTCAAGCGGGACTCCGGGGGATTCCTCACCGTCCAGGGTGAGATCACCAACGAGGGAGACAAAGTACGGACCGCATCGGCCTGGGCCGGTTCCGAGACCAGCATCGTTCAGAAGAACCCCAACTCCGTCGCCGGTGCGACCCTCGTGGACAAGGTGGGGAAGAAGCGCTACTACGTGCTCCGGGACACGGACTCACGCTGCCTGTGCACCACGGCGATCTCATCCCTCACCCCGGGCAAGTCCGCGCCGATCTTCATGCAGTTCCCCGCCCCGCCGCAGGGCACGACCGAGGTCGACTTCACTCTCCCGACGTTCGCCACCACCTCGCTGAAGATTTCTGGGTGAGTGCGGCCATGAAGACCACCAAGCGCCCCCGGGCGCCCCGCCACCTGGGCCAAGCCGTCGCGGTCGCCGTGCTGATCGCCGGCACCACGTTGCTCGGAGCCTCGCCCTCGTACGCCGACGACGGGCCCAGCGTCCCGCCCGGGACGGAGGCGACGTCGGAGCCGCCCGTTCCCGTCGACCCGAACGACCCGGACCTGAAGATGCCGGAGGGCGGCACCCTCGCTCCCGGCCGGGTTCTGGACATCGTCCAGGTCGTGGAGGACCTCGGCGGCGAGGAACGCCGCGAGGACAGCAACGCCGACATCAAGTTCGCGCTCCAGGCCGAAGTCCTCTTCGGCAAGGACAGTGCCAAGCTCGGTTCGGCGGCCAACGCCCGTATCGCCGCGATCGCCGCCGAGATCAAGAAGCAGAACGCGACCAAGGTCCGCGTCTTCGGCTTCACCGACAACCTCGGCTCCTCGGCCCACGGCGACGTCCTGTCCAAGCAGCGCGCCGACGCCGTGCACGGGGTTCTGTCGAAGGAACTCGGCGCCACGATCACGTACGAGATCCGGGGCTATGGCGAGCAGTACCCGATCGCCAGCAACAGCAACGAAGAGGGCCGCAAGAAGAACCGTCGCGTGGAGGTCTCCTTCCCGCGCGGCGCGGGGTCCTGACCTCCTCCGCACCCCAGGGAGACGGCCCGGTCCGGCGCGCGACGACCATCGCGTGCCGGGCCGTTCGTCGTTGCGGCGGATGGCCCGCCCGCAGGACCGTCAGGGCCGAAAACCGGCCACATTCTCTCCGAGCCCGTCACCCGAACGGCGGACCGTCGTTTGCGTTGTGGATCAAACACATCCCCTACGGACAAGAACACGGTGGGCCCCTCGTGCGGCCGGGCCGGGATCAGGACCGGCGGCAGGTGCGGCGGGATGCGACACGCCGTGCGCCACGGAGACGTGGGTCGGCGGGGGTGCCGGGGGTGCCGGGGTGCACGGACGAACAGGCGTCGAGGAGGGTGTGATGGGTGTGGAGGCCCACGCGACGAACGAGCGGGTGACGGGACGCACATGGACGGTGCGGCTGGACCCTGTCGGCCGCGGCCGGGCGGACGTACGCGTCTCGTGCAGCCGCCCGGCCTGCGCCGCGCAGGTGCTGCCCTCCGCGGCCGTCGGCCGTACGGCGGCGGTCGAGCACCTCAAGGCCCACCTGCGCGCGGGCCCGGCCCCCAGCCCGTCGGCGTACTGCGCCTGCCGGGCCGCGGAATGCCACACCCACATCCGCCCCGCCGGACCGCGTGAGCGCCCGGCGCCCTGGAGATGCGGCGGCGCGGTCGTCCTGGCCGTCGTCACGGACCGGGAAGGGCGCTGGTGGCAGGTGATGGAATGCTGCTCGCGCTGTGCTGCCGCGCATCCCACCGCGAAGATCGCCGCGACCGCCCCGGCTCCCGACCGGACGGCTCCTGCCGGTGCCTCCCGGCCCTCGGCGGTCCATGCGCCGACGGTGTCGGCCGTCGGGCCCCACTTCTCGCACCTCGCTTCCGGGGCTTCCGGGGCCGCCGCCCCGCACGAGGTGCCGGCTCCCCGGTCCGAGAGGCCTCCTCGGCCCCCGAGGCCGGCGCGGCAGCGCGCCCGGCGGGGGAGGATCGCGCAGCGGTTCGTCCCGCACGACCTGCGGCCCGTCGCGCTGCGGGACGAACTCACCGAACTCGGCGAACTCTTCCGCGCCTATCAGCAGCGTGCCGAACCCGACCTCGCGATGCTCGCCGACCTCCACGCCCGCAAGGCGAAGGCCTTCAGCGCCTGGGCCGAAGTCACCGCCGACACCGGACTCCGCCTCGACGCCCAGCGAGCCGAACAGGCCGCCGCCACCGCCCGTCTCCAGCATCTGCACCGCATCGGTGAAGCCCCGGAAGGCGAAGGCCCCGCTGTGGCCCGGCTGCTGACCGCGTCCGCCCAGTGGGATCACGCACGGGCCGTCCTCGCCCACGTGGCCGACCACGCGCCCCTGCCGGGGCCGGAGGCCCGCCTGCTGGTGGTGATGCTGACGCTGCGCACCGCGCAGTCCGGTACCGGCAACCTCGTCGGGCAGGACCTCAAGGGGCTGCCCCTGGCGGAACCCGCACACCTGGTGGAGCAACTGCTGGAGTGCGGCTGGCTGAAAATCGCCGGTACGGTCGAGGAACTGATCGCCTCCCGCCCGGAGAACCCCACCCGCATCGACGTGCCGTCCCTGACGCCCGACGAGAGCGACCCGGGCCCGTTCACCTTCGGCAGGAAGATGCGCCCCAAGCTCAGCGGCTGGGCCCAGCGAGTCGTCGGCGAGAAGAAGCTCCGCAAGGCCAAGACCACGGCCGACGCCCGCCTGCTCGCCCTGGCCCTGGCCACCGGTGTGACGGCCGATGGACGACTGGGGCCCGAGGGCGAGGGCCTCGGCGTGGAAGCCCTCTCCTCTTGGTGCGCCATTGACCCCGGCGATCTCCGGGAGGTGGTGGGCCGGCTGACCGCGGCGGACTGGCTGACGCAGGCGGTCGACACCGACACCGACTCCGGCACCGACTCCGACTCCGCGACTGACACCGACTTCGACACTGTCCTCACCGACACGGTCCTCACCGGTCGGCTGACCGAACGCGTCCTCCCCCTCACCTGCCCGCTGCTGCCCTGAGAAGCAGCGGCAGCAGAAGCAGAAATGGGAGCGGGAGCGGCCCCGGGCTTCGGCCACCCCTAGGACACCCCGAGCTGCTCCGCCAGCTCCGCCAGACCCTCCGCGTACAGGTCGAACCGGTCCGAGGAGGAGGGCGGGTCTCCGACCGGGCGGGCCACATAGGCCGTGCGCAGGCCCAGCGCCTGCGCGCCGCGCAGGTCCCAGGCGTGGGCGGCGACCATCAGCAGTCGCTCCGGCGGCGCCCCGGAGCCGGTGACGGCCAGTCGGTAGACCGCCGGGTCCGGCTTGTAGGCGCGGGCGTCCTCGGCTGACAGCGCCTGGTGCCAGCGCAGTCCCGCGTGGGCGTTCAGCTCCAGCAGCGCCTTCCGGCTCGCGTTGGAGAGGCCGATCAGCGGGAAGCGCCCGCCGATCCGGGCGAGCCCCGCCACGGTGTCGGACCACGGCGGGAGGCGGCGGGCCGCCCGGGCGAGTGCCTCCACCGCTGCCGGATCCTCGACCCCGGCGGCCTCCGCGACGAGCCCGGCGGCCTCCCGGTCGAGGAGATCGCTGGGCAGATAGGGCCGGTCGCCGTCCAGGACGCGGCGCTGCTCGCGCTCGATGTGCCGCTGCCACAACAGCAGGAGCCGCTCGGTCCCGGCGGTGACCGTGGCGGCCATGGCGGCCATGGCGTCCGTGTCCGTGGCGTCCGTGGCGTCCGTGGCGTCCGTGGCGTCCGGGGTGCCGGGGGTGCCGGGGGACGGGGCGAGCGTCCGGACGCCGGCGCGTAGTCCGGCGGATTCATCGACGAGCGCGCGGATGCCGGCGCGTAGTCCGGCGGGTTCGTCGACGAGCGTGCCGAGTACGTCGAACACGACGGCGTCGATCTTCAGCTCTGCCATGGTGCGGGTCTCCTCCAATGAGGGCGGTGGTCCGAACAACACCACAAGCCCCGGATCGCATCCCCTACTTGATCGTGATCGGCCCCACGACCGCGTCCAGGTCCTCCGCGTCGACCGCGTCCTTCACCGCGTTCAGGCGCACCAAGAACGGAACGCCCTGCGAGTCCACCCCCGCCACCAGGCCCCCGGTCATCGGCGTTCCCACGTTCGGGGTGTCGTCCTGGCCACCGGTCAAGCACGAGCCGCCGCCACCGGCCGACGAGCTGATCGCGCACCGCAGGCGCTCCCCGATCTTTCCGCTGACCCCGGCCACCACCAGCGCGCCGGTGAGCAGGGCGACGAGGACGACGAGGGTGACGAGGGTGACGAGGGTGACGAGGGTGACGAGGCCCAGGTACTCCACCGCGGTCGCACCGCCGTCCCGCCAGTCGTACGTGTACCGGGGCGGCTCCGGGGTCCGGGTGGCGCGCTCC
The DNA here is from genome assembly GCF_000377965.1 of Streptomyces sp. CNB091. NCBI lineage: Bacteria > Bacillati > Actinomycetota > Actinomycetes > Kitasatosporales > Streptomycetaceae > Streptomyces > Streptomyces sp. CNB091. The sequence goes on from NZ_KB898991.1 coordinate 238,165, forward strand.
TCCAGGAGCCGGTCGACGGCCAACCCCGACGCCGCCCCGGCCGCCAGCGAGACGCCGGGCATGAGGACGCCCTCGATGCCGACGACGTCCCCGGCGACGGCGAAGCCGTACAGCAGCCCGGCCAGCGGTACGGCCCCACCGCTCACGGTTCACCTCTCCTCGGCCCCGCGCGTGTTCCCGACGGCTGGGAGCGTACGGCGGAGAAGCGGCCCCGGCTCGGGCCTCCGGCCCCAAACCCGGGCCCAAGTGCGCGGTGCGGGAGCTGTGTTGCGCCGTGGCGCGCCCGCTGTTCCGCTTGGGGCCGCCCGTGGGCCCGTGGGCCCACGCCGCCCCGGCCGCGGCTCAGTACCCTCGGATGTGCCGGTGGTCGCCGACCACGACGCCGCGAAGAACCGCGATGGGGGTGAGGCGTCGATGGATGCCGGATTCTTCTACTCGTACCACCTGGGCTGGACCCCGCTGGACGCCCGGACCCTGCTGGGCGACCTGGAGGCCGAAGGGCTCCGCCCGACGCACCCGGTCTCCGGCCGCACCGTGCTCGTCAGCCTCGACTCCGCGTCCCTGGGCGCCCGTTCGCCCGTCACCCGCGAGCAGTTGCTGTCCATCGCCGGACTCCAGCGGCTCCGCGAGGTCGGATTCCGGTTGTGGACCGACGGGGGCCTCGACCTCCTGGTGCGCATCCGGCAGGCCCGGGCCGGCGTCGTCGCCGTGGAGTTCTCCGTGGGGGAGCTGCCCGAGCCGGAGCGGGAACACGCGGTGAGCGCCCTCCGGCGGACCGTCGGACGGGCCTCCGTGCTCTGCATCGGCTTCGTCGTCGACCGGAGCGGGGCGACGGCCGCCACCGACTGGGACGGCGTCGTCATCGAGGGCGACGCGCACCTCCACTCCTGGCCGGACGCCGTCGCCGTACGGGACGAGACGGCTGCCCGCCACCCGCAGCTGGCCGTCATGGACGGGGTCGAGATGTCGCCGTGGAGGGTGTACGGGAACGAGGTGCTCGGCGTCTGAGCCGGGCCGCCGCGCACCCCCGGGCGCTCCCCGGCCCCGGCCCCCGGTGCGGAGGGATGCCCGCCGCCGACGTCATAATCGGCCGTATGTCCGATCACCAGCTCCGCGCCCGGCCGCCCGCCGGTCCGGCCCCGGGCCCCCGCACCCCCGGGTCCCGGGCCACCGCCGCGCTCCGGGCCGCCGCGCCCGCGCTCGCGGTCTACGTCGCCGCCCGGGCCCTGGGGCTCCTGACCTTCTGGGCAGCCGCGTCCGCCGCCGGGAAGGACCCCCTGGGGCCGCTCAGCGGACGCTGGGACTCCGTCTGGTACCAGCGCATCGCCGAGAACGGCTACCGCTACACCGTCACCCTTCCGGACGGCTCCGTCCACTCCGACCTGGCCTTCTTCCCTCTGCTCCCGGCCCTGGAGCGGTCCATCTCCGAGGTGACCCCGCTCACCCTCGGCGGCGCCGGACTCCTGGTCGCCTGGATGGCCGGGCTGCTGGCCGCCTGGGGCATCTACGCCGTCGGCGCCCAGCTGCGAGGACGGCGTACGGGCGTGGTGCTGGCCGCCCTGTGGGGGGTGTACCCGACGGCTTTCGTCCAGTCGATGGCGTACACCGAGACCCTGTTCACCGCGCTCGCCGCCTGGGCGCTGTACGCCGTCCTCCAGGGCCGCTGGATCGTGGCGGGCGCGCTCTGCGTCCTGGCGGGGCTCACCCGGCCCACGGCGGCGGCGCTCATCGCGGCCCTGGCGATCACCGCGGCCGTCACCCTCGTACGGGAGTACCGCGACGAGCGCCGCGCCGGCCCGGTGCTGCGCCGAAACGCCCGGGTGATCGCGGGCGTGGCGCTCGCACCGCTGGGCTGGCTGGCGTACGTGGTGTTCGTGGCCGTCCGCGAGGGCAGCCCGTTCGCCTATTTCGACGTCCAGGCGCAGTGGGGCAACAACATCGACGGCGGCCGCGCGCTCGCCGCGTTCATCGCCGGCCTCCCGTGGCCCGCCACCCTCGGCCTCTGCGCGGCGCTCGGGCTGCTGGGGTGGCTGGTGGTGCTGTGCGTACGGCAGCGGCAGCCGCTCCCGCTGCTCGTCTACGCCCTCACGATCGTCGTCATCTCGCTGATCGGCGCCGGGTACTTCGGCTCCCGGCCGCGCCTGATGATGCCCGCGTTCCCCCTGCTGCTCCCGCCCGCCGTCGCCCTGCTGCGGCTGCGCACGACCGGGCGTACGGCCGCCGTCCTCGCAGTCCTGGCCTGCGCGTCCGCCGCCTACGGGGCCTGGACCCTGCTGGGCGCGGGCCCGCCGTAGTCCACTCCGTGCGGCCTCGCGCCGCTTTCTCAGGCTCCGGAACCCGACGCCCCGGGAGCCCCGGAGGCGTGGGCCGTCGCCCTCGGCTCCACCCGTACGCCCGGCCGCACCCCCCACCGCTCCATCGCCCCGGCCTCCGCCTCCACCACGTGCCGGGCCCGGAGCCGGGGCAGCCCGAGGCGGCCGGGCCTCATCGTGCGGACGGCCAGGACCGTGAACCTCCGGTCCAGGTACGCCACATCGATGGGGAACCGCATCCGGAAGGTGTGCACACTCCCGCACGGGGTGAGCATCATCGCCCCCTCGATCCCGTCCCGCCCGAGGAGCCCCTTGGAACGGGCCCGGTACGAGGCCGCTATCCGCAGCGGCACCTCCCGGGCCCCGGAGTCCGTGCCGACCGTGAGCGTCCCGTCGCCATCGCGCCATGTCCTCATGGGCACCGACCGTAGCCCCCGGCGGACCCGCCCGGGCCCGACACGGCCGCGCTTGGGCCCCCGGACCCAAGACCCCTCTTCCCACGGCCCACTAGGGTCTTTCCGTGGACGCCGTGCTGCTCGCCCTCGCCGCGGTCTGGGGTGCCGTCACCGGACTGCTGATCCCGCGTGCCGCGTACCGGTTCGCCGTCGAGCCGGAGGAGCCCTGGCGTACGGCGTGCCCCGCCGGCCATCCGCTCACCGGCCCGGCCCGCGGCTGGCTGGGACCGGCCCGGTGCGCGCCCTGCGCCGCCGCCCCGGGAACGCCGGCCGCGCCCGGGGCCCATACCGGCACGGGCGCCGAGACCGGCCTGCGCGGCGTCGGCCGACCGGGCGCCGAACCCGGCGCGGCCTCCGCCGAGGCGAGCCGGGACACCGGATCCCCCGCTTCGGCGGAGGCGAGCCACGGCACTGGACCTTCCGCCTCCGCCGAGGCGAGCCGCGACACCGGACCCCCCGCTTCGGCGGAGGCGACCCGCGACACCGGGCCCCCCGCCTCCGCCGAAGCCAGCAACGACACAGGAGCCCCCGCTCCCGCTCCGTCCCCCGCTCCCGCTCCGTCCCCCGCTCCCGCTCCGTCCCCCGCTCCCGC